>JALWGH010000109.1 GCA_027013735.1 Melioribacteraceae bacterium
ATTTTTATTTGGTCTAAAAGAGCCTCACAATAGAATGCAAGATAGAGAAATGATTTTGCGATTTTTTGCTTTTTATCATAACACTTATTTAAAATATCAGCCGTCAATGAAAAATTTCTTAAATAAAGAAATGGAAAATCATCAAAATTTAAGTGAAGAGGAAATAGAGGAGCTAACTCAAGTATTTAAAAAAAGTATTAAGTTATCAAAATTAGTTTTTGGAAATAGGGCTTTTAGACGGTTTATATTAGGAAATTCTGAGGATCCGAACGGTTATTGGGAAACAAGAAAAATAAATAAAGGATTATTCGATATAATTATGTTTGGCTTCACATTATTTGAAGAGAATCAAATTGTTCCTCATGCCGAGGAAATTAGGGAAAAATTGATTTGGCTTATGACACATGATTTAGATTTTATAGATACAATTACTATATCAACTGATAATAAGGATAAGATTCATACGCGCTTTGATAAATGGATTTTTGCCCTTAAGGAAATTGTTGGTAATAACAAAAAAGAACCAAGAATATTCCCTTTGCATTTAAAAGAGCAATTATGGGAATCCAATCCTTATTGTACCATTTGTGGTCAAAAAATTCATACTATTGATGATGCTGAGATAGATCATATTGAACAATATTGGAAAGGTGGCAAAACAACATTGTCTAATGCACGTTTAACTCATCGTTATTGCAATAGAAGTAGATCAAGGAATGATTTTAAAAACAATGCATCTGAATCAGATAACTTAAAAATTAAAAGAATAGTACATGTCTCTAATTCTAAGTATCATAGAGTAATTAGTATAGGTGAAAAAACGCCTAGACAAGCATATCGACTACCTATTTTAGAAACGTTAATTGAACTTGGAGGGAAAGGAGAAGTCAGAGAAATTATGGAAAATATAAGAATTAAGATGGAAAATATTCTCAAACCAGTTGATTATGAAAAATTGCCTCGTGGTGCTATGATAAGATGGGAGAATACGGCTCAATGGGAAAGATTTATAATGATAAAAGAGGGTTTGTTAAGGTCTGATTCACCCAGGGGAATTTGGGAGATAACTGAAAAAGGAAGGCAATATTTTAATACTTATAAAGCATTTAAATATTAATTATCTTTCCCTATAAATTCCAGATTCTCGTTCTTTAATATTTCTTAGCGGAGAAATTGTATCCTTTCATTGGTACAACTTTGAATATAGTGTCAAAATATTTTACCGCATTTCCTTTTGGTTAGCATGGTATAGTTTTAAAATCTGTAGCAAAATATTATCATTGTATTTTTATTTCGAATATTTTGCTCTTAAAACTTGAATCCTTTCATGGTTCTTCTTCAATTTTGATTCTTTTTGCTATCTACATTGAATCCCTTCGGGATTCTTTCGGAAACAGTATTAAAAAGCCTCCTTCTCTTTCTCGTGAGAAAAAGAAAGTTGTCTATCTGCGAAATGGTTTTTGTAACATAGATTATTGGCAATTCGCGTTACTGCTTATTGGAAACTATACGACCCCAACGGGGTCGAATGTAAATAGAAGAAAATAGAGGAAAGATAAACCGATGCCGAAGGTATCGAAGTAATTAACTTTCCACTTTCAATTAATTATGTCTCGCGTCTATCGTCTTGCGAAAAACACCTGTCGCGCCGTAGCCCGAGCAAAGTGAGGGCGAAGGCGGATTTCTTATTTCTGGTTTCTCATTTCTTCTTTACATCAATCCGCTTCTTTTTCTAATCACCCATTCCAAAGTAAACAAGAAAATAATAATTATTAACAGCACCGGGTAAGAACGCAAAGGGTAGTTGCTTGTGTGGATTTTTACCTTTTCTTTTTTAGCGAGACCGGATTTTAGGAAAGAAATTAATCGGTTTGTTTTTTCAATGGGAAAATATTTCCCGCCGGAAAGATTTGAAATGAGTTTGAGGAAATCTTTGTTAATGTCAGTTTTCAAAAGTTCGGGGTTCACGGTGGTAATTGTAAATTTACCTGATTCTGAAAATGCCTGTTTGCCGTCAACGTAAATTTTTCCTGTGTAAGAATATTCGCCGGCTTTTAGATTTTCAAAGTAACCTTCGTAAAGTCCGTTGTTTTTATTGACTAAAACAGTTTGGAAATTTTCGCCGTCTTGTTTTACTGTTATTTCAACGTCAGCATTATTTAACGGGTTCAGACTTTCGTCGTAAACTTCTCCTTTGAAGTAAACCGGTTCACCTTTTACGAATATTTTTTTCGCAGGACGTAATTTAAATCTTTGCAAATTGTTTGCGGCATTTAGCCATTTTGCACAGTTTTGAAAAAAGTCGTCGAACAACAACGAAGCTTCCGTCGAGGGACGTAACTTCCACCGCCAAATATTCCCGACAGGCAAGGACAAGGAACGCCTTTGAGCGTTAGAATACTTAATAACAAAGGGGAAAACGGTTTTTCGGTTGTTTAAAATTGCTTCCGCAGCAATGCGGGCTGGTTTTAAAGGAGTAATATTAATGCCGTAAAAATTTAACGGAGGAAGATTACTCCAATAACTTTCCTCGTTACCCTGTGTTAATTTGAAAAGCGGGTCGTTAAAATCGTTTACCGAAATGTTTGCTTTAACGTTAACGCTTGCTTGTTGATTAATGCGGAAGTTCAAGCCTTTTCCCAAGTGTGCGAGCTTACTGAAATCCGTGCCTAATGAGAAAAGAAGTAAATACGGTTTTTTCTTATTAACAATTTCTTCTTTAACCAAGTCGATTAATTTTTGTTTTGAATTCCGGGCGGGGAAGCCGATTAAAAACAAAACTTTACTGCTGTCGAGGATTGCCTTTGCCCTGTTACCATTAATTGTTTTATTCGGGCTTAACTCCACAATTGGAGTAACTCTGAATTCTTTGTTTTGAGAGAGGGAGTTTTTCACAAAAGAAAAATCAGCGGAAGGGGCTCCGCAAACAAGGGCAACTTTGATTTTTGAATCGAGAACTTTTAAGTAAAAATATTTAGAGTTATTCCCTTTCTTTGAATCCCCTTTAATATTGGGGATTGAGACTCTTAGTCTCCTTTCGCCCAATGTTTTAGGGGTAAATGTGAGTTTTAGATTAAGCAAGCCGTCATTGGCAAGGAAAACACTTTTTACCGCAACTTGTTTGTTGCCGTCAAATAAGCTTACCGGCAGAGTAACATCACCGAAGCCTTTATTTTTTAAGGTGATTTGCACTTCGGTTTTTTTATTTAAATAGGCGAACGAATTTGAAAGAACTTTGGCAATTTCAATGTCGGCAGGTTTTGTTGTGTCTCCCACTCCTATTGTAAAAATTTTTACTTCCGATTTTTCCGCACGGCTAATCGGTGTCGAGCCTACGGTAATGTTGCCATCGGAAAAAATTACGGCTGCGTCTAAGTCGGAGATGTTTTGCAGTGAATCGAAAACCAAATCGAACGAAGTTAATCTTTCGTTAAAATTTAATTTGTCCAAAGAATCTTTCGGCAGGGGAGCTACATTGCTACCGAAACCGTAAGTTCTAACATTAAACCCTGCTGACAAAAGCTCATTACTTAGAGAGGAAGCGTTTGAAAAAATTTTCTTAGAGTATTTGTTTACTGATTGTGAATTGTCAATGAAAACAGCAACTTTAGGGGGCAAGTTAAATTCACGCGTAAGTTTTAACACCGGATCAAACAATGCAATTAAGATTAAAAACAGAGTAAGCGAGCGGAGGGCAATCAGGAAAACTTTCAGTCCTTTGTTAATTTGCGGAACGGTTACTTTGTAAATGTAAATCGTGAACAGCAAAAGGAGTAAAGCAATTGGAATGAAGTAGTAAGAAGAAAAAGAAATCCCGAAGTGTAAATTTTCCGCGCTCATTTTTTAATGCAGTACTTTATTTCTTTTCTTTGCCGAGGAAATCCAATTCCCACGATTGCATCTTTTCGTAGGTGTCGTAATCCGTAAGGTCGAAATGAATGGGGGTAACCGCAACGTATTTTTGAAGAATTGCAAATTGGTCTCTGTCGAGCGTGTGGTCGTCGTCTGTCATTTTACCTGTAAGCCAATAATACTTCCCACCGTAAGGGTCAATGCGTTCTTCGTAGATGTCGTCCCACTTCGAATTGCCTTGCTTGGTAAGCAAAATTCCTTCAATTTCTTCTTCCGGTAAATCGGGGACGTTCACGTTCAGGCACGTTCCTTTTTTCAGTCCGTTTTTTGCAACGAGTTTTGCAAGGTAAACGGCAACTTTGCCTGCAAATTCGTAATGCTTGGGATGGTGAGAAGTAACCGAAATTGCAATTGCCGGTACGTCCATTATTGCAGCCTCGCGTGCTGCGGAAACCGTTCC
>JALWGH010000110.1 GCA_027013735.1 Melioribacteraceae bacterium
CGTTACTTCAGAGCTCAAAGAATAGTTCAAAAATTGAACGATTTGGGAATTAAAATCTCGATGGAAGATGTTGACGAAGTGGCTAAGAATTCCGCTGTGGGCAGACCTCACATCGCAAAAGCCCTTGTCAAATTAGGAGCAGTTCAAAACTACTACGAGGCGTTTTGGAAATATTTGAAAGACGGCGGACCGGCTTACGAGAAAAAAATTCACATTTCGCCAATCAGCGCAATTAAAATAATTAACGATGCCGGCGGGCTTGTTTTTGTTGCACATCCCGGAAATATGAAAGAAAAAATTTTATTCGATTTAATTGAAGCCGGCATTGACGGAATTGAAGTAATCCACCCTTCCCACACGGAAAAGACTCAGAAATTTTACAGTAAAATTGCGGACCAATATTGTTTGCTAAAATCCGGCGGCTCAGATTTCCACGGCGAGGAAAAGGAAGACGAATACAACTTGGGGAAATTTTTCATTCCTTCTTCCTTCCTTACCGAAATGAGAAGCAGAATAGTTAAAAATACGGCTTGAGCAATTTTTTTCCACGCAGAGAGCGCAGAGAAATTTTTTCGCAAAGATTACAATTAGAGGACAAGACATTTTTCTCTGTTCACTGTTATCTGTTCACTGTTTAGTTTTGGGTAGTATTTTTTTGACCTTTCTAACAAAATAAAAATTTGTAAATTTGAAATCTTAATTGGATTTTTTCCTCAATCAGGTTTAACAAGGATAACCAATGAAAAAAATCTTGCTTTTAATTTTAATAAACAGTTCTTTCCTTTTCGGACAAAATTTTTTCACGTGGCAAAATTTTACCGATATGCGAAACCTCAGCGCCATTGACGTTATAAGCAAAGGCGCGTGGGCGGCAACAGACGGAGGATTGTTTTATTTCAATATTCAGGACAGCACTTACACCCTTTACACAAAATCCGAAGGTTTGCAAAGCCAAAAAGTAACAGCCATTGCAGTTGACAGCGAAGGCAAAATTTGGGTAGGCACAATGGAAGGATATTTGAGTATTATTACTCCCGGACAATCCGGAATAAAAACAATCATCGACATTGCCACATCGGACAAAACCAACAAGGCAATCAACGATTTAAAAATAAAGGGCGACACGGTTTACGTCTCCACCGATTTCGGCGTTTCCCTAATCAGCACAAAAGATTTTCACTTTTACGACACGATTACAAAGTTCGGGAACTTCCCTACCGAAATAAAAGTTAATTCCGTAACCTTTTCCAACGGCACAATTGTTTCTACTTCAGCGGGCGTTGCTTTTCTTAAAAAGAACGCCACCAACATTACCGCTCCCGAATCTTGGAATTCGTATTCGTTTGATTCCACGTTTATTGCAAGGAACGTGTACAAAACCTTGTTCTTCAAAACCAATTACTACGCTGCAACAGACACCGGGTTGTTCCGTTTAGACAACGGAAAATGGACGAGAATCCTTTACGCAAATTACCACGTTAATGATATTGAAGTTTCAGACGACTCACTTTACTCGGCAGTCGGCAGCAAAATATTCAGTTACGACGGCTCAAACTCAAAGCCGGTTGTTTACATTAACGAATTAAGATTTCGAAAAGTAAAAAAACACGGCGGAGTATTTTACATTGCAACAAACGGCGGACTTGCAATAATTTTGGACAAGCAGGAAATTGTTTTCCCGAACGGTCCGGTTCAAAACTCGGTGCACAAATTAGCGGTTGACAAATTCGGCAGGGTTTGGACGGTTAGCGGCAAGAGTCCGAAAGGCTCGGGCATTAATATGTACGACGGGACATTGTGGCATAATTACAACAAAGACAATACGTCTGCAATTTCCTTAAATGCCTTTTACAGTGTTTTCCCTGCTAATGACGGTCGTGTTTTCTTTTCCAACTGGGGCGACGGTTTCACGGTTTTCGAAGGGGACTCGTTTTACACCTACAATGCGAGCAATACAACGCTTACGGGCATTTCGAAAAATCCCAAATTCATTCCTTTGACCGACATCGCACTTGATTCAAAAGGGAATATTTGGGTGCTTAATTTGTCGAACGTCAATTCGGAGCCGGTCAGCGTTTTAACAAAGGACGGGAAATGGTACCACTACAAATTCGGTTATCCGCTTACACCAAGCCCGGCAATTCTTTACAATCTTGCAATTGACCAATACGGAACGAAATGGTTTTCGGTGCAACGCGACGGAGAACCGGGATTGTATTACTTTAACGAAAATAAAACTTTCGATGATCTAAACGACGATGTGTGGGGCATTTTAAGAACTTCCAACGGATTGAACAGCGACAACATTAATGCCGTAGTTCTTGACAAAGCAGGAGAACTTTGGATTGGAACAAGCCTTGGCGTTAATTACCTTGAACCTTCCCAGCCGGGCGCAAGAATAAGTTCCGTATTTGCTTTGAGGCAACAAAACATTACCTGCATTGCCGTTGATCCGCTTAACCGGAAATGGGTCGGCACAAACCAAGGCGTTTTTCTAATTACGCCGGACGGTTCTTCCCTAATTGAAAATTACACCGAAAGCAACAGCCCGTTGGCTTCCAACACAATCAATAGCATTGCCTTCGACGAAAAGAACGGCATTGTTTACATTGCGACCGACTACGGAATTTCTTCTCTAAGAACAATGGGGCTTGAGCCGGAAAAAGAGTTCAAGGAAATTTCCGTTTACCCCAATCCGTTTGTAATCAATGCCGGCAAGGAAAATCTTGTTTACATCGACGGATTAATCCAAAACACTTACATCAAAATAATGACTGTTTCGGGCAATCTCGTGCGCACTTATCTTTCCGCGCCGGGAGGCAGAATTGCCGCTTGGGACGGTCGGGATTACAACGGAAACCTTGTTAGCTCCGGAATTTACATTATCGCCCTTTACGACGAAGAGGCTAATAATATTGCTCTTACCAAAGTTGCCGTAATAAGAAAATAAAATTCGGAATGATTGACGTAGAGAACCTTTCTATCGGATTTACGGGCGACTACCTTTTCGAAAGCGCAAGTTTTAAAATTAACAAGGGCGACAAGATTGGACTCGTGGGCGCAAACGGCACGGGTAAAACAACATTGCTCAAATTAATTGTCGGGCTCGAACAGCCGGAACAGGGCGTAATCCGCAAACAAAAAGATATTAAAATCGGCTACCTCCCGCAGGAAATAATTTCGGTTAAGGGAAAGGAACTTTTCAACGAAGTAAAAAACAGCTTGAGCGTAATTCGAACAATTGAAAAGGAAGAAGAGGCAATTCACAATCTCTTGACTGCCGGAGCCGATTTGGAAGCGGATGAAACTTTGAAAAAACGTTTCGAAAAGTTAGAGCATCTTAAAGAACAGGCGGAATTTTACTCAATCGATTCAAAAATTAAAAAGGTACTTACGGGACTCGGTTTTTCCGAAAGTGATTTTAACAAACCTGTTCAGGAGTTTTCCGGCGGCTGGCAAATGAGAATTGAGCTTGCTAAAATTCTTTTGGAAGATAACGACTTGCTCCTAATGGACGAGCCCACCAACCATTTGGACATCGATTCTCTCGAGTGGTTAATTAAATTTCTGAAAAGTTTTAAAGGTGCGTTACTGCTTGTTTCCCACGACAAAAATTTCCTTTTGGAAGTTACGGACAAAACGCTCGAAATTTTCAACGGCAAAGTTACGTTGTTCAAAGGCAACTACAACGAGTATTTGAAATACAAGGAAATTCAAAAAAAGGCTTTGGAAGCGGAGAGGAAAAATCTTGAACAAAAAAGGAAAGAAGCCGAGCGATTCGTGGAACGTTTCCGTTACAAAGCCACAAAAGCAAGGCAGGCTCAAAGCCGTTTGAAAGCTCTTGAAAAAATGGAGTTGCCTGAAATCGAAGAAGATGAGAAGGCTATTAACGTTAAGTTCCCTACCCCGCCGCGTTCGGGCGCTATTGCGGTTGAAATAGAAAATGTAAAAAAATCTTTCGGCGAGAATCTTGTTTTTGAAAATGTAAATCTAAAAATTTTACGCGGAGAAAAACTTGCTCTGTTAGGCCCAAACGGAGCGGGCAAATCCACTCTTTCCAAAATAATTAGCAAAAGACTTGAGCCCGATTCCGGGAAAGTAAAATACGGACACAATGTTGTAATTAACTACTATTCGCAGGATGTAGCGGACAACCTTGATATGAGCAAATCCGTGTTCGACACAATGAAAAGCGCCGGCAGCGATTTGTCCGAAGGAAGATTAAGAACAATATTAGGAGCTTTCTTATTTACGGGAGACGATGTTTACAAAAAGGTAAAAGTCCTCTCGGGCGGGGAAAAATCG
>JALWGH010000111.1 GCA_027013735.1 Melioribacteraceae bacterium
TCCGGTCTCGGATAATTTTTTAATCATTGCGCCTAAATTCGAGAAATACGGACTTATTTTCAATGTTACTGGAATATTTACTTCTTCGATTATTCTGTTTACAATGTCGAAATAAAGTTTCTCGTTTTCTTCGCAAGTTCTTTCCAATTTGGAAGGAAGAATAAACATATTCAGTTCAAGTGCATCTGCGCCGGCGTTTTGAATCTTTTTGGCAAAATAAAGCCATTCGTGATTGGAAACGCAATTAATGCTTGCAATTACCGGAATCGAAACGTTTTTCTTCAAGTCGGCAATCAATTTCAGGTAGCCTTCAATGTTGTGCTGTTTTACCTGAGCGTCAAAATAATCAAAGACCTCCGCATCGTAACCTTCCTTGACGGCTTCGCGGACGTACTCTTCCGCTTCAAGGTAAATCTCCTCCTCGAAAATGGAACGCACAACAACAGCGGCAGCTCCTTTTTCGTAAAGGTCTTTCACTTTGTCCACGCTGTCGGTAAGCGTGGAGCTCGATGCAATAATCGGATTTTTTAATTTTATTCCAAGATACGTGGTTGACAAATCAGCCATTTTACTTCTCCTTTTTCAAGAGTAATTCTTCAATTCCTTTGACGGCGCGGTAGCCGTCCGCAATAGCGCTGATTGCATCGGCGCGGAAGTTTGCGATGTCGCCGGATGCAAATATCCACGGCACGCTGGTTTGTTGTTTTTCGTTAACAACAATCCTGCCCCGTTTGGTCTCAATCTTTTCCATAATATCTTCGGGGATGAACGAGTAATCCGCTCCCTGTCCGATAGCCGCAATTACTGCTGTTACTTCAATAATGTGTTCGTCGCCTTCAATGATTTTCGGTCTCGGGCGTCCGCCATTAGGATCAGGAATCATTTCGGCGTTTGCGTATTTAATTGCCTTAACGTGATTATTTTCATCCGTCAGAATTTCAAGCGGGATTGCCTGCGGGTGAATTACTACGCCTTCGTCCTCGGCGCCTTCAATTTCCTCCCAGTCAGCGGGCATGTCTTCCACCCTTCTTCTGTAAAGAATGGTAACCTCTGCGCCAAGTCTGCGGGAAACACGAGCCGCATCAATTGCAACATTACCGCCGCCAACTACAACGACCTTGTCGCCAATATCCACTGGACGTTCGCTGTTTACCATTCTGAGGAAGTTAATTGCCTGAATCGAACCTTCGGCATCTTCGCCGTTAATTCCCAACTCGTACGGCTTTTCGAAACCGATGCCGATTAACACAGCCTCGTGTTTTTCTTTTATTTCGTTAAACGTAATGTCCTTACCGACTGCGGTGTTGTATTTAATTTTAACGCCCATTTTTTGCATGTAGCCGACCTGTTTTTCGATGCTTTCGAGCGGCAAGCGGTATTTCGGAATTCCGTACATAATCATTCCGCCTGGCTTGTCCTTTGCCTCGTAAATAGTAACGTCAAAGCCTCTGAGCGAGAGGTAATAAGCCGCTGTCAAGCCGGAAGGACCTGCGCCGATTATTCCTACGCTGTGCCCGTTCGGTGGCAGAATTTCAGGATTAACAATTTCCTCAATGAGATCGGCAT
The DNA here is from genome assembly GCA_027013735.1 of Melioribacteraceae bacterium. GTDB lineage: Bacteria > Bacteroidota > Ignavibacteria > Ignavibacteriales > Melioribacteraceae > WFQV01. The sequence continues at coordinate 1,567 of JALWGH010000111.1, forward strand.
TGTTTGCCCTTTCCGTAGCGTAACGTTTGAGCCACCTGATTGCAACCGGCTCGCCGCGCTTGCTGATTGCACAAACTGTTTCGCAGCGACGAGTACAAACTTTACCGCAAGTTTCGCCGAGCGGGTTATTGTCGTAAATAATCTTGATCGCCGCTTCGTCTTCTCCCCTTCCAATAGCAAAAATGTATTCGGGAATGTGCATGTGAACGGGACAAACTTCGGTACAAATACCACAGCCAACGCAGCGTGCGGCTTCCTTACGGGCTTCCTCCTCGTCGTAACCGAGAACAACTTCCGCAAAGGATTTAACCCTTTCCATTCCTTCAAGTTCGCGCATCGGAATGCGTTGGTAATCCAATAACGGTTTTCCTTCCTCGCTGGTAAAGGAAATTTTCTCCTTGCCGTCAGGATTGTCAACGCCGGGAGTCCACAGGAATGCGTTAGGGTCATCAGTTACGTAAATGTAATCCTTAGTAAGACTCAAAGACCCCGTAGGACAAACATCCACGCAAAGCGCACACCAGCAGCAGCGACCATTGTCAACGCGCGGGCGTAACCCGGAGTCTCCGTCTTTGGTTTCAAAACCTTCTATTTTAATCATGTCGATTGCTTCGTTCTGGCAAATAGTAGCACAGCTTCCGCAACCGATACATTCTTCCAAATCGTTAAAATGTAAGCCCCTGTAACGTTCAGCGGTTTCCTTCTTTTCTCTCGGGAACCTGACCGTGTGGGGAGGCTTAACCCCTTGCTTTAAGGCTGAAAACGGAGATAAAATTCCTTTTAAATCTACTGCCATACTGCTACCTCTCTATTTCCGGCGGGCAAACGCCCAAACTGTTCATAATGAAGGAAACGTCGGCAATGTTTGCGCCGACCAAAATTTTTTCCAGTAAAGAAACGCCGTGAACGTAAGCCGCTCCGCGAACGTGGATCCTGCGCGGTTTTAAACTGCCGTCGCTCACTACGTAATAACCGAACTCGCCGCGTACGCTTTCGGTTTTAACGTAAGCTTCTCCAGGCGGAACAATCCAGTTAAACGGGTTCGGCACTTTGTTGTAGTAATCCCCTTTCGGCATTTTTTCAATTACCTGCCTGATAATCGAAATTGACTGCTCGAATTCCTGACGGCGTACCATTGCGCGCGCCCAAACGTCCCCGCCTTCGTAAGTGGGAACAATAAAATCCAGCTTGTCGTAAACTTCGTACGGCTCGTCAATACGTACGTCGTGTTTAATTCCGCAACCGCGCAAAGGAGGTCCTACAACGCCCCATTCAAGCGCTTTTTCTTTGGGAATTACACCAACGCCTTTTGCTCTTTTCTGGAAAATAGCATTTTCAAACATCAAGTGATCGTAATCCGGCAAACGGCTTTCAAGATAATCGAGAGTTTTCAGAACTCTGTCTTCAAATCCTTCGGGCAAGTCCCTGCGAACACCGCCGGGCCAAATGTACATGTGGTAAACACGCCCGCCGGTCAGTTCTTCAAACAAATCGAGGATGTAATCCCTGTCCCCGACCGACCATTGCGGCATTGTGTAAAGTCCTGCCGAGCCGGACTGACCGCCCATCCACAAAAGAATTGAAGCCATCCTCGCAAGCTCAAGCACCATTACGCGAATGTATTTCGCCCTTTCGGGAACTTCCCTGCCTTCTATTTCTTCAACCGCACGGGCTAAATTTTCTTCGTTCGGATCCGGTTCGGGAACGCAGATTCTGCAAACAATCGGAAAACACTGCATCCAGCTTCTAACTTCCATTAACTTTTCAAACGCTCTGTGAAGATAGCCGACGTGCGTTTCCGCTTTAACAACAGTATCGCCTGCAACCTTCAACTTCACCATCATGTTCCCCGTAACGCCCGGGTGCTGAGGTCCTAAATATAATGTAGTCTCTTTTTCTCTCATTCTTCGTCTCGCCGAATCGAATATTTTTTAGCAAAATCGGGTATTTCTTCGCCGCTGTGACGGGCAATTGTTTCTCTTACGTCCTGAGCATCTTCTCTTCCGGGACGCGTAAAGTAATGCTCTCCGGCATATTTAACCGTGTCGAAATCTCTTCTCATTGGCGGAAGGTCGTCCCAATCCTCAAGAATAAACTCCCCTAACCTGTCGTTGCCTTTGAAATCCACGCCGTACATTTCGTGAATTTCCCTTTCATAAGTTTCCGCCTGAGGCCAAAGGTGTTTTATTGTAACAAACTCCGGCTTTTCCCTGTCTATTTTGGTCTTAACAATCAGCATTACGTCTTCTTCGTAAGACCACAACATAAAGACAAGCTCGAATTTATTTTCTTCCAGCCAATCAACACAGGAATAATGTGCCATGTGAATAAAACTTAAGTATTCCTTTGCAAAACTCAAAAAAGGCGGAATTAAATCCGAGCGGAGTTCAACAATAATTCGCCTTTCCCGCTGAACCTTTACTACAGCGGAATGGAATGTTTCGTTGATTTGCTTTGCAAATTTATTTTCTTTTTCAAGATTCATTTTCTCACCAATTGTAATCAGGCATTTTCCAGTTTTTAATTACTTTTCTTTGATTTTCGCGGTACCATTCAAGATTCTCTTTGTATTTTTGCGCGCCGTTTGCCTTGCCTTCCTTAATGAGTTCCTGCAACTTAATAAATCCGGAAATTACAGCTTCGGGGCGAGGCATACAGCCGTTAATGAAAACATCAACTGGTAAATATTGGTCTAATGCTTTAATTGTATTGTAAGAATCCCAGTACATTCCGCCGTTAATCGTGCAAGAGCCGAACCCGATTACGTATTTCGGGTCTTGCATTTGTTCGTAAGTGCGGATTACCCTTTTCAATGTTTTGGTGGAAAGGTAGCCGGTAATCAGGAGCACGTCCGCCTGCCTCGGTGTAGCCGAACCGCGGATTCCGAAACGCTCGGCATCGTAACGTGAAGTCATTGTAGGCGGAATTTCAATTGCGCCGCAGCCTGTCCCGTAAGCTACAACCCACAATGAACTTTTACGCGCAAAGTTCTGAATAATGTCAACTATCTTATTTGCATATTTATCGTTAATCATTTCTTCACCTTACCAAACAACAATTAAAACAGCTAAAATACCAAACACAGTGGGCCAAGCCCAGAAAAATCTTATTGACTGCTCCGTTCTAAAGCGCGGGTTTACAATTCCCGTTAACACCGGTATCATGTAAAGGGCAAAAGTTTTAATTACCAGTGTAACAAAATCCCCTGCTCCGCCAAGGAAAATATCCGTAAACAGCGTAAGTTTAGCGAATGTGAAAATCGAACGGCTGGTCATCATTAAGCCCAAATATTTTCCGCCAAACTCCGACGGAGGACCGGAAGCAATCTCGGCGGGAGCAACCACAACATCAAAGGGAGCATAGCCCATCATTCCTAAAAATGCAAGTATTGCCGCAAGAAATGCAAAAGGCGACTGGAAAATAATCCAGTGATTGAAATTATTTTGCATTGCTATTAAATCATTCAGATTTGTGGTTTTGAATTGAATCATTATTGCAACAATTGCCAGCACAAACGGAATTTCGTAACCTACCATTTGGCTAAGTCCACGAGATACACCTATTGCACCATTTGGATTACCCGACTGACCAACGCCGAGAGCCATTCCTAACGAACCGAAAACCATAATGTAAAGCAGGAAAATCAAATCCCCTTGAAAACTTAAGTTTGTAAAAACCGTGGATTCCCTGATGACGGGTACAAAATAAAGAGTGGTAATTGAAGCGGTAATTGCAAAGACGGGAGCCAAATGCTGCATTACGCCGTGTTGAATGTTCGTCTTTTTGCTGTAAAGCTTAACAATGTCCCAAAAGTTCTGCGTAACCGGCGGACCAAATCGGTTTTGAATTCGTGCGGTAATTATTCTTGTAAGACCGCCGTAAGTAACGCCGACAATAAAAGCAATAACCGGCGTAATCAAAATTCCAAGTACTTTCAACCAATTTATTTCCATACCTTACTTTCCCCTGCTCCTACAGTTTAATACCAAAAATCAATTCGGAAAAAACAACCAAAATTGTTAAAAACAGCACTACGTACATTGCGTAAGTTTGACCGTTCCCGGTGTAAACGTAGCGCAAATAGTCGAAAGATTGTTCTAAAATTCTACCCGTTGCGTTGTAAATTTTATCCACGCTTGCCTTCAAAACACTGCCCAAAGCTCTTTCAAACGGCTTGTAAAAATCTACTGCGTAAGTCAGATTTTCGTTCTCGGTCGGCACTTCACCGGAAGTGTGAATGTCTTTTGTAGTCACGTACCTTGTTGAGCGGTAGCCTTTTATTGTAATAATTATTGTCACAATGATGAAAACCACACCAATTGTATTTGCAACAGTCAGCATGTCAACTTTGTTACCCCACTCATTAAAGAGCACCGAAGTTTGGTAAGTAACGCCGAAATCGCCCAAATATTTCATTGCGGCTGAAACCGGATGGAGTAAAAGTCCGGGAGCAACGCCAAACACCAATGTTGCAAGAGCCAAGAGCAACATCGGAATGCGCATCAGCCAAGGCACTTCCTTTACGTTTTCGGTTTCTTTTTCCTCCTGCCCTAAGAAAAGTGAGAAAATGTAACGGTACAAGTAAAGGAATGCAGCAGTGCTCGAGAAGAAAATTACTACAACCAAAAAGTAATGATTGGATTGAATCAACGATTCGTAAAGCATCCACTTGCCGGAAAATCCTGCCAATGGCGGAACGCCTGATACGGTAATGATTCCGAACAAAGCAGTTAAAAATGTGTAGGGCATTTTCCTGATTAAGCCCGAAACTTTCGTCATGTCCGTTGTGCCTGTTCGGTAGTAAACTGCTCCGGTGGCAAGGAAAAGCATCCCTTTGAAAATTGCGTGCATTACGGTAAGGAACAACGCCGCGGCAATGCTCAACGGCGTCCCGATTGCCAATCCGGTTACAATGTAACCAAGCTGCCCGATTGAAGAGTAAGCAAGCAGGGTTTTGGCATCGGTCGCAAAGACTGCGTAAAAAGTGGCAAACAAAGCGGTCAATGCTCCAATCCACGCAAGGATTTCCTGCACCCAGGGATAAAAACCTGTAGCCGAAGCAATTTTAAAGAGCGTTAAACCAATTCCGAAAATACCCATTTTGGACAAAGCGCCGGAGAAAATTGCGGTAAAGGATGAAGGTGTGATTCTGTAAGCGCCTGGCGCCCAAACATGCAAAGGCATCGTAGCACTCTTAACTCCGAAACCCATAAGCAGTAAAACTACAACAAGCAATTGACTCCAAAAATCCATTTTCCCGAAACCGGCAAAAACGTCGGCAAACTGAAGACTGCCAATGCTTGAGTAAAGGACAACCATTGCCGTCATTATTGAGTAAGCACCGATTGCGCTGAACACAAAATATTTCAAACCGATTTTTTGAGCTTCTTTACAGCAGTAAATTACAAGCAGGAAGGACGACCAGGTCATTATTTCCCAGAAGAAAAAGAGGGAAATTAAATCCTGACTGTAAACAATGCCGAACATCCCGCCAATTGAAAAGAAAAACGCCATGTAAAAATAACCGAGGCGTGGCTTGCCTTCCATGAAATCTTTCGAATAAAGAATTGCAAAAAAGCCAAGTACGGCAACAATCAAAGCAAAAAGGCGTCCGTATTCCGTGTTGCCGAATACCAAATTGTAATTTGCAAGTTTGAAGGAAAGCAAATTTGCTTTTACGGGCAGTTCCCAAACGGCGTAAACTATTACGCCCATTATTACAATTGAAAACCAATCTCTTATTTTTGGAACTGAATGGTGAAGCAGGAACGCCACCAATCCCGAAACAAATGTCGTAATGAATATTCCGCTAATTGAAAACATAAATCAAAACCTCGGTATCGTTTAAACGATTTTTCATAAATGTATTTGTCCCAAAACAGCGTTAATGTATTCGGTTCTGTGCAGCAAATCGTTTGCCGCCGGTTTCAGATAAGCCAAAATGGTGTTCGGGTAAAGTCCAAGAATAATAATTAAAACAGTTAAAATTCCCATTGCCACAAGACCGGAAACCGGAGTGCGCCGCACTTCCTTTGTTGTTTCTTTGTAAAAATACAACCTGCTGATTACTCTCAAATAATAAACCGCTTCGATAATGCCGCTTATTAAAATCAACACTACCACAAGCAAAAGATGACTATTGCCCGCCGCCATCAGAATAAACATTTTTCCCCAGAAGCCCGAAAACGGAGGTAAGCCGAGGATTGCCAGAGCGCCGAAAGCAAAGAAGAAACTCGTAATCGGTTTTTCCTTGCCTAATCCGTCAAGAGCGGAAATGTCTTTTGAGCCGGAATGGAAAACAAGATAGCCGGCGGAAAAGAAGAGCAACGACTTAATCAACACGTGATTAACCATTTGGAAAAATCCTGCCTGCAAACTCGGGACCGTTGCAATGCTGAAGGCAATAACAATCAGTCCCATTTGACCGATTGAGGAAAATGCGAGCATTCTTTTTATTTGATGCTGCCTCATTGCGCTCATCTCTCCAACAAGCATCGTAATCACGCCGAGCACAAGAAGCAGGTAAAAAACTTCGCTCCAGTTGAACATTAAAAAGACCAAGCGCAGGAGAGCGTAAAGAGAGGCTTTTACTACAATCCCCGCAAACACCGCTGCAACCGGAGTTGGAGCCTGCGAGTAAGCATCCGGCGCCCAGCCGTTAAGCGGGAACAATTCCGATTCAATTCCCAAACCGGAAATGAATAAAATCAAAATGAAAAGTTTTGTGGTTACGTCAACGTTCTGCATTTTAACGGCAAGGTCTGCCATGTTCAAAGTGTGCGTGTTGGAGTAAATCAACGCAATGGCAAGCAGGAAAAACGTTGACGAAAAAGAACCGATTAACAAATATTTAAATGCCGCTTCCGCTCCGTCTTTGTCCCTGAGGAATGCCGTTAAGGAGTAAGCCGCAATTGCAGTAATTTCAAAAAACACGAAAAGATTGAAAACGTCGCCCGTAAGCATTATTCCCGTTGCGCCGGTAATTAGCATCATGAAAAGCATGTAATATTTTTCCGACGGCTCGCGAATAATAAATTTGAAACTGTAAAGCCAAATCACAAAGCCGACAACCATCACCATTGAAACAAGGAATGCCGCCGTAGGTCCGAAATAAAGCACAATTCCGAAAGGCGGTTTAAATCCGGCAATTATTTCAACAATAGGTTTCTCCAGCGCTTTTGGGAAAAGCGTGAAAGCAACGTAAGCAAGGTAAAGGAAAACAATTCCGGGAATGTATTTAACGGCTTCTTTCGATATTTTTGCAACTATCGGAATTAAGAAAGCCGCAAAAAGAGGTATTGCCACAAATTGTACGGGAGTCAAATTCATCTTTTCAAGCCTACCATTTCAATTTCCGAATCTTATTAATGTCCATTGTTTTGTGGTGGTCGTAAAGCCTGATGACCAACGCAAGCGCAACCGCAGTAACACCCAGCCCGATTACGATTGCAGTAAGCACAAGCGCCTGCGGAACGGGGTCAACCATTTGAGCGGCGGTTAAATCCGGCCGCGAAAAAATCGGCGCTGTTCCATGCTTTACGTAACCGATTGAGATTAAAAGCAAATTAACGCCACTGTCCACAATGGACAAACCGATGACAATTTTAATCAGGTTTTTCTTAACCAGCACAGCGTAAATGCCGATTAAAATCACCAATATTGAAGTAACGTAGAAAATCATTTTATTTTATCGTTTTTAACATGTTGTCTAATAATGCCGTTAATTCTGCGCCGACCTTAAACCCGACGGCAATGTAAATAAGCGGAATAATGCCTGCGCTCACAAGGTGGTTGAGTTGCCCCAAGTTTTGCTGAGCTCCTCCAACCAAAATGTTCTGCAAAAAACTTGTGCCCCAAATCAGCCCGGAAAGTCCGAGCGAGACAAATGTAATTCCCGCAAGGGATTCAATCCAGCTCAATGCGCCGTGGTTTGTTTCAAAACTTCTGTAGGACATGAACATCAAGAGTACGCCGGTTGCAATAATTGCACCACCCTGAAAACCGCCGCCGGGAGTCAAATGCCCGTGAATAAATACGTAAGCTCCGAGCAAAACAATTAAGGGGTAAATTACACGGGAAGTTTCTTTTACAATAATACTTGCATTTTGTAGTCTGCGTTTCTTTCCTTTTTTGTCGAAGAGAATAGCTCCGAGTCCGGTAGCCGCTAAAAAGAGCACTGTAACTTCGCCCAAGGTATCAAAGCCCCTGTAACTTACTACGATTGCCGTAACGGCATTTGCCGCGCCGGTTTGTGTGGGAGTTTTGTCCAAATAATATTCCCCTACTCCTTTGGGTTTGTTGCCGAAAGGAACGTTCAAGAATATTGCAATAAAATAATACCCGACAATAACCAAAAGCAGAATAGCCAGTGCTTTTCTCATTCCTCGTACCTTTTCGTCTTTTTAATTGTAATTACAAAAATGATTGTAGTAAGCGCAACGCCGATTGCTGCTTCCGTAAGTGCAACGTCGGGAGCTTGCAAAATAAAGTAGAGAGCGCTCAGAGCAACCGAGATTGCAGAGGTTCCGATTACTGCCAAAATCAAATCTTTCTGGTAAACAGCAAAAATGGCAGCAACAATTAAAAGCAAACACAAAGCAACGGTTAAAATTTCAACCCAATTCATTCTTTTTCCTCCTCGGCTTCCTGAACTGCGGCGTAAGCGTCGATTCCGCCTTCTTTCATGTAAGGACGTAAACCTTTCTTGTAGCTTCCTCTTGCAAGCGCGTGCGAACTAATGGGGTTGGAGATTGCAATGAATACTGCAATAATCAAAAGTTTCCAGAACCATTCCGGCTGAAGGAAACCTATTCCGATAATCGTACCGAGTCCGCCAAGCGTTGTGGCTTTTGTGCCTGCCTGCAAACGGGAAAACACATCCGGCATTCTGAAAATTCCCAGCGCACCGAGGAACAAAAACAAAACGCCAACCGTAACAAAAATGTAACCGATAATTTCCAATACCATTACAGACCTCCCTCGAAATAACGCGCAAGAGTTAAAACGCCGATGTAAGAAAGGATTGCGTAAATAAGCGAGACGTCAACGTAAATGTAACGCTGGTAAAAATAAGCCAACACAACCAAACCGGCGGTAATAATAATAGTGAGGTTATCCAAGGCAATCACACGGTCGTAAGCGGTGGGTCCTAAAATTCCTCGCAAAGCGGCAAAAATAATTGCCAAAATTATTACGCCTAAGAAAAAATATATCATTGAAATATTTCCTTCAAAACATTCTCAAAATTTTCACCAATCTCACGGTAGATAACCGCAGGGTCTTTTGAAACAACGTCAATCCAATGAATGTAAAGTTTGTCGCCGATAATATCGACTGTCAACGTTCCCGGGGTTAATGTAATTGAATCCGCAAGAATAACCTTTGCGGCATTGTCGGTTAATTGTGTAGTGTATTCAACTATTCCGGGATTGATAGGCAGTTTCGGGTCAACTACGCGGCGTGCAACATCGAAGTTTGCTTTTACAAGCGCAATCAGAAAAACGATTAGATATTTTACGATGTAATAAATTTTCTTTGGGGTTAAAAACTTCAAACCGTAATCGGTAAAAGTTTTGTAAGAGAAAGATGCGATGATAAGACTGACAACCGCCCCTGCTATTACTTCTTGAGGATTAAATGTGGAAGTAAGCCCAATCCATATTATCCAGAAGAAACCGAACGTAAACAAAAACCTACTCATCTAATACCTGTATCTAATAGCAAATCAAATGAATATCTTAAAAATATTTAGGTGTCAAATATCCGATTTTTTATTTTAAAATTCCAAAAATATTTTCGGATTTTTTGAACTTTTTTTAATCTAAAAAATTTTGAAAGAAAAAAAAGGCTTCCGGTCTCAAACCGAAAGCCTTCTATTATTCTCTTACTGCAATGTTTTGTAATCGAGATTGGGAGCTTCAATATCTTTGAAATATTGAACCGTACCAACCTTTAATTCGTAAGTTGCGGCATCGTCACACACAATAATTCCTTTCGGGTGCAACTGCAAAGCGCTGACCGTCCACATGTGGTTTACGCCGTCTTCAACTACTTTAGCCAAAGCACGTGCTTTGTTGTGACCGGTAATAATAATCAATACTTCTTCCGAATCCAGAACCGTTCCTACTCCAACGGTCAAAGCTGTTTTCGGAACTTTGTTAACGTCGTTGTCGAAAAATCTTGAGTTTGCAATAATCGTGTCTGTCGTTAAAGTTTTAATACGTGTGCGTGAACTTAAGGACGAACCGGGTTCGTTAAAAGCAATGTGTCCGTCAGGACCGATTCCGCCCAAGAATAATTTAATTCCGCCGTAGCGTTTAATTTTCTTTTCGTAGTTGTCGCATTCCTTCTGCAAATCTTTTGCATTGCCGTTCAAGATGTTTACATTCTTTTTGGGAATGTCGATGTGCTTGAATAAGTTGTTCCACATAAACGAATGGTAGCTTTCGGGATGGTCTTCGGGAATACCGACGTATTCGTCCATGTTAAAAGTTACAACGTTTTTAAAAGAGACTTTTCCTTTCTTGTAAAGCTTTACAAGTTCCTTGTATGTGCCAACCGGCGAAGAGCCTGTGGGCAATCCCAAAACAAAAGGCTTTTTAGCCGTAGGTTTGAAGTCGTTGATTTTTTTTACTACATAATGAGCTACCCATTTGGATACTTGATCGTAATCGGGTTGAATAATAACGCGCATTTTTTACTCCTTTAGAATTATTGAATAATGAATTTACATATTTCTTTTTTCACGTTCGGCTTTTGTCATTTCGAAAATGTGTGTAAACAATGCTTTGTCGGCTTCGGTAAATTTAATGTCTCTGCGAGCCATTACCCTTTCGGCAACCTGCATTGCCTTTTGCAAATCGTAAGTCTGCATTGATTCCGCTCCGCCCCATGCAAAAGAGGGAATGTACTTAGGAGGGAAATTTCCGCCGAAAACATTTGCGCAGAATCCTACAACAGTGCCGGTGTTAAACATTGTGTTAATTCCGCTCTTGGAATGGTCGCCCATGGTAAGCCCAACAAACATCGAGCCGCTGTCAACCGGTTCGTCGTTAATAAATACTTTCACGTTGCCGTAATTGTTTTTCAAATCGCTGTTGTTTGTGTCTGCACCAAGGTTTACCCACTGCCCGAGGTAAGCGTGTCCCAAAAAACCGTCGTGCTGTTTGTTGGAGTAGGAATGAATGATTGATTCTTCCACTTCCCCGCCAACTTTACAAACGGGACCGATACTTGTGTTTTCGTAAATTTTTGCAGCGACTTTAATTTTTGTTTTTTCGCCGATGTAGCATGGTCCTTCAATCACGGCATTTGCCATTACCGTTGCGCCTTTGGCAATGTAAATGGGACCTTCTTCGGCATCCAGAACAACGCCGGGTTTGACTTTTGCGCCTTCGTCAATAAAAATATTATTCGGCTGAATCATATTAACGCCGGCGTAAACCTTACCCAAATTCATCGGTTTGGAACGGTCAACTAATTTGTCGAAGTCAACAATAATTTGTTCGCCGTTTCTGGAAACCAAATCCCATTGGTAAGTAACGTATTTTATTTCGGTTTCCTTTTCGGTAAAGCTTTGTAAATTTTCTTCGGGAACGAAACTCGTTAAATCGCCCAAAGCTTTCTTAAGATTTTCACCGCTTAAGCGGGCTGCAATAATTACATCGCCGTTTTTGTAAACTGCGTCCTCGCCTTCCAATGGTAATAATTGAGCGAGATTATTTTCAAGCACCCTGCCGTTAACAAAAAGAGCTTTGTCAACATTTTCGGGAAGTTCGTTAACAAGATGCGTGGGATGATTTTGTTTAACCACATCTTTTAAATATCCCCGCGTAAAAAACACAGATTCAACGCCGGGATAATTGGAACGTATTTTTTGTCCTAACGTTAATATTCCACATCTTAAATCGTAAACGGGGCGTGTGTAAGTAAGTGGGAAAAGATTTTTGACTTGTTTGTCCTCAAAGAGAATTAAAACAGTAGCCATGTGCACTCCTGTTGATAT
>JALWGH010000112.1 GCA_027013735.1 Melioribacteraceae bacterium
CTACAAAGGTACCGCCCCTCTGGGGCTTAAATCGAAAAATTTTTAATTTTTAATTCTTAATTTTTAATTGCTACGTCTCGCCTCTCGCGTCTAGCGTTTAACCATTTCTTATTTCTCGTTTCTTCTTTCTTATTTTTGCCACCAATTTTAATCCAGTGTCAAAATTGTCTTTGAATTTCAGGCGGAATTTTTTATTTTTGCACTCTTAAAATTTAAGGGGCTTATGAAACTATTAGAAAATTTGAATCAGGAACAGAAAGTTGCGGTTCAATACAACGAAGGACCGCACATGATTGTTGCCGGGGCAGGCTCCGGTAAAACGCGTGTTTTAACTTACAAAATTGCTTACGTTTTAGCTGAAAAGAAATACGAGCCGGAACAAATTTTAGCCTTAACCTTTACCAACAAGGCGGCAAACGAAATGAAAGAAAGAATTGCCCAGCTTGTTGGCAAAAAGGCGGAAAAAATTTGGATGGGCACTTTCCATTCCATTTTTGCAAGAATTTTAAGAGCCGAATCAGAGAAATTGGGCTACCGTCCTAACTTCTCCATTTACGACAGGGAAGATTCAATTTCTTTGGTGAACAATATCTTAAATTCCTTTGAAATGGAAATAGACGGAATGTCTCCCAATGCAATTCACCACAAAATTAGTCAGCTCAAAAACAGAATGATTCTTGAGGAAGACTTTGCGGAGATTGCAAAAGGAGCTGTTGAGAAAAAGATTGCCGAGATTTACTTGGAATATCAAAAGAGGCTGAAAGCAAATAACTCAATGGATTTCGATGATTTGCTGCTTAAGCCGCTTGAACTTTTCAACAAACATCACAAGGTACTTCAGCATTACAGGGCAAGGTTTAAGTACATTCTTGTTGACGAATTTCAGGATACGAACCGGGCACAATACGAAATGCTGAAAATGCTTTACAACAGGTTCGTTAAAATTTGCGTTGTTGGAGACGATGCCCAATCCATTTACGGCTGGCGCGGCGCGGAACTGGAAAATATGTTGAATTTTGAAAAAGATTTTCCGAAGGTCAAAATCTTTAAGCTGCAGCAGAATTACCGTTCAACACAGATGATTTTGAAAGCGTCGCATTCCGTAATTAAAAACAATGTAAAACAAATTCCAAAAGAGCTTTGGACTAACAACAAAGAAGGCGAAAAAATTACTTTGGTTCGTTGCTCCGACGAGAAAGATGAAGCTTTCCAAATAGCGAAATTGGTTAAGAAAGAAATTACGGCGAACAAATGGAAGCTGAGCGACGTCGCTATTCTTTACAGAATTAACATTCAATCCAGAGCACACGAAGAAGCGTTGATTAGGGAAAAACTCCCTTACAAAGTTGTGGGCGGATTGGAATTCTACCGCAGGAAAGAAATTAAGGATATTATCGGTTACCTCCGTGTTTTTGCAAATCAGGAAGATGAGGAAAGTTTGTTGCGAATAATGAACTTTCCGCAGAGGGGTATCGGCAATACTTCAATTTCCAAGATGATTGCTTTCTCCCGCAGGCTTAACATCAGCTTGTTTACTACGATGTCCCGGATTTTTGAGGTAATCGAAGTAAAGGAAAGAATTCAAAAGAATGTTAAGCAGTTCAAGCTGTTGTTGGACAAATACATTGCGCTGAAGGACAAGCTCTCGCTCAGCGAGCTAACCTCGGCTTTGGTTGACGAGCTTGGTATTCTTAAGATGTACAAGGAAGAAAACACTCCCGAATCTAAAATGCGTTACGCTAATGTTCAGGAGCTTTTAAGGGCTATTCAGGAATACAATGAGCAGAACAAAAAGGCGACCATTGACGATTACCTTGCCGAGGTTTCCTTGATTAGCGGGATTGACCAACTTAAGGAAAATGACAACGCGGTGCGCTTGATGACAGTACACAGCGCCAAGGGACTTGAATTCCCCGTTGTCTTCCTTACGGGATGCGAGGAAGATATTTTCCCGCTTAACCCGAAGTTCGACGAAGATTCCCGTCTGGAAGAAGAGAGGCGTTTGTTCTACGTTGCGCTTACAAGGGCAAAGGAAAAGGTTTACATTTCCTACGCACGTTCGCGCTACCGTTTTGGCGAGGTTGCTTACCAAGCACGTTCGAGATTTATTGACGAGATTGACCCCGAAACCACTCAAGAACTTTTCCGCGAAGGCGCAAGGCGTTCCCGTAGGAGAAGGAAATCTTATTACGACGAGCTTTACCAAGGCGGCTTCGAAGACGGCGGTTACGACGAACACCAAAGGTCGCTCCGTGTGGGCAGCCGCGTGGTTCACGAAAAGTTCGGGCAGGGGAAAATTCTTGCAATCGACGGACAGGGTGAAGACCAAAAAGTTACCGTTGCTTTCGAGCAATACGGTACAAAACTTTTGATTGCAAGGTTGGCAAATCTGAGAATAATTTAGTCTGGCAAAGACATTTAAAATAAAAACGGGCTGCGGAATGCAGCCCTTTGTTTTTTTAAAACGGTGTAGATTTTAATCGCTCGCCATAATAAACAACGGTTTCGATTCGAAGCTTTTGTAGAAGGGTCTTAGCCTGTCCGTGTTGTAATATTTGGCAACGTCAACTACTTTTTTGTAACTCGTAACAACTTCCAGATGCTCGTTGTCGTAACGTCCGTTTTTGAGTGTTACCAGTCTTCCGCTTACGCCGTCAAGAATCAAATCGAGTGCAAGATTACCGTAAGCCATTGGCACTATTGAGTCGATTGCGTCCGGGTTACCACTGCGAACGAGGTAGCCGAGACGTTGGTTAATCACGTTAATGTGCCTTCCGTTGTTGAATTGCGGAGAAAGGGCTTTTAGACGCCGGGAAATTTCGTCCCCGATGCCGCCTAATTTTTTGTGTCCGTACATATCCTTTTCGGAATTTTCGAACATCATTTCTTCGCCTTCAATCATTGCGCCTTCGGAAACAAGCACAACGGAATATTTACTTGGGTTTTTGTAGCGGTCTTCCGTAAGTAATTCGGCTAATCTTTCCACTTTGAATTTGTGCTCGGGAATAACACAGCGGTTTGCTGCCCCTGCCATTGTTGGTAAAAGCGCAGTAAAGCCGGCGTAGCGTCCGAAGACTTCTATTACAAGGAATCTTTCGTGCGAGCCTGCCGAAGTTCTCAAGTTGTGAGTAAGTTCAATCGTCCGCGTTACGCAAGTACTGAATCCAATGCAGTAATCGGTACCGGGAACATCGTTGTCCATTGTTTTTGGGATTGCAATTACTTTTATTCCCTGTTTGTGTAAGTGAACGCCGTAGCTTAGTGTGTCGTCGCCACCGATAGGGATTAAATAATCGACGCCCAAAAACTCGAGGTTCTTAATTACTTCTTCCGTCAAATCGTTTTGTTCGTCTGTGTATTTGTCCCGCAGGTGCTCGGGAATTCTGGTTAGGGGAACGGTGCTTGGGCGGGTGCGGGATGTGTGCAAGAAAGTACCGCCTGTTCTTCCTATTTTGTTAACCAGTTCTTCGGTTAAAACGGTGTAGTTCTCACTGTTGTCAGCTTTTTCGTCGGGAATTAAATCCACCAAGCCGCCCCAGCCGCGGCGAATGCCGATCACGTCGTAGCCTTCTCTGCGTGCCCGGATTGTAATAGCGCGGATTGCAGGGTTCAAGCCGGGAACATCTCCACCTCCCGTTAAAATCGCAATTCTTCCTTTATGGGTACGAATGTTACTCATTTAAAATCCTCTCTTTTTTGATTTTTGGAAATTTGGAAATTAAAACTTTCTTTTTCTTTTGTCGGATATTTTGACGTAGTTGTAAGCAAATGATGTGAGGATAAAAACCCACGAGATAGTTAAAAAAATTATTCCTTCAAATTTCAATTTGGACCCCCGAAATAAATAAATTCGAATGAACTTGAAGTGCAAATATATTTAATGATATTGAGAAATAAAAATTTGAGTTCTATTTTTTGGAGGATTGGATGGAATTGTCCATTTGGCAAAGAGAAATATATTGAGTTAAAACTATCCAATTATGCATTCCTCCAATTATCCAAGAGTCCCGTTTTAGTATTCCAGCGAGTGCTTTTGGATGGCTGGATGACTGGATAATTGGATGGAATTATTGAGTAACAATCATTTTCTCTGTTCACTATTCTCTGTTATCTGTTCACTGATTTTCCACTTTCCATTTTCAATTTTCCACTAAATAAGCCTTGTATCCAATAATGCATTAATCCAATTATGCAAAAGTCCCGTTTAAGCGAGATTAGTGTCGCTCCGCTGGAGCTCATTTGGGTGGCTTTGATTTGTCTCCTAC
>JALWGH010000113.1 GCA_027013735.1 Melioribacteraceae bacterium
TTTTAATTCTTTTTAGTGTATATATTTCAATAGGGATTGGTTTTACTTATATTTTTTTTATAAATAAGTTTTTTCATTTCGCTCTCGGTGCTATGTTTATGCTTGGTGCCTATTTTATGTACTTATTTTTTATCATTATGCATTTCCCATTTGTGATTACTATTATCTTTTCAATTCTTTTAGTGGCAATTTTAGGGATTTTGAACAATCAATACATTTACAAACCTATCCGCAAAATCGGCGGTACGCCGCTTATTCTGCTCATTGCGTCGTTAGGTGTTTATGTAATTCTGCAAAATTTGGTGTCTCTTTTTTTCGGAGACGATACCAAATCCGTGCGTTCCGGAGTGGTTAAAGTGGGTTTGGATATCTTCGGAGCGCGTATTACGCCGGTGCAGATTGTTATTATTATTTCGGGCATTGTTCTGGCCATTTTAACATGGGGCTTGTTAAAATACACCAAAATCGGTAAAGCTTCACGGGCGGTGGCGAATAATCCTACGCTCTCCGAAATTTACGGAATAAACAAAGAAAAAATCTACAACTTTGTTTTTGCTTATGGTTCGGCCCTGGCCGCCATTGCCGGTATCCTTTCGGCACTGGATACGGATATGACGCCGACCATGGGTTTTCGTCCCTTGATGATGGGCGTGATTGCCATGATTATCGGCGGGGTGGGCAGTATTCCGGGCATTGTGTTGGGAGCGTTGCTGTTGGGATTTGCACAAAATTTAGCTGCCTGGTATTTGCCGTCTCAGTGGCAGGATGCTATTGCGTTTGCGATAATGTTGCTGTTTCTGTTGTTCAGGCCACAGGGGTTCTTTGGTAAACCGTTAAGAAAGGCGGAGGTGTGACTGGGTACTGGTTTCTGGTTACTAGTGGGCTAGTTACTGGGGAGATGGTCGCTGGTAACTGGTTACAGGTAGCTGGTAGCTTGTGCCGGTAGTTCGGGTACTGGGCAATTGTCGCTGGTGGCTTGTAAGTTGGTAACTGGTAGCGGGTATCTGGTTGCTGGTGGATTAGTAGCTGGTGACGGGTTACTGGTAAATGGTAACTGGTATTTGAGTTTGCAGAATGGACAACTAACTATTATCAACGAGCTTTATGAAATTAATGACCACCAACAAACCAGAAACCAGTAACCAGTAAACCATCCTCCAGCTACGAGAAACCAGCAAACAAGAGACAAGAAACCAGAAACTAGGAACAAGTACCAAGCAACCAGTCACCAGAGACAAGATACCAGCGACCAGAAACCAGAGACTGGACCAAAATATGAGCTATCGAAATTTGGATATATGGAAGTTGGCAAAAGAACTAACTATAGCGGTTCACAAAATGACGATTGAACAGTTACCTAAATTTGAGATGTACGAAACAGGAAGTCAAATACGCCGTTCCATGAAGTCGGTAAAGGCAAATATTGTGGAAGGCTATGGACGCAGGCGTTATGTTCAAGACTATCTTAAACATCTAATTTATGCGCAGGCTTCTAATGATGAAAGTATCGATCATCTGGAAACTTTATTTGAAACCGGTTCATTAAAAGATGAACAATTGTATCTTGAATTGCATGAAAAAATAAATCAATTAGGCAAAATGCTCAACAAATTCATCCAATCGATAGAAAACGCGCACCATCTCCAACCCAAAAACCAGCAACCAGCTACCAGTCACCAACCACCAGAAGCCAGCGACAAGAGACCAGCAACCAGCCACCAGGACCCAGCAACCAGGAGCCACTAACTATCATGGAATATTTCCTTCATATTTTAATCCTGATTAATATTTACATTATCATTGCTTTGTCCTTAAATCTGATTGCCGGCTACACCGGGCTTTTGAGTTTAGCGCACGCTTCTTTTTACGGAATTGGCGCTTATGCAACGGCATTAATGTGGTTGTATCTAGGTACCGGATTCTGGCTGAATATTTTTGTCGGTATTTTTCTTTCTGCCGTTTTTGGCATTATTGTCGCATTCCCTTCACTACGCATGTATGATGATTATTTTGCCATTGCTACCTTTGGATTTCAGATGATTATGTTCAGCATTTTTAATAACTGGGTGGATTTCACCAAAGGGCCATTAGGCATTCCTGGGATCCCGTCGCCATCCGTATTCGGACATGCCATTAATACGCACATCGGGTATTTTTTTCTGACTTTGTTTTTTGCAGCGATTACGTATTGGTTGGTCAGACGTCTTGTTAATTCACCGTTCGGCTTGGTGCTTAAAGGCATCCGCGAAGACGAAATTTTTACGAAAGCGGCTGGTAAGAATGTTACCAAATACAAAATTTTGGTATTTGTCATTGGTGGCGCTTTGGCGTCCGTTGCCGGAGCGCTTTATGCACATTACATTTCATACATTGACCCTACCAGCTTTACGATTAATGAATCCATTTTTATGATTTCCATTGTCATCATTGGCGGCATGGCCAGCTTAAACGGTTCGATTTTAGGTGCGGTCGTGTTGGTCATTTTGCCCGAAGCATTACGTTTTATCGGGTTGCCAAATTCCGTAGCGGCCAATTTACGGCAAATATTTTACGGGTTGCTTCTTGTGTTGTTTATGATGTTCAGGCCAAAAGGTTTTATAGGTGAGTATGCAATCAGGAAAAAGTGATTTTGTACTAAAAAATATTAATAAATCCTTTGATGGAATTCAGGCGGTTAACGGTTTCAATTTTGAATGGCAGGATTACAAAATTGTCGGGTTAATCGGACCGAACGGAGCAGGAAAGACTACGTTATTTAACGTCATTACTGGATTTTTACAGGCAGACAAAGGAAGCTTCTTATTGAAGGGCAATGATATTTTAAAATTACCGTCCTACCAAATTGTAAAGCGTGGGATTTCCCGAACGTTTCAGGATTTAAGATTATTAAGGCAGGTCACCGTAAAGGAAAATATTTTATTGTGGCATTTAAATCAAGTGGGTGAAAATCCGTTTAAGGCTTGGGTCCGGGGAACGAAGTATTCCGAAGATCAGGCGAAGAACAATGCACGAGCCGATGAAATACTTGAATTCATTGGCCTGCAAGAAAAACAAAACGATCTGGCCGGAGCCCTTTCTTACGGGCAGCAAAAGTTACTTTCTTTGGGTTGCGCTCTGGCTACGGAAGCTGAATACCTTTTATTGGATGAACCGGTTGCAGGAATTAATCCTAGCATGATTGATGTAATTTTAAAAATTTTGCAGGAATTAGGCGCTCAAGGTAAAAAAATTCTTTTAATTGAACATAATATCGAAGTGGTTCGGCAAATTTGTGATTGGTTGGTGGTTATGGATGAGGGCAGAAAGATTGCCGAAGGCATGCCCGATGATGTTTTACAACGGGAAGAAATCATTGAAGCTTATCTGGATTAAAAATGCTTAAAGTTCAACATCTGAAAACCGGATACGGGAAAAAACTAATTATTGATGACCTCTCCATGCATGTTAATAAAGGAGAGATCGTGGCCATAATTGGTCATAACGGCGCCGGTAAGTCAACTTTGCTAAAATCGATTATCGGACTTCTTCCGGCCTGGTCGGGAGACATTCTTTTTGAGAATCAAAAGCTCAATCCTTCGGCCAGTGAGAATGTGCGGAAAGGCATTTCCATGATTCCTCAGGGCAGCCAGGTTTTTGATGAATTAACCGTGGAAGAAAATCTGGAAATAGCTTCTTTTGTTTTAAATGATAAGAAAGTAATCAATCAACGTCTTAAAGATGTCTTTGCCACTTTTCCCATTCTGAAAGAAAGAAAAAAGCAATCCGCCGGAAAACTTAGCGGCGGGCAGCAACAAATTCTCGCCTTCGGGATGGCTTTAATCAAACGACCTAAATTGCTGTTGATGGACGAACCTTCATTGGGGCTGGCGCCGGGCATGGTTAAAGAATCTTTTTCTTTGATCAAACAACTGAATCAAAAATATGGTCTGTCCATCTTAATCGTCGAACAGAAAGTAAGAGAAGCTCTAAAAATAGCGCATCGTGCCTATGTGTTGCGCCTGGGCAAAATAGCTCTTGAAGGCAATGCCAAGGAAATGCTAAAAAGCGAGACATATAAAAAAATATTTCTTAGTTGATTTTCTATATTATTTTCTTTATTCCTAACGAGCTCATCTACCTGAATTTTCCACACTAAAGATAAGTCGGTATTTTGAACGATAACTTTCCAAAATTTATGTGATCGTTTTCTCAATGCAATATGTCATCAACTTTTTCACTCATTCGGTCAAACGTCTTGCGTCTATCGTTAAACATTTCTTCTTTTTTCTTTTCTGCATTATTCCCAGGAAAATATCCCTAATTGTAAAACTCCCAAGCTATTCCGAACCTGAAAGTGATTCCGGGCATCGGGTAATAAGGCACAATGAAATATTGGTTGTCGAAAACATTTTGAAGCGTAACGTAAAGTGTTGCCCTTTCTTGAATTGTCCCGGCAAGGAACAAATCCAAATCCCAATTCCCTCCAATATTATTGGGGTTCAACGGCTCGACGACATTACCATTGCTACCGGATAGTTTGTAATAAACAGCCCTGTCAAATCTGAACTCATATTGCCTGTAAGCCTGCGCACCGTTTGAATAAAAGTTCACTCCCGTTTTCAAATGCAGGTTACCGTTGAATAAAGTGTCCACATAATAAATCCCGCCAAAGGCAGAAAAGCGCGGTATTGCCCAAAGGGATTTTTCGTCTTTGAAATAGTACGACAAATTTGCCTGCAAAAGAAATTTGTAGAACTTTAAATTCGCATTGAGATTAACACCTGAAGTTTTCCTACTATGATAGTAGAGTAGATATTTGTCTTCTAATTTTGATGTTTTCGCAGAAGTGTTTTCTACCCATTCTTCAAAAGAATCAAAATTACTTTGAAAAGCTCTCAGCTCCAGCTTGCCGTAATTATTATTCACTCCCAAGCTAACAAACACCGAGCTAACATTCTGTGTGCCGGGAGAATTAATTGTAGTTAAAACAAATTCCTCAATGTTTTTGTTCAGTGAGTACCGGGAAATTCCGCCGGAAATAAAAACCTTTTTAAAAGGCTGAAAATTCAACTGTCCGCCAAAACCGAAAGAAGCATCGGAATTGTAATTTAAATATTTTGCGAACGCCTCTGCATTTAGCAAGCGGTTAAATTTTACAACCGCATCTCCGGCAAACGAGTAAGCAAAAATATTTTTTTGCAATCCCAAAGAGTTCAAATTCAAATTCGTGTTTGTAATTGTGCTTCGGAAAGAAAAATCAGTAAATCCGAGACTGAAAGGGAAAACCAAATTAACGCCGTAAAATTTACTCCTGTCGTTTTCCATAATACGTTGTGGAGTTTTCTCATCTTGGCGGTATTCATTGAGATTGGTATTGTAAAAAGCATTTAACCTTGCAACGCTGTTTTTGCCTAATCTCATCAACACTTTGAAATTCAAGAGGTGCTTCGTATTCTTTCTGTAGCGGTCTCCGTAAACTACCGGTGCTTCGAATGGCGAGTACAAAATTCTTTCGGCTTCCTGCGCCGGATATTTTGCCAAAAGTCCGGTGTAATCAACTCCGCCGTTTAAACCAATTCTGCTGTGCGAGTAATTGTAAGAAAAAATGAAATTGAATGTATTATTAAAAAGGTAACGGGCTTTTAACGTTGCGTTCCACAAACCGAATTCACTGTTCGAGTAATACGACTCGACCGAAGAGTTTTGAAACCCGCCATAAAGGTTAAATTTTTTTGCCGGATAAATATTGAAAAAGCCGTCAATAAAACCTTCCGAGTTGGGCGCTTGGTAGTACCTGATTCTTGAATAAGGTTTTGCGGACAATCTGTCGTAGGTGTTAATTAAAACCGCAGCCGGTTTATTCGTAACACCGTAAATAAAAGATTTCACCGGTGCCGGAATGTAAAACGAATCGGTTAGCTCGGAACGTATTGTGTAAAAATCCAATGCGTTTGTTGCGTGGTTGTTTATTTCCACTCCGTCCGATAAGACGTTAATTCCACCGTAACCTACTCCGAACAAGTTCGCTTCGGAAGGTTTACCCAACGAGCCGAGATTTTGCAAAAAACCAAAAGGTACAAAGTCGAACCAATCCCCGAAATATTTGTAGTCCGTGCGGTCGAGTTCTTTTTTAGTCAATAATATCGGGCTTTCGTAAACATTTAAATTTTCTTTAACGAAGATTGGCTTAAGCGTGTCAACAATGACTTTAACCGTAGTGTCCGCCTTTGTTGTGTCTGCAGGCAAGCTTTGCGTTGTGTCCTGCAAGGCAAAGACATTCACCACTTCCCGTGCGAATGAAAGACTCCCGCCCAATAAAATCAATATTAAAACAATTGTTAACTTTTTCGGCATAATAATTTTTTCATTTAAGCGGACAAAAAATAATCCAATGAAATTTAAGAAACAAAATACAATTTAATTGAATCTACAGGTACAATTCTAAATTGGTAATAAATAATAAGAAATGAAAAACTAGAAATAAGAAATGATTTAACGTTAGACGCCAGAAGCCCGCCTTCGTCTGCGCTACGCTTGCTTGTCCCGTATTTGCGGGAACTACGGCGTGACAGGTCCGTCTTCGCCCTCGCTTTGCTCGGGCTACGCCGCGACAAGTGTTTTTCGCGAGACGCTAGAGGCAAGACGTAAGACGTTCCATTCGGAGAACAGATAACAGAGAACAGTGAATAGCGAAAATTAAGTTTGAGAGTTTGCAACAAAGTGATTTGTCATTTGTCCCGCATCCTGCATTCTGCGGGACGTCATTCATTGTGGTAAAAAGACAAAAAATCGTGACAAAACACTCAAGAAGAAAATACTGTAAAAATCGCAAGTGAGTAATAATTGTTCTAAATTTGGCTAATTGAATTTTTTCATTCTGACAAAACATTGCCCGATTGAAAATGAACTTCTTAAAAAAATATTACGCAAGCCTAACAGCGTTAGCGGTTTTTGTAATTTACCTTTTTACGCTGTGTCCTTCAATTGCGCCGATAGATTCGGGCGAGCTTGCAACCGTTCAAATTTTGCCCGGCATTGCTCATCCGACGGGTTATCCTTTATTTACCGTTACCGGTTACATTTTTTCCTTGCTGCCGTTGTTTTCCTCAAAGATTTTCCAAATGAATTTTCTCGCCGCCATTTGGAGCGCTTTGGCAATTTACTTTTTCATTAAGAGTTCGGAACTACTTTTTCTGATACCGCCGGACAAGGCACAAAAAAAAGAAAAAACAAAAAAGAAGAAAAAAGGTAAAAAGAAAAACCAAACTCCCGAGTTACAGCACTCAAAAGTTTCAGAGTCCTCCGACACTATTAAAATCATTTCCATTCTGACTGGAACTCTAAGTCTTGCTTTCAGCAAAACATTCTGGCAGCAGAGCAATTCGGTTGAAGTTTACTCGTTTCAAACGTTTCTCTTTGCCCTGATTATTTTCTTCATTTTAAAAGCCCTTTTGACAACCGACAACAAAGCTTCGTTAAAATCTTGGCTGCTTGTTGCGCTTGCTCTTGCTCTCGGTTTTTCGAATCACATGACCACCCTGTTATTACTGCCCGGTTTGGCTTACGTTTATTTTGACAAAGAAAAATTTACTCAAGAGGCATTTGTAAAAATATTAAAAATGCTTGTTTTGTTTTTCGTTGTCCTTGCTGCATTCTACCTTTACTTGCCTTTGCGGGCAAGCGTAAAACCGCTCTTAAATTGGGGCAACCCTGTCGATTGGGAAAGGTTCTGGAGGCACTTTACCGGCAGTCAATACAGGGTTTGGTTATTCAGTTCCACCGCGGCGGCAAAAAAACAATTTGCCTACTATGTTTCAAATTTCCCCTCTGAATTCGGTTACATTTGTTGGCTGTTAGCTTTGGTTGGAATTGTCGAACTTTACAAGCGTTCGAAAAAATTATTTGTTTTCTTAATTCTGAATTTAATTGTAACCGTTGCTTACGCAATTAACTACGACATTCACGACATCGATTCGTATTTCTTGCTTTCTTACTTCTCCGTTTCGTTTTTTGTGTTGTTCGGCGCTCTTGAAATTCTCAAAGGAGACAAAAAGAAAATCTACTTTGCTGCAAGTGTGATTGGAATAGCAATTCTAATCGAAGCGGTTGTGAATTTCCCGAGAGCAGACAAAAGCGACTACTACGTTCTCAGTGATTACACTAACGAAATTTTGAACTCTACCGCTCCCAACTCCGTAATACTTACTTATCAGTGGGATTATTTTGTCTCGCCGTCTTATTATTTGCAGTTAATCGAAAACAGGAGAAAAGACGTAACCGTTATTGACAAAGAACTCCTGCGCCGTTCGTGGTACTACGACCAATTGGCAAGGCGTGACGCCAATGTTTTAAAAGGCATTCAAACTTTGGTTAAAGGATTCAAGAAAGCTCTACAACCTTTTGAGCGCGGGGAAAGATTCAACTCCGCCCTGTTAGAAAAATATTACCGCTCAATAATGACGGGACTCGTGGCAACGAATTTTCCCGAAAGGAGTTTTTACATTCTTCCAGAATTAGCGGACAATGAAATGCGCCGCGGCGAATTCGGTTTGCCCAAGGGACTTTCGCTCGTGCCCGAGTGGTTCGGTTACAAAGTGGTTAAAGGAGAAAATTACGTGCCGGCAAAAGTTCCCGATTTAAAAATCCGATTCCCGAAACACCCGGAGCACTACTCAAAATTTGTTCTCAATTTAATTTCGGAAATGCTTGCAAAGAGAGCTTTGTACGAACTTGCTTACAATCAAAAAGAAAAAGCAATCGGGTTTACCAAATACTTGTTGAAATTTAACCCCGATTATTTGTTGCCCGATGACTTGTTGAAAATCTTAAATTCCAAAGAGTGATTCCGCAGTTTCCTCTTTAAGCTATTTAAGTTAAATTTACTTTAAGACTTAACCATTTTTTGACAAGCAATCAAGGAGATGAGATGAACACGAAAGATTACATTGCATTGGAAGAACAGTACGGAGCACATAATTACAACCCGCTCGACGTAGTAATTGAGAAAGCCGAAGGAGTTTGGGTTTACGACGTTGACGGTAAAAAATATTTGGATTGTTTGGCGGCGTATTCCGCTGTTAATCAAGGGCATTGCCACCCCCGCATTGTGAAAGCCCTGCAAAATCAAGCCGAAAAGGTTACGCTTACTTCAAGAGCGTTTAGGAACAACCAATTGCCTTTGCTTTACAAAGAACTTGCCGAGCTCACCGGTTACGAAATGATTTTGCCGATGAACAGCGGCGCCGAAGCGGTTGAGACCGCTCTCAAGGCTGCACGCAAGTGGGGCTACAAAGTAAAAGGCGTTCCCGAAAACAAAGCTGAAATTATTACGTGCAGGAACAACTTTGCGGGACGAACAATTACAATCATTTCCTTCTCGACCGAGGAACAATACAAAGACGGCTTCGGTCCTTTTACACCCGGTTTCAAAACGGTGGACTACGGAGACGCAAAAGCGCTTGAAGAAGCAATTACGGAAAACACAGTCGCTTTCCTCGTAGAGCCGATTCAAGGGGAAGGCGGTGTAATCGTTCCGCCGGAAGGTTATTTAAAAGAAGTATACGAAATCTGTAAGAAAAACAATGTGCTCTTTATTGCAGACGAAATTCAAAGCGGACTCGGCAGGAGCGGTAAATTGTTTGCATTTGAATACGAAGGAATCAAACCCGACGCCGTTACAATAGGCAAGGCATTGTCCGGCGGGCTTTACCCCGTTTCCGCAGTGCTTGCAAGCAAGGAGGTTCTCGGAGTTTTTAATCCGGGCGACCACGGCTCTACATTCGGAGGCAACCCGCTTGCAGCCGCAGTTGCACGAGAAGCGCTTAAGGTTCTTGTTGAAGAAAAGCTACCCGACCGGGCTTACGAATTGGGCAAATACTTCCGCGAGAAGTTAAGAGAAATTCCTTCCAAACACGTGAAAGAAGTTCGGGGTAAGGGCTTGTTTATTGGCGTTGAGTTACTACCGGAAGCAGGCGGCGCACGCAGATTTTGCGAAGCCTTAATGGAAAAGGGAATTTTGGCAAAAGAAACTCACGAGAACGTAATCCGCTTTGCTCCTCCGCTCGTAATTAAAAAAGAAGAAATCGATTGGGCGTTGGAGAGAATAAGAGAAGTTCTTTTAATGGATTAACATTAACAATTACGAAAACGTTTAACCTTTTTAACTTGGGCAGCTTGGCGCTGCCCTTTTTATTAAAATAAATCCCGTTGACGAATATAATTTTTCAAAGCGTTAGCCGTAGCCGGCGAGGACGTCCCCAGCAAAGCGGAAACGGACTCAATCTCCTCCGGTAAAATTTCAGCTTTTGAGTAAACTTTAATTTCTGCTTGCGCTGTGTTTTTCTTTTTTCCCCGACTTAAAAAATTATCTTTGTAAAACGAAACTATTTTGTCAACCATTGCTTTGTTGGGATTTACAATTTCAAAATTTTCCACACCGTTGAGTTCGAAAAAATATTCGAAACTCTGCCGTACGTAAGGATAATGAGTACAGCCCAACAAAACAAAAACTTTTTCGTTTTTACAAATTCCGGCTAAGGCTTTCTTAACACACTTTTCAACAATCTCTTTAGTGCTTGTACTTTTGTAATTTAATTCTATTTCGGAAGCAAGCCTCGGGCAAGAAATCGAAATTATTTGTTCTTCTGAAAAGTTCATTTTTAGCAAACCCCGCGCGTAATCCTCGCTTTCAATTGTTGTTTCCGTTCCAAAGACAATCACCTTTGAATTTGCGCCGCCTTTTTCGGAGAATATTTCCAAAGCCAAATCAATAATATTTAAAATGCTGTTTCCATTGCCTTCAAAGAATTGCGTTTTGTTAACAAGAGCCGAAAGCGTGTTGCAGGCAATTCCGATTAAAGCCGGATTAAAATGTTTTTGAATTCCGAACAAAACATCGTTAAACGTTTCGATTTTTTCCACAACGTTTTTCATTGTGTTGTAGCCTTTGCCGGCTTCGGGTAGAGCGTTTACAAAGGCTATTTCAGTAGGGGGGATGTCCGGTATTTTTAGAATGGTTTCAAAAACCTCTGCGGCTACGCTCAAGCCGCCAAGCCCTGAGTCGGTGATTGCAATCGTTACTTTATTCATTAATCCAAACACTTAAATTTTGTGGAAACACAACGGTAAAAATAAGGAATCCGTGAAAACATTCTTGATTAAAATTCCGGAAGTGATTTTTTCATTTGTAGGGACAACTCATGAGTTGTCCCTATATCCCGTCTTAAATCTTTTGCCACCGATTTTAAACCTGTACCTTAATGTTCGGACTGTGCCTAAGAAAAAACCGCCCCGCCTCAGCGAGGCAGTTATTTTCTTCTTCGGGAATTTGCTATTTCAACAAAATCATTTTCTTCGTTTGGGTGAATTCCCCTGCGCGCAAAGTGTAAAAATAAATTCCGGCCGGTAAATTCTTTGCGTTGAATTGAACGGAATAATTCCCGGGCGCTTGTCTTTCGTTAACAAGCGTTGCAACCTTGCGACCTAAAATGTCGTAAACCGTTAACCGTATTTGTAGGGACAGCTCGCGAGCTGTCCCTACGTTTGTTAGATTAGGGATTGAATATTTAATTGTGGTTGTGGAAACATTTGTCCCGCCTCCGGCAGAAAAAGGATTCGGGTAGTTCTGAAACAATTTAAATCCTGTAGGCAATTCTGTTTTATCTTCCTTTACTCCAACGGTTGTCGTGTCACCCAAAAGCGTTCCGTTAATTACGCATCCTTGCAACATAGTGTTTGAGTAGCCGAAATCAAATTCGTCGTATTTGAAAACCAAACCGATCCCTTGGGCATATTTTTCTTCTAATACGGACAAAGTTTGTAAATCGAAATTTTTAAGAAGCCTCCTCTGTCCCCAAAGGGTAGTGTCGGAAATGCTTGAGCTTCTGAGAATACCGTAATAAAAGTTTATTTCAAAAGAGCCGTTTGAAAGCAAATCCAAAAACCGAATATCCCTGTTTGAATTAAGCACTCTTATCTGGGCAGTAGTTGAATCGATGCGAATCCATTCGGAATTGCCGGGATAATAGGCTCCGTCGGACAAGCGAAAGTAAAGATGACCGTTAAATACGGAATCGCCAACTATGCTTACGACGGTGTATCCTTCAAACGGTTGGGGAGTAATGTCATACGACATGCCCGCGTAATGGTAAACCCATTTGTTGCCAACAGACAAAGGAAAAAACGAAAGCGTATTGCAAATAGAAAAACGTTTTACAACTTCTGTGTTTCCGCTTGCTGCTTTTACAATTCTGTTCGGCAAAGCGACGAAGAAAACATCTGCCCCTTGCTGTTTGTGGAAATCGACGGGAACGTTTTCGAATGTAAATAACGTGTCGATTGTGTTCCCCTTATCCGATGAGTAAAAAAGATTCCTGCCGTAAATAAAATAAAATTTCCCGGCTGTTTCGGCATCGGCTTTTAATTTTATTTTACCGCTGAAAGTATCTAACAAATTCCAAGTGTAAGGTTTTCCACCATCGGTAGATTTGTACAACGCGCTGCCATAACTATCCGAAACCGCATAAACAGTTTGTCCGTCTGCATCAAATGTGATTTCTGTTTTTTCATTCCATTCTCTGTCCGGCTGAATGACATAAAAACTTCTTCCGCCGTTATCCGATTTAACAAGCTCGTTCGTCGAGTTGTAGCCGAAAATTACGTTTTCATCGAACGGTGAAAACCGCAAGGGAGTAAAAGAAATCGGCACGTTGTTTGTGTCGTCGAGAGCGGGCCAAGTAATTCCGCCATCGGTACTTTTAATAATCAGGCTGTCCAAAACGGCGTAAACGGTATTCGGGTTTTGGCGCGAAATGTAAAGCATTCGAATATTGTCATCACAGCTAAAAACCTCTCCTGTGCCCGACTTTACAATTGAATTTTTCCGCAGAGATATTCCTGATTTTCGAATGCAAATGTAATCCGCGGGATTGTTGTCAAAAAAGTAAATCTTGGAAACAATATCTCCCGAATAATCGAAGGGAGGCATTGTTAATCGCTCGTAAATTTTTGTTCCGCTTAATAAAAGTGTGTCAATGCTATTTGAGACGTCCACGTGCCAAAAATCGAGCTCCGTGGTGTCTCTTGCTTCAGTCATTGTCGAATAATGTGTGTGGTAAAATAAATGAGTATTCCCCGAAGCGTCTTCAAATCCGAAGAGTCTTGTAATTGTAGTGTCGGTTTGAGCAAAAAGCAAAAAAGGAAAAAGAAAAATTAGAATTGATATTCTGGCTTTTAACATTACAAATTCTCCCAAAAGAAAAAAGACAAAACCTGTTATAAGTTAAGAATAAATAATAAAACAAGCAAGGCATTTGTGCACTTTAAATAAAGGAAGAAAAATTGGTACAAGATTAAATTTGGCGGCAAAAAATACACATTTCAATTATTTTAAAGAGTATTCTCCTTTTTTCCTCGGAACTCTCCCCCCGTTCAAACC
>JALWGH010000114.1 GCA_027013735.1 Melioribacteraceae bacterium
ATGTGTTCCGCTTGCTCGTCGGTGAGTTCGTCAATCTTCTTGAGTTCGTCAACGCCGGCAGTTAAAACTTCTACCGCCGTGTCGTAACGGTTGTTGATGAGCAGAGAAACTATTTCGGGAGTAAGCTCTTCTTTAAGCTCAACAAGTTCGATGTCGTCTTCGTATTCTTCAAACGGTTTCTCTTCGCGAATCACCTCGATGTCGTAACCCGTTAATTTCATTGCAAGCCTAATGTTTACTCCGTTACGTCCGACAATTAACGAAACCTGATCGCTGTCGGCAGTTACGGTGCAAACTTTGTTGTCTTCGTCAATTTCCAATTGTTTTAATTTTGCAGGAGCCAAAGCACGCTGGATGAAAATAGCCGGGTCGTCGGAATAGTTAATCACATCAATGTTTTCATTGTTAAGCTCACGCACAATAGCGTGAATTCTTACGCCTTTCATTCCGACGCAAGCGCCCACTGCGTCAATGCGCGGGTCTTGGGATTCAACGGCAACCTTAGCGCGTTCGCCGGGCTCGCGGGCAATTGCTTTAATGTCAATAACTCCGTCGTAAATTTCAGGGATTTCAATTTCAAATAATTTTCTAAGGAATTGATTGTCAGCGCGGGAAACAATAACGAGTGGTCTGTTCTTAATTTTGGTAACCTCTTTAACCACTGCACGAATGGTGTCTCCCTTACGGTACCTTTCGCGTGGAATTTGTTCGTAGCGAGGCAGCACAAGTTCGTTCTTGTTGTGGTTAATCAGAACATCGTTTTTACGCACTTGGTAAATATCGCCTACCACAATTTCGCCGAGCATATCCAGATACTCGTTGTAAACAAGTTCTTTCTCAATTTCTTTAATTTTTTGATTTAAACTCTGGCGGGCAAGGTTAATCAAGCGGCGCCCGAAAGAAGAAAGCTCGAGCTTCTCTACAAAAACGTCACCAACTTCAAGTTCTTCCTCGTTGCCTCTTGCCTCCACTTCGTCGATGCTTATTTGAGTATTCGGGTCTTCAACTTCTTCAACAATTTCCCGCTCAAGAAATATCTCGATATCGCCCTTGTCCATATTCACAACAACGGAGAAAACCGCATCGGGACCGTATTTCTTACGTACGAGCAAACCGAAGATTTCTTCGAGTATTCCTGCAAGAACGTCTTTGTCGAGATTTTTCTCTCGAACCATCTGCGCAAAGGATTCTACTATTTCACTATTCATAATTTAATGCCTCCAATATCAAAAGCTGATTAAAACTTTAGCTTTAATAATGTTTTCAAATTTAATTTTTATTTCATTTCCTTTTTGGGAAAAAGTCAGTTCATCATCATTCACTTCGAGCAATTTCCCTTCAAAAGTTTTTTTCTCTTCGCCGGCTACGTAGGTGACTCTGAAGTTCCTGCCGGTGTGTTTGTAATATTGTTTTAAAAATTTCAAAGGTCTGTCAGTTCCCGGGGAAGAAACATCGAGCCTGTATTTTTTACCGTCAAGAATTTCTTTTTCAAGAACAGCTTCATACTTCCGGCTAAGTTTTTCACAGTCTTCAGCCGTAACAGGTTCGATGCCGTCAACAAAAACTTCAATAATAGGATTGTTCTCGTTCCCTTTAAGAACAAGGTCAACCAACATGTAACCGGCGTCAAGTGTTACATTTTCCAACAAAGACAATATTTGATTTTTCTTTAATTTCATACAAACAAAAATCGCCCCTTAGGGGCGAGAAATAGAATTACAAATTTAATATTATTTTCATCATTTAACAAGTTTTTGGAATTATTATTTGTGAGGTACAAGTTTAAATTAAGTGGCAAAAAAATTTTATCCTCTATTGCTGTTGAACGTTTTGTCACGATTTTTGTTAACTCAAGCGAGCCAGCACCTGTCCCGCCAACGGCGGGAAAAATCGCGCCAAAACTAATCTACTTGTTTTTTCGTTAGTCAATCCCACGGGTTGAAACCCGTGGTTGGGTCCCTCTGCCTTTTGTACAGTAAAATCCTCAAGTGCAAAGGTTAGTTAGGAATCCAATAATCCAATTGTCCAATCATCCAAGAGTTTCTATTTCGCGAACATTTTTCTCTGTTCACTGTTCTCTGTTCACTGAGTAGCTATTTCTTACGTCTAACGTCTCACGTCTCGCCTCTTGCTTGTCACGGCGTAGCCCGAGCATAGCGAGGGCGAAGACCGGCGTCTTGCATAGAATCCATTTCTTATTTCTTATTTTTTTCAGCATCCTGTAAAAAAAATTTATTTGACATTTTGTTTTTTTTTTTTTAGGTTTCTTATATTACAGGCGGAAATATTATTTACTTGGTGTTAAACGATAAGGAAAAAGGGGGAAAATTCCTAAACAATCGTAAAATCCTCTTTTTTCATTTTAACTTAATTGAGGTTTAAAATGAAAAAACCATTTTCAAACAAAAAACACAAAATACTACTCTTAACTTTTGCCTTTTTAATTTTTACTTTTGCCTTTTCCCTTGTAAGCTGTAATACTACCGAACCACATGTAGATAAAACTCCGCCGGAGACAGTTAAGGATACAATTACGATTCAAGTAACCCAAACAACTCACCGTAGCATAACGCTTAAAGTGAAAAGCACATTTAACAAACCTGCCAAAAGCATTGAGCTTTACAGAAGAAGAGAAAACAAAGATACTCTTGTGGAAAGCTACACGGCATTTACTTTGGAAAAAGAAATAATAGACGACGACAGCGGGAAGGGACTAATTATTGACACTGAATACAAATACTTTGCCGTAAGAGTTGACACTGCAAATAAACAAATAGACACAAGCGAAATAATAAGTGCAAAAACCTTGCCTCCTACAAGTCACGATTACACGTGGCAGGAATTTACAATTGGCGACGAAGGTAACAGTAACGTTCTCTATGATGTTTGGGGAACGGATGAGAATAATGTTTATGCGGTAGGAAATATAACGATTAATGATACAACTTATAGTGTAATACATTGGGATGGGCATACATGGCAGCCATCCAGAAAAAGTGGTATTTTGAGCGCTGTTTATGGATTTAGTAAAGAAGATATTTGGGCGGTAGGTACGAGCGTAAATCATTATGATGGCACAATTTGGCATAGAATAGATAACGATGATGTTGTTTTACATGACAATAAAGAATACACATGCATTTGGGGCACATCGAGCAAGAATTTGTATTTGGGGAATGCTTGGGGAAAAATTGTGCATTGGGATGGGAAAAAGGCTGAAATAGAATATAAGAGCACCACTTCCATACCGTTTACGGACATATATGGAATATCGGAAAATTTTATTATCGCCATTGGTAGCGCTTTGTCTTATCCAAGTATTGGTGTGATAAAAATGGGAAACATTTGGAGTAATTTGGAAGGGTTAAATCTGGATAATGAATTATTAAACAGCATATACATATTAAATGAAAAGGAGTTTTTCATAGTTGGATATAACAACTATAAATGGATTGAAAAGTGGCAAAAAATATTGACAAATTCGCCTGCAATATTAAATAAAATAAGAGGTAATTCATTTGGAGATATAGTAGCAGTTGGTTACGGTTTTTCATTATTCCATTTTAATGGAATAGATTGGAAAAATTATTCTTATGAATTAAATAAGCCCAACAGCGCATTTTACGGTATATATTTAACAAAAGACAAAATATTTGCTGTAGGAGGTGAATCATTTGATAAAGGTAAAATCTTTATTGGAACAAAATAGTAGGAGCTAACATGAAAAAGAAAATAACTACAATATTATTTTTAATATCAATTTTATTTATTGGAAACACAAATTGGCAAACAGGTGGTCCTGAAATATATTTATTTATTCGAGATGTAGATAGCGTTACATATAAAATTATTGCTAAAAAAGCAGATAATTCACCAATTTATGACCAAAACTATAATTTCACAACAGAGTTTGATACAGCATCTGATATATTTTTTGTATCACCTAACGAATTAACTTCAAACGAGGGTTTTGACTGGGTTGTAGATCATAACAGTGTAAATGATACCACAAATGACGATCTTGGATTTGGATTTTATAATATAAAAATAATTAGGAATTATAATAAACCAATGATGGATACCGTCTTTAATTTCTACCTTGATTTTAGAATGGACCCAAATAAAATAGTTATTTGACCAGATATTAAATTGTATTTAATCTATAATATAGAAGGAATTTTTTCTGTCGATATCATAAATTATTATTATTATGATA
>JALWGH010000115.1 GCA_027013735.1 Melioribacteraceae bacterium
ATTTTTAACCGCTCCGAGCATTTTTTCCGCAGTTTCGTAAAATGGTTTTAATTCGTTTTTCCAGTCTGCGAGGTGAGCCCACGAGGGAGATTGAAAAAAGTCGTCCTTTGGTACGGGCAATGTGTTTGCGTAAACAAGTGAGCCTCCGCCGACTCCAACGCCGGAAAGGACGGCTACGTGTTTGAAAAAAGTAATCTTAAAAATGCCTTTAAAACGCAAAAAAGGCAGCCACAACCACCTTTTCAAATTCCAATTTGTTTTTGCGAAATCGTTTTGTGAAAAACGCTTGCCTTTCTCAATTACAAGCACTTTGTAACCCTTTTCGGCAAGTCTCAAAGCGGAAACGGAACCGCCGAAACCACTTCCAATAACTACAAAGTCAAAATCAAATTCTGCCATAATATTAACTTAAGTTAACAATCCTTTTAGCTAACGCTTGTACGTTTTAATTCCATTTGTATTTTTCACCGGCTTGAGAATCGGAAATCATCTTTTTAATGGGCGCAATTAATCTCTTGGCATCTTGAATTGAGAAGTAACGGAATTCCTCTTTGTCGAAAATATTTGCCAGCTCGTTAAATGCCTTGGTAATTAAATTAGGCAGGTTGCTTTCCTCAACAAAGACCTCCGTGGGAAGTAAAAAGACGAGGTCGAAAGCGGCGGTTTCAACCAACGGTAACAATTGTGCAAATGACAAATCCGAAAGGTAAACTTTTTCACTTAGCAAGCCTGCTTTTACGCGCAGGCGTTTTTCTTCGATAATCCGAGCTTTTAAGAACTTAATTGCTTCTTCGGTTGTAATGTTCAGCTCAATCATTCTTTTTTCCGTTAGTTAGTAAATCGACCAATACGCCGATAACTCGGCAGCGTTGTACTTGTAGCTTTCATTTTCTCGCGTTGTACTTCCCATTGAAACCGCTGCGGAAACCGAAAGCCTTTTTGTTATTTCATAACTGTATTCGGCTTTTCCTTCCAGCAAAACAAACCTGTTTGCAGGCACATAACCGACTTTACCGGAAATTTTTAGCTTCATTTCGTCGTTTTTCAAAACGTAATACTCAGCCCACAAGCTGTGGGAAACAAAAGCAATCGGCGTGTAATAATGCGGGTCTTCGAATCTGAAATTTGCGTAATAATATTCGTAACCCGTGAGAATATCTTCTAAAAATTCTTTGCCCACTCTAATCATAATGTTGTTGCCGGCGTTACCGTCGGAAACGGTAATGTAAGTGTAGTAACCCGAAAGCGTCAGCGTGGATTTAAATCTGTAATAAGCACTAAGTCTGAACAAAGACGCCATTAAGCGAACATCTATTAGGTTCGAGGAATACAGAATTAAATCTGCGTCTGTTTTATTGTAAATTGCCGAGACTGAGAAAGTATCTTTAATTTCGTAACGTGCAAACGCTTCGAGTTCCGTGCCAACATCATTAAAACCAGAATTATTCGTACCGTAACCTATGCCGGCAGAAAACCGCTTGTGAATATTGGCAAAGAGGTGCCCCTTGAAGGACGTAAAATCCCTCCGGTTAAGGATGTTCCCGTCCACATCCGTTTGCATTACAAAAGTTTTGTTGAATGAAACTCCTGCCGAGAAATAAGAAATCAAACCGAGGTCAAGCCGGAAACCCGCCCGGTAAAAACGAAAACCGAGATTGTCGCCGTAGTAAGAAGCCGAGGGTGCAAAGCCGATACTGCTTGGGAATGTTTCAATAAATCCTTCCAAGCCTGTAACGGGCAGCCAGCCGAGGCGCATTTTAACCATTTTAATTTCGGTTGAGTCCAAATCCCACTTGTTCAAAAGCATGTTGTAAATCATTCGTGCCGAATCAGGCTTGTCAACTTTGGCGTAGGTGTCGGCAAGGTAAAGAATCGGGTCGAATTCGTCCGGCTCCTCTTTGGTTAGTTCCTTAAATTCTTTCAACGCTTCAATGGAATCCCCCATTGCGTAAGCAAGTTTCGCGTGCTGTAAGGCAGCTTCGTACATATAGCCGTGGGAAAGAACCTCCTCGTAGGATTTTTTTGCGCCTTCGTAATCTTTTGCGCAAAATTGAACGTCGCCGTATTCTTTCAAGATTAAATCGTTCGGTTCCGCTTTGGAAAGATATTCCCTGTAGTAAGGCAAGGCTTCTTCGCAACTGTCTTTCATTGCAAGCTCTCTGCCTTTTTCAAGAATTTTGTAGAGCTTTTCCTCCTTTGCCCGCATCTCTTGGAATTCAATATTGGAACGGAGCTTCTCAATTTCGGGATTGGAAGCGTCAATCTTTTCCGCCCTGTCCGCCATTTTTCTTGCTCCGTCAAAATCCCGCTTTGTCAAAAGGTAAGAGCCCATTGCAATGAGTGCATCAACGTTATTGGGTCTGTTCTTTAAAACATTTTCGAGATATTTGCCAGCCAAGTCGAGAGATTGGTTCGTCCACACGGACAATTGTGCACGGAACAGCTGGTAATCCAAATTGTTCGGATAACGCTCCAAGAGTTTGTCCATTATTTGAATTGCCTTGTCAAACTCCCTGTTCCAAGAGGCTGCGCGGGCGTAGTCGAATAAAAACTTAGGGTCTTTTTCGTCGGGAACTTCACTTAGGTAATGTTCGTAAACGGCAACGGCAGAATCGTATTGCTCCTTGTAAGAATAGTATTTTGCGAGGTTGTAAGCTGCACGTTTGTCCTTGGGGTTTTTATCAAACTTAGCCCTGTACTCGTTGATTTTTTTCGTGTAAACTTTGTTGCGGTAATTAACCACGTAATTCCATTTTTCTTCGTATTTCGGATCACCTTCGTATTTTGTGCCTAAAATTAAGAGCTGTTGATACGCTTCCTCAATCCGCTTGGCTTTAATTAGTGCGTCAACAAGTTTGAAACGAATTTTGTCGTTGTCCGGGTTTTTTCTTAAAATTCTGTAGAACCTGTCAATCGGGTATTCTTTCACATCGGAAGGACCCAATTCGGTAACATAAGCGTGCCTTTTGGCAATGTCGAGTCCGTCCCTTGCCTCCTGAAAAAAAGGCTTGAAACTAAGCGCTCTCTCAAAAGCTTTTTGTGCTATTTTGTATTTTCCGAGCCAAAGACTAAAATAGCCGTAACGGCTCCAAAGCCGCCAGTCATTCGGGTATTTGTCCACCCATTTTTTTAATATTTCTTGTCCTTTTTTGATGTGTTTGTTTGCCGCAAGTATTTCGGAATAGCGGATTATTTCATCCGGGGAAGCGTTCGGGTCTAATTTCAAGTATTTGTCGTACCACTCCTCGGCAAGCTCCCAATCTTCCATCCAACGGTAGGCTTTCCCGATTTCGAGGTAATTGTAGGGATTTCCCGGATTGATTTTTATTCCCCGTTTGTAACCGATAATGTTCTTTTTAAGTATTTTGTACCAAACGCTTGTAACTCGCGCAAGGTTTTTTAATACTTCCTTGTTTTTGGGTTCAAGTTTTCGAGCACGCCTGAAATCTGTCACGGCATTCTGATACTGCTTTCGGGCTTCGTAACAGAGACCGCGTAAATTATAACCCTCGGCTAATCTCGGGCGGGCGGAAATGTATTTGTTCAGCAATTGAATAGCTTCGCCGTACCTGCCGGCTTTCATATGCTCGATTGCCGCTTGTTTTAGTTTGTCAACGTCTTTCTGCGCCCGAACGGAAACGCTGCCAATTAAAAACAGAAGCGAAAGTGAGACAAAAAATATTTTTGCTTTTTTCATATTTCGGAAAATCCGTGTCGCTTTATTTCTTTTATTTTAATAAGTTACAGGTCTTGTCTAAACCATAACTTTAAATTACAAAAATTTTTTGATAAAAACACAACGTTTTTACTTTAATTTTAATCTGGAAACGGTTCTTTTTTCAACCGCATTGCGATTGAACGGCACAACCCAATATTTACCCTGTTGCATTAATTTTAGAAAATCGTCGTAGTGGGGATTAAAAGGATTGCCCGATTGACCCAGATTTACAATTATTAAGAAGCTGTCCGGTTTAGCCCAATTGAGAAGATACCTCATACTCGGACCAACAATCGCTTCGAACTCTTTTGTTTTCGGATTGTACGCGTTAAAATTTGCAGCGATAGTAGAATTATCCCCGCCAATGGGGTATGGTCCTCGGTTAAAATTCAACCAAGCATTAAGTAAAGAAACCGTGCCGAGCGGGTGAATTAATTTTTGCACGCTTATTTGTCCCAACTCCGGCTTGCCGAATTTTGTCAGCACGGAATCAAGCGCATCGGCGGAAATTTCCTCTGCCGTTTCAACGTGATTTTTTGTGTACTTGTTGTCTATTATCGAGGCAACCGAATCGGTAAGTACTTCCTCGGCAATGAACCTACCGATTTTCCAATCCTTGCCGAGGTCGTCTTGAAAAATGTTTTCAACCATAAAATACCACCAAGCCATAAAAATGCCAGCGGGCACACTGTTTACGGTCATTTCACCGTTCCAATTTTGAACTTGTTTTGCAAGTTCATTTTCGCCGAGCAGTTTTGCGCCGGAAGCAAGTAGTTTTTTCCAACGTAACGCTTTGACGGAAATCAAATCCTGCTGAATTTTGGCGGCATCTTTGACGGTCATATTTTCGGATTTTTTCAACAACTCCGTAACACGAACAATTCTGTAAGGATCGTAAAAACCGGGTATTTTGTATTTCCAATTCGGCGGCACAATTTGATTGTTGCTTGTTGCCACAAAATTTTGCTTAGGGTTAAACACGTAAGGAGTTTCTTCAAGGGGCACGTAACCTTTCCAATTGTAAGCGGGGTTTTCGCCGGCAAGTTCCTGAAACGTGTTTTTAAAATCACGAACAGGAATGGGCGCTCCCAATTGGTAACCGATATTACCGTTTCTGTCCGAGTAAGTCCAATTAACATCCAATGCGCCAAAGGAAGTAACGGTTTTCCTGAAATCGGCAAAGTTGTCGATGCTTCTCAAATTGAATCCTGCTTTGATTATTTCCGATACGTCGAAGTCCATTCCCGCCCACTTGAGCGTAAGCACGGAAGTCGAATCTCTCTTAATCACACTGCCGTGGGAAGTTCGCAAAATGTCGAGGTAGTAAGGTTTGTCCCAGCCTTTAACGACAATGGAATCTTTGGTAACATTAATTTTTTCGTAACCATTTTGACCGAGCACTTCGAGCGAATCCTTGGGATTCAATTTCTCCCTGTAGTAATCGTTTAAATCTACCGATGCAACGGTGAAAGCAAAAGAAGCATTCCGGTTATGCCCCATTACCACAAAAGGAATTGAAGGCGCGGTAATGCCCACAACGTTTGTTCCTTCCTTTGAATGAAGCCCCACCAAATACCAAAAGCCCGGAATTGAATTTATTTGCAAGTGCGGGTCGCTTTCGTGCAGAGGCTTGCCTGTGGCTGTTTTTGCAGGACCGGCAACCCAAGAGTTTGAGGCAAAGGACATATTGTAAAAAAGGGAAACTTGCGCAAGCAAACTGTTTTTAGCGTCGAACGGAACGGTAGAAGGCGACCAGTTTTTAAACTTACTCATCAGGGAAAAAACGTCCTTGCCCAATTTTTTTAACATTTCCGAATATTGCCTGTCGTGGTCCATTAAATAGTGCGCGAACCAAGTTTGGTAAAGCATTATTGCCGCAACGTGCTTTGGCTCCCACTTGGGCGGAGTTAGTCCCAACAGCACAAATTCGGGTGGGAGAATTGCTTTTTCCTGAACCCATTCATTAATGCCGGCACAGTAGCTTTGCAACAACTCAAAATGGTAAGCGTCCAAGTGTTGAATGTCGGCGTAGGCTTTTTTGGCAAATCCGATTTTCCTTTGCAGAATATCGAACGGCAAAGCCCTGTCTCCAAAAATTTCCGAGAGCGTTCCGGTGGCGACTCGCCGGATCAGTTCCATTTGAAAGAGCCTTTCAGAAGCGTGCACCCAGCCGAGTGCAAAGTAAAGGTCTTTGTCGCTGTTTGCCCAAATCTGTGGTACGCCCATGCTGTCGTAGTCAATGGTAACGGTCTTGGTTATTTGCGGAACCTCAACCTCTCCGTCGTAATTTGCAACGGAAAAGGAAAGAACGAACCTTCCGGCAAACCAGAATATTATTACTAAAAGAATAAGAATTCCAACTATCCAGATAATTGCTTTTTTCATTTTGGTTTTAAAGTTTATTTTCGGATTATTTAAAATATGAATTTAACTTTGATTTGAAAAGAAAAAGTTAACCGGCAGCTAAATCCGTCTTGTTTATTTTTGCCATTCAAATTTATTTTTAACATTTTGTCATTAGTAAATTTACCCAATATTTAAAAATCAGTTGAACGAAATGAATAAACAAAAAGCAAAAGGTTGGTTTTACGTTGTAGCGGTTTTGATTCCCGTTCTGTTTTTCGTCTTGCTCGAACTATCGCTGAGATTCTTCAATTACGGTTACGATTACCGTGAATGGGTACCGATTACAAAGGACAAATTAATTTTGAATCCCGACGTTGCACGTCGTTATTTTAGTAATGTTAAAGCTTTACCCTATTCCATTCAAGATGTGTTCGACAAAGAGAAAAAGAAAAATGCTTTTAGAATTTTTGTGCTCGGGGGAAGTTCTGCGGCGGGCTATCCTTACATGCCACTCGGTTCTTTTTCCCGCTACTTACAACAACGTTACCAAATGGTTTACCCGCAAGCCCGGATTGAAGTAGTTAACATTGCAATGACAGCAGTAAACACTTACACCATCAGGGATTTACTGCCCGGTGTGCTTGAACAAAAACCGGATGCAATAATAATTTACGCGGGGCACAACGAATATTACGGAGCGCTTGGCGTTGGCTCAATGGAATCGCTCGGCAAATCGCGCGCCGTTGTGAACTTACTGCTTTACCTCAAACGCTTCAAGACATTTGAGCTGTTGCAAGACATCATCAGCTCCGTTGTCAAAATGTTTTCTTCGCCAAATCCTAAATTGAGCCACGGCACGTTAATGTCCCGCATGGCAAGGGACAAATTCATTCCGCTCAATTCGGAAGTTTTTGAAGCTGGAGTAAAGCAGTTTGAAGGAAACATGTCCGACATCTTGGAGATGATTAAAAAAGCCAAAGTCCCCGTTGTGATTGGTACGCTTGTAAGTAACTACAAAGACCAAAAACCTTTTGTTTCAAAGAAAGCCGGAGAGCTTCCGCCGGCAAGCAAAATTTACAAACTTGCACAGGAAGCATTCGAACAAAAAAATTACAAGCGCGCGGATTCGCTTTTCAGATACGCCAAAGATTTGGACATGCTTCGTTTCAGAGCGCCGGAGATTTTTAATTCCGTAATTCACAAACTTGCACGCAAGTACGGAACAAAACTAATCTCAATCGATTCGCTGTTCGAATCGGTAAGTCCGGGCGGAATTGTCGGAGACAATCTGATGACGGATCACCTGCATCCCAAACTTGCAGGCTACGAGTTAATGGGAGATGCTTTTGCCCGTGCTTTGAACTCGCTTAAAATCCGCCCGAGAGGAATGAGAATAAATTACAAACCTTCCGTTGCTCACGCTTTAACGGTTAAGCACTTTAAATTTACACGTCTCGATTCGGTAATTGCAGACTACAGAATTCGACTGCTGAAAAACGATTACCCGTACATCGACCCGAAAAATAAAAAGCCTGTTAATATCTTGATTCAGCCTAAAAACATTGTCGATTC
Organism: Melioribacteraceae bacterium; assembly: GCA_027013735.1. GTDB lineage: Bacteria > Bacteroidota > Ignavibacteria > Ignavibacteriales > Melioribacteraceae > WFQV01. Next base: position 7,637 of record JALWGH010000115.1, read on the forward strand.
GGTTGCGTTCGATTTTCTAATGAATAAATTTACTTGGGAGCAGGCACACAGATTTCTTGCGGATTACTACCTTGAGCACGGTCAACCCAAAAAATTTGTTCAATATATGGACATCTTAATCACCCAGTATCCTGTTATTAAAAGCTACTACCCGATGATTACCAAAGTGCTACTTGAACACCACCGTTACGACGATTCCTACCGCTACTTTGCAAAGTATCACGAACTTGAGCCGAACGCTTACAACACAAAGTGGATGGGAATCATTGCTTTGTCCCACAAAAATTGGAAAGAGGCAATAAGAGATTTGGAGGAGAGCTTAAAATACAAGGACGACGACCCGCAGGTTTACTACAATCTTGCCGGCGCTTACGTAATGAAAAAAGATTACAAAAAGGCAAGAGAGCTGACGGTTAAGGCTATTTCCTTAAAACCTAATTACACCGAGGCAAAAGCGTTGTTGAGACAATTAAATTCCGCTTTGGGAAGATAATGACAAAGCAATCCGTAATTTGAAATGAGCGAACTTTCAAACATTTCTTTACAGTTTGTTAAATCCGTGGGTCCAAAACGGGCTAAAGCCTTTGCCGATGTAGGCTTGCGCACGGTGGAGGATTTGCTCTTTTACTTCCCATTCAAATATCTCGATCGCACCAATATTCTTAGCGTAAATAGAATTTTAAATTTTCTCCGCAACGGTTACGAAGGCGAAGTAACCGTTATCGGCACGGTTTACGGCAAGGAAATAATTCGTTACGGACGCAAACAAATAATGAAAGTCGTTTTGCTGAACGAGGGGCAAACATTCGAATGTATTTGGTTTGCGGGAATCAAATATTTTAAAGAGCTTTTTAACGAGGGAGAAACTTACGCAATTAGCGGAAAGCCCGTTATTACCAAGTACGGTCATTTGCAAATAGCTCATCCCGATTTTGATTTAATTGACGAAAAGGAAAACAAAGATTTTTTTAACACGGGAAAAATAATTCCCGTTTACAGAATCCCGGGAAAAATCAAAGCTGCAAAAATTGGGGCAATCAGTTTAAGAAGAATTATTCACAATGCGGTTTCGGCTTACGCAAACAAGGCAAAAGAGACCCTGCCTGCCGTGGTGATCAAAAAACAAAAGTTGCAGGAAATCCGCGAGGCACTGCGTAATGTTCATTTCCCTGAGAGTCCGGTTTTGCTTAAAGGCGCGTGGGAAAGATTTAAGTTCGAGGAATTTTTCTACTTCGAAATTTTAGTTGCGTTACGCAAGTACCTCCGCAAAGAAAAATTAACAGGCATTTCATTTGAGATAAAACCGGAACCGGTTAAAACATTTCTCGATTCATTGCCGTTTGAGTTAACAAAATCGCAGTTGAAAGTACTGCACGAAATACGCCTCGACATGCAAAGCCCCAAGCCGATGAACAGACTTTTGCAAGGAGACGTGGGAAGCGGCAAAACAATTGTGGCTGTTGTGGCAATGGTTATTGCCGTCTCCAACGGTTACCAATGCGTGTTAATGGCGCCAACGGAAATCTTGGCCGACCAACATTACCGCGGGATTAAAAAACTGTTGGAAATATTAAATTACAACGTTATTAATCTTGTCGGCGGGCAAGGGAAAAAACAACGGGAGGAAATTCTTTCTCAAATTAAATCGGGCGAAGCCGACGTAGTAATCGGAACACATGCTCTTTTTGAGGAAGGAGTTGAATTTAACAATCTCGGCTTTGCAATAATAGACGAGCAACACCGTTTCGGAGTTGAACAGCGGGGAAAGCTAATAAACAAAGGCTTTTCTCCCGATGTGCTTGTAATGAGCGCAACGCCGATACCGCGAACGTTGACAATGACTTACTACGGAGACTTGGACGTTTCCACAATTGACGAAATGCCAGCCGGGCGAAAGCCGGTTAAAACCTTCCTCCGCGGGGAAAGTAAACTGCCTGCAATTTTTGATTTTGTCAAACAAAAAATTGCCGAGGGTGATCAGGCTTTTATTGTTTACCCGCTTGTTGAAGAATCGGAAAAGTTGGAGCTGAAAGCGGCGACCCTTTACTTTGAGAAATTAAGCAAAACGGTTTTTGCCGATTACAAAGTGGGTTTGATTCACGGCAAAATGAACTGGCGGGAAAAGGAAGAAGTAATGATTAACTTTTCACGCAAGGAGTTCGACATCCTGATTTCCACAACCGTAATTGAAGTGGGGATTGACGTCCCCGCTGCAAACATTATTGTAATAAACGACGCACAGCGCTTCGGACTTTCCCAACTGCACCAATTACGAGGCAGAGTAGGAAGGGGAAAACGGCAGGGCTACGCAATACTTGTGGCAAAGGATGAATACCTGAAAAAAGTAAAATTAAAAAACATTGAAACGGACTACCTCTCACCGGCAGAAAAAGAGCGGTACAAGGCGTTCATCAGATTGAAGTCAATGGAAAAATACAACGACGGGTTCAAACTTGCGGAAATTGATTTGAAACTCCGTGGTCCGGGAAATATTTTCGGGACGGAACAAAGCGGACTCCCGCAATTTAAATACGGGGACATTGCAGAGGACAAAGAAATTCTCCGTAAAGCAAAAAGCGCTGCGTTTGAAGTAATAGGCAACGACCCCGAGCTTAAAACCCCCGACTATTCCTTGATTAAAAAAATGCTTTTTACCAATTTCAAGAAAAACTTGGAATACATTAAGATCGCGTGAGTTTGGTGGCAGAATAGAAGAAATAAGAAACCAGAAATAAGAAATCCGTCTTCGCCCTCGCTATGCTCGGGCTACGCCGGACAGGTATTTTTCGCAAGACGCTAGAAGCGAGACGTAAGAAGTAGCTACTCAGTGAACAGATAACAGTGAACAGAGAAAATTAATATCGAGAATCTGCAACAAGGTGGTTTGTCATTTGCCCAATCTTCAGTAAAGTTTCATTCATTAAGGTAAAAAAAGATTAAAGTGACAGCTTAATACTTCGATACCTTCGGCATCGTTTTTTTATTTTCTTTATTGCTTTTTCTACATACTTTCGACCCCTTCAGGGTCGGCTAAATTTAAACTTGCAAGATTTAATTCTTGCAAAAAAGCGTTTTAAGAAAACGCAAAAGAACCCCGGAGGGGTTCAATGTAGATAGGAAGATTAGGATCAAAATAAAAAAAGAACCCTGAAAGGGTTCAAGTTTAAGCAAAAAATTTTCTCTCTTTGGCAAAAGCAACATCTTGGTAACCACGGGTTTCAACCCGTGGGAGTGAAAGCCGGTAAGAATTTTTTACCACCGTTTTTAAACTCGTACCCTCTCGTTTTGCTATTAGTAAAGAAATTCGGATTTTTGGCGTTGAAAATATTTTAATTAAATAGTTGAGGAACGAAGATGAAGAGGAGGAACTTTCTTCAAACTTTAGCACTTGCCGGCGGGGCGGCTGCACTTTCACCAATTAAAAACCTGCCTTCCAATTTAGGTCAAAAGAAAATTATTAAACCCAAAAGAATTAAACCCGGGGACAGGGTTGGAATTGTCGCTCCCGGGAGTTACATCGATTTGAAAGAACTGCTCGAAACGGTTGAAAATCTTCAGAAACTCGGCTTTAAAACTTATTACACGGGCAATGTAATGAAGCGCTACGGCTACCTTGCCGGCAGGGACGAGGAGCGTGTGCAGGATTTGCACGAAATGTTTAAGAATCCCGAAATAGATTGGATTATCGCCGCAAGGGGCGGTTACGGATGTACAAGAATTTTACCAATGCTCGATTACGACTTGATTGCAAAACACCCTAAAGTACTTATGGGCTACAGCGACATCACGGCTTTGCTTTTTGCCATTTACGAAAAGACCGGTTTAATCGGATTTCACGGACCGGTCGGAATTTCCAACTTCAACGATTTTTCAATCGATTATATGAAAAAAGTTTTGTACGCTCCCGACGAAGGGGTTGTTCTGAGAAGCAAAAAGCAGCAGTTCGACGGGCAGGAAATTCCTTTTACCGTTCGTTCCGGTAAGGCGCGTGGACGGCTTGTCGGAGGTAACCTCTCCCTTGCCACGGCTTTGATTGGCACGCCTTACGACGTTGATTACTCCGGCAAAATTGTGTTCCTCGAAGAGGTGGGCGAAGAGCCATACAGAATAGACAGAATGCTGACGCAGATGATTGAGGCGGGCAAATTCAAAAACGCCAAGGGAATTGTTTTGGGTAAGTTTTGGAATTGTGAAATTAAAAAGGAAAAACCGGAATTTGAGAATTCGCTTACGCTTACCGAAGTAATTTACGACAGATTGTTTAAACTCGGAATTCCCGTTTTTTACGGCGCTTCTTTCGGACACATTAATAATAAATTCACATTGCCTTTCGGCGTAAAAGCTGAATTGGACGCAACGGAAAAAACAATTACGCTACTCGAAAGCGCAGTTGTGTAGGGACGGCAAGATGTTTGCCCAAGTAGCTTTTCCCATTCCTTCGGCTAATGCCTTTTCTTATTCCATTCCGGAAGAATTTAAAGAGAATGTTAAAGTGGGCGTTCGCGTACTTGCGCCTTTCGGAAAGAGAACGCTCACCGGCTTTGTTGTCGGGCTTTCCGAAACCCCCGGCACAAAGGCAAAAATTAAACCGCTCAAAGACGTGCTTGACGCCGAGCCGATATTTGACGAAAAGGAATTGGAATTCTACAAGTGGCTTGCGGAGTACTACCTCTGTTCGCTCGGCGAAGCGTTAAAAAACTCCGTGCCTTACGGGCTCGAAGTTGAGTCCAAAAAAATAATTTACCCCGACAAGAACGTAGTTCGCGAACTTTTAAACGACGAAAAAACAAGCGGCGTGAAACAAAAAATCCTGACCGTTCTTGCTCGCAGGGATTTCATTTCCGTTTCGCAGTTGCAGAAAGAAGCAAAGAAAAAAAACATTTACAGCCTCTTGCGCAGTCTCGAAAAGCAGGGCGCAGTTACGGTAATGACGCAATTGCAGGAAGCGAAGGTTAGGGCAAAAAAAGTTTTGTTTGTTAAACTTGCGCTCCCCCCCGAAGAAATTACTCCTCTGTTGCCGGAGCTTGAAAAACGTTCGCCCCGCCAAATTGCCGTGCTGCTTGAGCTTTTCAAAAGGAACAAAGAAATTCCTCTTGCGCAATTGTTAAAAAAAACTGGCGCGCCTCATTCCGCCGTTAAGGCCCTTGCCGAAAAGAAAAGATTGGTCAAGATTTTCGAAAAAGAAGTTGACAGGGCTTACACCGAGAGCTACGAAGAAAAGCAAAAGTCAATTACATTAACCGAGACTCAAGCATCGGTTGTTGAAAAAGTTTCCGAAAAAATTGACAAAGAAGAATTTAAAGTCTTTCTTTTGCACGGCGTAACAGGGAGCGGAAAAACGCAGGTTTACATCGAGCTTACCAAACAAGCTCTTGCAAAAAGAAAAACGGCGCTTATTCTTGTGCCCGAAATTTCTCTTACACCGCAAATAACTTCGAGATTTACAAATGTTTTCGGCTCGCAGGCGGCGGTTATCCACAGCAAAATTTCTCACGGCGAAAGATACGACACGTGGCGCGGAATAATAAAAGGAAAATACAAAATCGTAATCGGTCCGCGCTCGGCGCTTTTTGCTCCGCTTAAAAATCTCGGACTAATTGTCGTGGACGAAGAACACGATTCAAGTTACAAGCAATT
>JALWGH010000116.1 GCA_027013735.1 Melioribacteraceae bacterium
AATGTTAAAAGCAGGCTCTTACATTTACAACGCCAACTCTTCCAAGAAAGAAAGAGTAGGTAGAGTTCTTTTAATGCACGCTAACCACCGCGAAGATATGAACGAAGTTCGTGCGGGCGATATTGCAGCGATTGTCGGATTAAAACACACGCGCACTGGCGACACACTTTGCGACGAGAAAGAGCCGATTGTACTCGAAAAAATGGCATTCCCCGAACCGGTTATTCAAATTGCAATTGAGCCTAAGACGAAAGGTGATCAAGACAAACTTTCCGACGCTCTTGCAAAATTAGCCGACGAAGATCCTACTTTCCGTGTTAAGGTTGATGAGGAAACAGGTCAAACTTTAATTGCAGGAATGGGAGAGCTTCACCTTGAAATTCTTGTTGACAGAATGAAAAGGGAATTTAAGGTGGAGGCAAACATCGGTAAACCGCAAGTTGCTTACCGCGAAACTATTACTCAGACTGTTAAGTCGGAAGGTAAATTTGTTAAGCAAAGCGGCGGACGCGGTAAATACGGACACGTATGGCTGGAGCTTTCTCCCAACGAACAAGGTAAGGGCTTTGAATTTGAAAACGCAATTGTCGGCGGTGTGGTTCCGAGGGAATACATCCCTGCGGTTAAGAAAGGTATTGAAGATGCAATGCAGAACGGCGTAATTGCCGGCTACCCTGTAGTTGACGTAAAAGCAAAGCTCTTTGACGGTTCTTACCACGAAGTTGATTCAGACGAAGTTTCGTTTAGAGTTGCCGGCTCAATGGCATTTAGGGAAGGAGCTAAAAAAGCTTCCCCGATTTTGTTGGAACCGGTAATGAGTTTGGAAATTATTACCCCGGAAGAATATCTGGGAGATGTAATGGGAGATTTGAACTCCCGCCGCGGAAAAATCGAAGGATTTACCGCACGCAAAGACGCACAGGTTATTCGTGCGCACGCTCCGCTTTCCGAAATGTTCGGTTACGCAACAAGATTGCGCTCGATGACGCAAGGCAGAGCAATTTACACAATGCAATTTTCGCATTATCAGGAAGCTCCGAAATCCGTCACGGATAAAATTTTGGAGAAATCCGGTAAAACAAAAACAATGGAAACAATTTAACAATAATTTAAATTAGGAAATAAAACAACAAGGAGTATTCGATGGCAAAAGAAAAATTTGATAGGAGTAAGCCTCACGTTAATATCGGTACTATTGGACACGTAGATCATGGTAAGACTACTCTTACCGCTGCAATTACAATGGCATTAGCGAAAAAGGGACTTTCGGAAGTAAGAACTTTCGACAGCATCGACAACGCTCCCGAAGAGAGAGAACGTGGTATTACTATTGCTACGGCACACGTTGAATACTCGACGGAAAAAAGACACTATGCCCACGTTGACTGTCCCGGACACGCTGACTACGTTAAAAACATGATTACCGGTGCCGCTCAGATGGACGGCGCTATCTTGGTTGTTGCTGCAACCGACGGTCCTATGCCTCAGACGAGAGAGCACATCTTGCTTGCACGTCAGGTAGGTGTTCCCAGAATCGTTGTTTTTATGAACAAAGTTGACATGGTTGACGACGAAGAATTACTCGAGCTCGTTGAAATGGAATTGAGAGAGCTCTTGACCGAATACGAATTCCCGGGCGACGAAATCCCGATTATTCGCGGTTCGGCTTTGCAGGCATTGGAAGCAGCTTCCGATCCTAACACTCCGGTTGATGACCCGAGACTAAATTGCATTTGGGAACTTATGGACGCAGTTGATGAGTACATTCCTCTACCGGAACGTGACATCGACAAACCTTTCTTGATGCCCGTTGAGGACGTATTCTCGATTACCGGTCGTGGTACCGTTGCTACCGGTAGAGTGGAAAGAGGCCAAATCAAATTGAACGAAGAAGTTGAATTGATTGGTCTTGGAGTTCACAAAAAGACTGTTGTTACAGGTATTGAAATGTTCCGTAAAGAACTTGATGCCGCAATTGCAGGCGACAATGCGGGTCTTCTTTTAAGAGGTATTGACAAGAAAGAAATTCAGAGAGGAATGGTTCTTGCAAAACCAGGTTCCATTACACCTCACAAGAAGTTCGAAGGCGAAGTTTACATTTTGTCGAAAGACGAAGGTGGACGTCACACTCCTTTCTTTAACGGTTACAGACCTCAGTTCTACTTCAGAACAACCGACGTTACCGGCGTAGCAATGCTTCCCGAAGGAACTGAAATGGTTATGCCCGGCGATAACGTTAAACTTACTGTAGAACTTATTACCGAAATCGCAATGGAAGAAGGTCTCCGTTTCGCTATCCGCGAAGGCGGTAGAACCGTTGGTGCAGGAGTTGTAACAAAAATCATTGAATAAAATAAATATTTAATAAAAGGGGAAGGTTTGTTCCTTCCCCTCTTTATCTTAAGTAATAGGAGAGAAAAAGTTGCCTGGTCAGAAGATTAGAATTAAGTTGAAATCGTATGATCATATTTTGATCGATAAATCGACTGAGAAGATAATTAAGACGGTTAAAAGCACCGGCGCAGTGGTTTCGGGACCCATTCCGTTACCAACGAAACGCTCAGTGTTTACCGTTTTGCGTTCTCCTCACGTCGATAAGAAATCGCGCGAACAATTTGAAATTCGCTCTCACAAAAGAATAATTGATATTCATAATTCTAATAATAAGACCGTCGATTCTCTTAGTAAGTTGGAAATTCCGGCGGGTGTTGATATTGAGATTAAGTTATAAGGATGATGAAAAATGCCTGGATTATTAGGTAAAAAAATAGGAATGACAAGTATTTATGCTGAAGACGGCTCCAGCATCCCTGTTACTGTTGTTGAAGCCGGTCCCTGCACGGTTCTCGGTAAAAGAACCGTTGAAAAAGACGGCTACGATGCTTTGATTCTCGGTTTCGGGACGAAGAAAGAAAAACATTTGAAAAAACCCGAAAAAGGATTCTTTGAAAAAAATAAAGTAGAACCGGCAAAAATCGTAAAAGAGTTTAAGAATTTTAATACTGAAGAATTTAACGCCGGCGATAAAATCACCGTTGAAATTTTTCAGGAAGGTACGAAAGTTAAAGTTACCGGTTTGAGCAAAGGCAAAGGTTTTCAAGGCGTAATGAAACGCCACGGCTTTGGCGGCGTGGGCGGAACAACCCACGGTCAGGGCGACAGATTAAGAGCTCCCGGTTCAATCGGTCAAAGTTCTTATCCTTCGAGAGTTTTGAAAGGTACCAGAATGGCTGGAAGAACCGGACATTCCAAGGTAACCGTTAAAAATTTGAAAGTTGTAAAAGTTATTCCGGAAAAGAATATTATTATGCTCAAAGGCGCAATTCCGGGCGCAATTAATACTGTGGTGGAAATTAAAAACTAATGGTTGGCAAGATGAAATTAGATGTGTACAAAATAGATGGAAGTAAATCCGGCGAAACGATTGAATTGGCGGATGATATTTTTGCTATTGAACCTAACGACCACGTGATTTATCTTGACGTTAAGGCTTATTTGGCAAACCAGCGTCAAGGCACACATAAAGCCAAAGAGAGAAGTGAAGTTCGCGGCGGCGGCAGAAAACCGTGGCGTCAGAAAGGAAGAGGCACCGCACGTGCCGGTACAACCAGATCTCCTCTTTGGGTTGGCGGCGGAACTATTTTTGGTCCGCGTCCGAGAAGTTACAGACAAAAAATAAATGCTAAAGTTAAAAAATTGGCTCGTAAATCAGCTTTATCTTACAAAGCAAAAGCCAATCAAATTATTGTTGTCGAGGATTTCGATTTCGAAACACCAAAGACAAAAAATGTTGTTAGTTTATTGAACGCACTTGAACTTAACGGTAAAAAAGTTTTATTGCTCACAAAAGAAAAGAGCCAAAACGTTTACCTCGCAGGCAGAAACGTTCCTAAATTTAACGTTTTGGAAGCCCGCAATGCAGCTACTTACCACTTGTTAAATAATCAAGTGGTTGTTTTAGAGAAAAGCGCAGTTGAAAAATTAGTTAGTACATTAAATTAAACGGACTGTGAGATGAGGAAGATTTTAATAAGGCCTTTAATTACTGAAAAGATGACGGATATTACGGAGCGTGAGAATAAATACGGTTTTATTGTTGATATTAACGCTAATAAAATTGAAATAGCAAAAGCCGTCAAGGAAAAATTTCAAGTTGACGTAATTGCTGTTAATACGATTAGAAGAAAGGGTAAAACAAGGACGCAATTTACGAGAAAGGGACGTTTTACGGGTAAAACTCCCAGAGTAAAGAAAGCGATTGTTACCCTTAAAGAAGGTCAAACTATTGATTTGTTAGGCGAAGCATAGGAATAAGGAAGACGGAGAACTAAATGGCTATCAGAAAGTTAAATCCAGTTACGCCGGGCACAAGGTTTATGTCGGTTTCGACTTTCGAGGAGATTACTAAAACAACTCCCGAAAAATCCTTAACCGTTTCTCTGAAGAAAAGCGGCGGCAGGAATAACCATGGTCGTGTTACCGCTCGTCACCGTGGCGGCGGACATAAAAGAAAATACAGAATAATTGATTTTAAGAGAGATAAATTCGGCGTACCGGCAAAAGTTTTTTCCATCGAATACGATCCGAACAGGTCGGCAAGAATTGCTTTACTCCACTATGCCGACGGTGAAAAAAGGTACATTCTCGCTCCCGACGGCTTGGAAGTTGGCGATACTGTCCAATCCGGTGAAGGCAGCGAAATTAAAGTTGGAAATGCGTTAAAATTAAAAGACATTCCGCTTGGTAGCTTTGTTCACAATGTTGAATTAAAACCCGGAAAAGGCGGACAATTGGGACGTTCTGCCGGAGCATCAATTCAGCTAATGGCTCGCGAAGGGAAGTACGCTACATTGAAAATGCCTTCCGGCGAGGTTAGAATGGTGCACGTAGAGTGCATGGCTACTTACGGAACAGTCGGAAATGCAGACCATCTGAACATCAGCATTGGTAAAGCAGGAAGAAGCAGATGGCTGGGCAAACGTCCGCACACACGCGGCGTTGCAATGAACCCCGTTGATCACCCAATGGGTGGTGGCGAAGGTAAATCTTCAGGCGGCGGTCACCCCGTTTCTCCTTGGGGACAGCCGGCTAAAGGTCTTAAGACCCGTAAGAAGAAAAAACAATCTAATAAATACATTGTAAGAAGAAGAAAAAGTTAGAGATTAAGATATGCCAAGGTCAATTAAAAAAGGTCCGTACGTACATTACAAATTACTTAAAAAAGTGCGCGAATTGAATGAGAAGAACCAGAAAAAAATCATTAAAACTTGGTCGCGCGCAAGTATGATTGTTCCCGAATTTGTCGGGCACACAATCGCAGTTCACAACGGAAATAAAATGATTCCCGTTTACATCTCCGAAAATATGGTTGGGCACAAGTTAGGTGAATTTGCTCCGACGCGTATTTTTAGAGGTCACCCGGGAACCAAAGCCGAAAAAGCAGCAAGAATGAAGAAATAGGTATTGAGGAATTTGTTACTATGGAAGCAAAAGCAACACATAAGTATATTGGAACTTCGCCTCGTAAAATGAGACTTGTAATTGACTTGATTAGAGGCGAATCGGTTGATAAGGCAATTGAAATTTTGCATTTTAGTCCGAAACATGCTGCAAGAGATGCCGAGAAGGTTTTACGTTCGGCTGTGGCAAACTTATTTAATAAGGACGAAGAAGCACATTACGATCCTTCCGATCTTTACGTGAAGGAAGCGTATGTGAATCAAGGTCCAATGCTGAAAAGGATTTTGCCCGCACCAATGGGCAGAGCTTACAGAATTAGGAAAAGATCCAATCATTTAACAATTGTAGTAGCTACGAAAAGTTAATTTTAGGAGGAATTTTTTTGGGTCAGAAAACAAATCCAATAGGTTTTAGAGTAGGTGTAATCAGAGGTTGGGAATCTAACTGGTACGAACGCGGAAGTTACGCCACTAAATTGCTTGAAGACAGGAAAATACGGATGTACATTCGTAACCGTCTTAAAAAAGCAGGTATTTCGCGAATTATTGTTAACCGTACTTCGAAAAGCGTTATTTTGACCATACACACTTCCCGCCCGGGCGTAGTAATTGGCAAAAGCGGTAAGGAAATTAACCAGCTCGAAGAAGAATTAAAGAAAATCACAGGCAAAGATGTTAAGATTCAAATTTCGGAAATTAAAAGACCCGAGTTGGATGCTTATCTTGTTGCCGAAAATATTGCTCAGCAATTAACGGGGAGAATCTCTTTCCGTAGAGCGATGAAATCCGCCATTACCTCAGCAATGAGGATGGGCGCCGAAGGTATTAGAGTTATGTGTTCCGGCAGGCTCGGCGGCGCGGAAATGGCAAGAACGGAACAATACAAGGAAGGAAAGATTCCTTTGCACACAATAAGAGCGGATATTGATTACGCTACGGCTACCGCTCAAACAATTTATGGCTCCATTGGCGTGAAAGTTTGGATTTGCCGTGGGGAAATTTTAGGTAAAAGAATTTCTGAGTAAGAGTTACTGGGAGTTGTCTCTATGTTAATGCCGAAAAGAGTAAAATACAGAAAAATGCAGCGCGGTCGCCGTAAAGGCAAAGCCAACCGCGGTCACAGAGTGAGTTTTGGAGATTTCGGTCTTAAAGCTTTGGAAGCAGGTTGGATTACCAGCCGTCAAATAGAAGCTTGCCGTGTGGCTATGACGCGTAAGATGAAAAGGGACGGAAAAGTTTGGATTCGTATTTTCCCCGACAAACCCGTTTCCAAGAAGCCACTTGAAACCCGTATGGGTAAAGGTAAAGGCGCACCCGAGTTTTGGGTTGCAGTCGTTAAACCCGGCAGAGTAATGTTTGAAGTTGCGGGCGTATCCGAAGAAATTGCCCGCGATGCTTTGAGATTGGCTTCTCACAAACTTCCGATTAAAACCAAAGTAGTCGTAAGACCGGATTACGAATAAAAATAAGGTGATTCAAGAATGAAGATGTACGAAATTCGTGAAATGAGCAACGAAGAATTGAAGAAGAGAATTGAAGAAGAGGAAAGGAATCTCGTGGATTTAAGATTCCAGAACTCTTTGAAGAGTCTTACAAATACGGCAAAAATTAAACTCACGCGAAGGGATATTGCCCGGATGAAAACCGAACTTCGCAATAGAGAATTAAAAGAGAAGAGTAATAATTAAGGAGTTATTCTAAGCTGATGGAAAAGCGCGGACATCGTAAAACAAGAATCGGTACTGTAGTTAAAAATAAAATGGACAAAAGTATTATTGTGGCAATCGAAAGAAAGGTTGCTCATCCGATTTACAAAAAATATTTTAAGAAGACAACCAAACTGATGGTTCACGACGAGAAGAACGAAACCAGCGTTGGCGATGTTGTGAAAATAATGGAAACAAGACCTATTAGTAAACGTAAGAATTGGCGTTTGGTTGAAATAGTTGAAAAAGCTAAGTAATTTGAGCGAGAGAAGGAGTAGCCTGAAATGATACAACAAGAGACTAATTTAGTGGTAGCAGACAATTCCGGCGCAAAAAAGGTTCGCTGTATTAAGGTTTTGGGCGGAAGCAGGAAGAGATACGCTACGGTTGGAGATTTGGTTGTTGTTACCGTTAAAGCAGCAATTCCCGGCGGTGGAGTTAAGAAAGGCGATGTTTCCAAAGCCGTTATCGTAAGAACCAAAAAGGAAGTAAGACGCAAAGACGGTTCTTACATTCGTTTCGACGAAAACGCCGCTGTGCTTTTGAACAATCAGAACGAACCGAGAGGTACTCGTATTTTCGGTCCTGTTGCGAGAGAATTGCGTGAAAAGAATTTTATGAAAATCATCTCTTTAGCACCGGAAGTATTATAAATTAAGGATTTGAAGATGAAAGTTAAAAAGAATGATATGGTTTTAGTAATTGCCGGCAACTACTTGGGAAAAACGGGAAAAGTTTTGAAAGTTTTTCCGGCAAAGAACAAAGTTATTGTTGAAGGTGTAAACGTTAGGAAACGTCACACAAAACCTAACCAGCAGTATCCTAATGGTGGGATTATTGAAAAGGAACTTCCTATTGATGTATCCAACGTGATGGTTTTGGATCCTAAAACTAACGAACCTACCCGGATTGGCAAAAAGGTAATTATTGACGATAAGACCGGGAAGAAGAAAAGCGTTAGAGTTAGTAAATCAAGTGGTGAAATGTTGGCTTAATTTTGAGGATAAGATTTAACTATGGCAAAAAAGACAGAAAATAAGAAAACCGAAACCAAAAAAGCTGCTTCCAAAAAGACGGCTAAAAAAGCCGAAGTTAAAATGGAAGATAATTACATTCCCAGATTATTGGTGAGATACAGAGAAGAAATTGCACCTGCATTAATGAAACAGTTTTCCTACAAAAACGTAATGCAAGTGCCGAAATTGGAAAAGATTGTCGTAAACATGGGTGTTGGCGATGCCGTTCAGGATTCCAAACAATTGGACGAAGCTATTGCGGATTTGAGAGCTATTACCGGTCAGCAACCGCAAATCAGAACGGCAAAAAAATCCGTTTCGAATTTCAAATTGCGTAAGGGAATGAAAATAGGCGCCAAGGTTACTTTGCGTCATGCAATGATGTACGAGTTTTTAGATAGATTGATTACTACGGCGCTTCCGCGCGTGAGAGACTTCCGCGGAATATCCGACAAAGCCTTTGACGGAAGAGGAAATTACACACTCGGAATCAAAGAGCAGACGGTTTTCCCGGAAATAAACGTGGATAAGGTTAGTAAAGTTCGTGGAATGGACATTACAATTGTTACCTCCGCAAAGACCGACGAAGAAGCATTTGCTTTGCTTTCGGCTTTCGGAGTTCCGTTCAAAAGAAAAGAAATGCAATAATTAAGGGATAATTATGGCAAGAAAGTGTATGGCAGCCCGCGAGGCTAAAAGACAAAAATTAGTTGCAAAATATGCTAAGGTTCGTAAAGAGCTGAAGGAAAAGGGTGATTACGAAGGTTTGCAAAAGTTGCCCAAAAATTCCGTTCCGGTAAGATTGCACAATCGTTGTTTGGTTACGGGACGTTCGCGCGGATATTACAGGAAATTCGGCGTCTCAAGGTTAGTTTTTCGTGAAATGGCTCTCCGCGGTGAAATACCCGGAGTTAAGAAATCAAGTTGGTAAGAATAGGAGAATTTTAAATGCCAGTTACTGATCCGATTGCAGATTTTTTAACGAGAATTAGAAATGCAGTCAAAGCTAAAAAGAGATGGGTTGAAATCCCGTCTTCGAATATGAAGGTTCGTATTGCCGAAATAATGAAAGATTACAATTTTATCAGAGATTTTACTGTAATTGAAGACAATAAACAAAACGTACTTCGTATTTTTTTGAAATATGTCGATGGTACTTCGTCTATTACCGGACTGAAGAGAATAAGCAAACCCGGTTTGCGGGTTTATGCAGACAAAGAGCATTTACCCCGCGTTTTGAACGGGCTTGGCATTGCGGTTATTTCCACATCCAAGGGTTTGATGACCGACAAGCAGGCTCGCAGGGAAGGTGTTGGCGGCGAAGTAATTTGTTACATTTGGTAAAATTTAGTTAACGGAGTTTAGAAGTGTCGAGAATAGGTAAAAAACCGGTAAATATTAAAGATGTTCAAGTTGAATTGAACGGCAAAACGCTTAAGATAAAAGGCAAGTTGGGAGAACTCCAGTTTGAAGTGCATCCCAACATTGACATTGAAATTAATGGCGACGAATTAAACGTTAAAAGACATAATGATTTGAAAGAAAACCGCGCTTTGCACGGAATGACGCGCTCGATTATTCAAAATATGGTTACGGGTGTAACGGAAGGTTATTCCAAAACATTGGAAATTGTCGGCGTGGGTTATCGTGCGGAACTTAAGGGAAAGAATCTTTTGTTAAACGTCGGTTATTCGCACCCGATTTATTTTATGCCTCCCGACGAAATTACTTTGGAAGTTCCCTCGCCTACTCAGGTTAAGGTCAGCGGAATCGACAAAGAATTGGTCGGACTTGTAGCGGCAAAGATTCGCTCTTTCCGTAAACCCGAGCCGTACAAAGGTAAAGGTATTAAATATTCGGACGAAGTTATTATCAGAAAAGCCGGTAAGACGGCAGGTTAAAAATTTTGGCAGGAGAGTTAGGATAAAATGTTATCAAAAAAGTTGACGAAAAGAGATAAAAAGAAGATTAGGATTAAAAAGAAAATTGTCGGAACGCCCGAGCGCCCGAGAATTGCTGTTTACCGCAGTTTGAAACAAATTTACGCTCAGTTGGTTAACGACGTTGAAGGGAAAACAATTCTTTCGGCAAGCTCGTTGTCGAAGGAAATTTCCGACGAGATTAAAAAATCCAAGGACAAATTGGAAGTTTCTTTTGCAGTTGGCGAACTGCTTGCCAAGAAAGCAAAGGAAAAAGGAATTGAAACTGCTGTGTTCGACCGCAGCGGTTATGCTTACCACGGCAGAGTTAAAGCCGTAGCCGAAGGCGCCAGAAAAGGCGGTTTGAAATTTTAATTGATGCCGGGTCGTCTAATGGCAGGACAGCGGCCTTTGGAGCCGTATGTAGAGGTTCGAATCCTCTCCCGGCAGCCAAAGTTGAAAATATGTTTGAATAAAGGAGATGTAATTTGAAACCGAAAAAAGTAACTATTCTTGAAGGTCTTAAAGAAAGAGTTGTGCAGATTAATCGCGTTGCAAAAGTTGTTAAAGGCGGTCGCCGTTTCTCTTTTAATGCTATTGTTGTTGTAGGCGACGGACAAGGTCACGTAGGTGTGGGATTAGGTAAGGCCAACGAAGTTACCGATGCAATTTCAAAAGGTGTTGACGACGCTAAGAAAAACGTTTACAAAATTCCGATTGTGAAGGGAACAATTCCTCACGAAATTATCGGTAAATACGGCGCCGGAAGAGTTCTTTTGAAACCGGCTTCCCCCGGTACGGGACTTATTGCAGGCGGCGGCGTACGTGCCGTTCTTGAACTTGCAGGTATTCAAGATATTTTAACAAAATCTTTGGGTTCCAGTAACCCCCACAATCAGGTTAAGGCAACAATGCAAGGCTTGTTGAATTTGATTGACGCTCGTCAAATGGCGCAGAAGAGAGATATGACTATCAGTGAATTGTTTAACGCCTAATTGAGGATGGAAATGGCAAAGAAAGTAAAAAAATTAAAAATAACGCAAGTAAGAAGTATTATTGACAGACCGAAAGATCAGAAGCGCACTATCGAAGCGCTGGGTCTCGGAAGACCGAATTACGTTAAAGTTCACAACGATACTCCTCAGATAAGGGGAATGATTAATAAAGTTTCGCATTTGGTAAAAGTTGAAGAAATTGAAGAATAGGTGATTCAATGGATATTTTAAGCAATTTGAAATACGCAAAAGGTTCGGTAAAAAAACGTAAAAGAATAGCAAGGGGCGAAGGCTCCGGTTACGGCGGAACCGCCACGCGTGGAATGAACGGACAAAAATCCCGCTCCGGCGCAAAACACCGCGCTTGGTTCGAAGGCGGACAGATGCCTTTGCAGAGGAGAGTTCCCAAGAAAGGTTTTAATCATATTTTCAAAATACATTACCAAGCAATTAATGTTGAAGATTTGCAGCGTCTTGTGGATTCCAAAAAATTGGAAGACGAAAACATTACTCCTGCAGTTCTTTACAAACATGGTTTGATTTCGAAAGCCGCTCCTTACAAAATTTTAGGTCGCGGAGATTTGAATGCAAAGTTAAACGTCGAAGCGCCGAAATTCAGCGCAACGGCTAAGGAAAAAATCGAAAAAGCTGGCGGAACTATTAAAGAGATTAAGGTCTAATGGGAAAATTTCAGGACACATTCAGGAATATTTACAAGGTTCACGAGCTAAGGCAAAGAATTCTTTACACGCTTGGGCTTTTGGTTGTTGTAAGAATAGGTGCTCACATTACGTTGCCGGGCATTGATTCGCACGTGCTTGCGCAAGCAATGCAAAACAGTACGTCGAACAATCTGTTCGGCCTTTACGACTTGTTTGTGGGCGGTGCGTTTAAGAACGCCGCAATTTTTGCACTTGGAATTATGCCGTACATCAGCTCCTCGATTATTATTCAGCTTTTGGGTGCGGTAGTTCCTTATTTCCAAAAGTTACAGCGGGAAGGTGAGGAAGGCAGAAAGAAAATTACTCAGCTCACGCGTTACGGAACGGTTTTAATTTCCGCGTTTCAGGCGTGGGGTGTTACAATTCACTTGCGTAATCTTTCGGCTAACGGACAATCGATTGTTCCTGCTTCCATTTCGCCTTTTAGTTTTACAATTTCTGCCGTAATGATTCTTACCGCCGGTACGGTGTTTATGATGTGGCTCGGTGAGCAAATTACCGACAAAGGAATTGGGAACGGTATTTCGTTAATAATTTTTATTGGAATTATCGACCGTTTGCCCTTTGCAATTTTGGACGAATTCCAATTATTGCAGTCGGGGCAAAGAAATATTGTAATTGAAATTGTTATTCTTGCATTCCTTTTCTTGGTTATTGCCGGAATCGTTTTGGTTACGGAAGGAACAAGGAGGATTCCCGTTCAATACGCCAAGAGAGTAATCGGAAGGAAGGTTTACGGCGGAGTTACGCAGTACATTCCGCTTAAGGTGAACACCGCCGGTGTGATGCCCATTATTTTCGCACAGTCGATAATGTTTATTCCGAACACTGTTCTTTCGTTTTTCCCGGACAACGAGTGGATGATGGAACTTTCGAGGTATTTTGTTTACACCTCGTTTAGTTATTCTTTCATTTACGCTCTGATGATTATTTTCTTCACTTATTTCTACACGGCAATTGCGTTTAATCCGCAGGACGTTGCCGAGAATATGAAGAAGCAAGGCGGCTTTATTCCGGGAATTCGTCCGGGTAAACAGACGGCGGAATTTATTGACAATATTTTAACTAAAATTACATTACCCGGCTCAATCTTTTTGGCAATAGTAGCAATTTTGCCGGCTTTCATTATGAAGCTGGGAGTTTCGGGTAGATTTGCCGCATTCTTTGGCGGAACAAGTTTGCTCATTATTGTTGGTGTTGCGTTGGATACGCTTCACCAGATAGAATCTCACTTAACAATGCGCCACTACGACGGATTCTTGAAATCCGGCAAGTTGCGCAGCAGAAGAACTTAAAGTGATTTTAATAAAAACAAAAAAAGAAATTGACTTTATTAGAGAGAGTTGCAGAATTGTAGCGGAAACCTTGCAACTGGTTAAAAGCCACGTAAGGGAAGGCGTTACAACGCT
>JALWGH010000117.1 GCA_027013735.1 Melioribacteraceae bacterium
GAAAAATTCTTGGAGCGAAAAGCCGTGGGCGCCGAATGTTCCTTGGAGGAATTATCTTTCCGAAAAGAATAAGAAAATTGCAGCTGCAAATAAGAAGCGAATTCACAAGGCGGTTGCGGAATCCTTTGAAAGCGTTGATGTTAACGATTACGCTTACATCGATGGCAAGGTGGCGAAAAAATCAATTGCGGATTTGAAGAAGCTGAAAAAAACCGGCAAGCCTTTCTTTTTGGCGGTTGGTTTTAGAAAGCCACATTTGCCCTACAATCATCCTAAAAAATATTGGGATATGTACGAAGGGAAAAATATTCCGCCGGCGGACAACCCTTACCCGCCTAAAGACGCTCCGGCGGTTTCGATTCACAATTCCTTTGAACTTAGGGTTTACACGGATATTCTGGACACGGGGAAAATTCCCGACTCCAAAGCCAAACAGTTAAAACGAGCTTATTACGCTTGCGTTACTTACGTGGACAAGCTGATCGGAGAGGTAATCGATTCGCTAAAAAGTCTCGGGCTTTACGACAACACAATTATTGTTCTAATCGGAGACCACGGCTACCAGTTGGGCGAGCATACGATGTGGACAAAACACAGCAACTACGAGCTTTCGCTGAGGGCGCCAATGTTGTTCCGCGTGCCGGGAATGAAGAAAAATGCAGTGGTTAAAAGTTTGGCGGAATTTGTGGATATTTACCCCACGCTTTGCGAGTTGACCGGACTCAAGATTCCCAAGACCGTTGAGGGCAAAAGTTTTGCTCCGCTTTTAACCGGAGAGAAAAACAAAATTACCGAGGCGGTCTTTAGTCGGTTTAAAGATGGCGAGTCCGTTAGAACAGAGCGTTACCTTTACACAGAATACCGGGACAAGAACGAAAAACTTTACGCAAAAATGCTTTACGACCACCAAAAAGATCCGGAAGAAAATGTTAATGTGGTTAACCGTCCCGAGTACAAAAAAGTTGTTTCCAAATTGGCGAAATTGTTAGAAGAACAGAGAAAGAGATTTTATCGTTAAGTTGTACCCGGGAATTAATGTAAAATGAAGTACTTAAAAATGTTTGAGGCACAGATGAAATTAAAAACGATTTTCTTGGTTTTCTTTGCTCTTAGCTTTTTGGCATTCGGGCAAAATAATATTTTGCTAAACCCCGATTTTGAAAACGGGAGCGAAAATTGGAATGCTAAAAATTGCGACATCACTGTTGTGGACACTATTTCACAATCAGGTTTGAAATCGTTGTTGATTTCGAACAGGAAGAAAACCTTCAGCGGTGCTTACCAAGTTATTACCGACAGCTTAAAATACAACGGTTACGGTAAGTACGTTGTCCAAGGATATTTCAGAACGGAAAGCGGCGAGGACACCGCTAAAATTAAAATCCGTTTGACTATTGACGGAGAAAAGAAAAACATTGTTGCCAAGGCTTACGTAAACGACAAAGATTGGAGCGAGATTAAAGACACTCTTACCCTTGATTGGCAGGGAGGCGATTTAACCGAAGGCTCGATTTTCTTACAAACTCAAAATAATCTTTCGCTTAATTATTTTGCCGACAATCTTTCGCTTGTCCCTTACGACGTAAGCGGCGGAATAAAAGACTCAACCGGCGGTGGCGGGGACACGCTCGACGCTCCCATTGCACCTCGGGATTATGCGCAAGCATTAGGAAAAGGTTTTGACGTAAACTGGACAAAAACCGCTTCGCAGGCTTCCTATTACAGCGTGGAGCTTTTGAAGCAAATTAAAGCAAAGGGTTTCAGGCATATCCGGCTCAGAACAAATTCTGAATCTCCCACTGATTTTATTACTCTTTCCGCTCCGATTGTGAAAGACTGTCTGGATAACGGGATGTTCCCGATTCTTGCCTTTGGCGGGCAGATGCTGGAGGAGAAGCCGGACTCTACTAACATTGCTAATTTCGTAAAATGGTGGCAGACGGTAGCGGAATATTACAAAAATTACAGTCACAGAGTAACGTTCGATTTGCTTATTGAAATTTCCGGCGAGCTTAAAGAAGAGCCGGAAACGTTAAACGAGATTTACGAGAAAACCGTCTCGGCAATCAGGGAAAGCAATCCTACTCGAATAATTATTCTTAGTCCGCGCGATTTGTCCAATCCTTTCAATTTGCACGAGCTTAAAATTCCGAGTAAAGCAAATGGTTATTTGATGTGGGAATGGCATTTTTACGCTGCGGGTCCGAGCAAAACGAACCAGAAAAAGCTGTGGACAACAGGCACGCCGGCGGAAAGAAAATTAATTACGGACAAAATAGATTCAGCCCTTGCGTGGGAAAAACGAACGGGTTTTCCTTCGTGGGTTGGCGCTTGGATGCCCGGGAATTACAACGGTGCAAATGAGTACACCGTACCGGAACAAACCGTATTTGCTTCTTTCTTAGCGCGGGAGCTCGACAAAGCAAATGTTCCTTGGGCTTTGAACGCAATTCAGCATTTCAATAATTATTTGGATGGTTCTCTTGAATGGAATCAGGAACGCCGTCCGGTTTTAGACGCCGTTTTGAAACCGACGGAAGTTGCTTTTTACGGAGATTCAAATTACGGCGGAACGTCGGTGAGGTTAAAGCCCGGGGAATACGACAAGGGAGTGCTAGACACTCTTGGTTTGATTGGGAATGTTAAGTCGGTAATGGTGCCGGCGGATTTCAAAGTGCATTTTTACGAAGGCGAGAATTTTGACGGTAACGAGAAAGTTGTTAGTATGACTAACCCGGACGTATTTAGTCAGCCTTTTAATTTCCAATCCGTTAAAATTGAATTTGATTCTACTTTCACCGATGTTAAAGAAAACGGATTGGTGAAAAATATTCCGAGCAAGTTTGAACTGTTTCAAAATTATCCTAATCCGTTTTCCGCCAATGGCGGGCCGAGCGGAGCGATAACAACGATAAGGTATTTGGTCCCTGTTGTAGGGACAGCTCATGAGCTGTCCCTACGTCTGACCATTTACGACATTTTAGGTCGTAAGGTTGCAACGCTTGTTAACGAAAAACAAACGCCGGGGAATTATTCCGTGCAATTTAACGCAAGCAATTTACCCAGCGGAATTTATTTCTACAGATTGCAAGCTGACGGATTTTCCAAAACGATGAAAATGATTTTACTTAAATAAGTTCAAAATTTGAATTGTTCAATTTTTGGAGAAAAATAATGAGCAGATTAAAAAATATTTTCGGAGTCTCTTTAATTGTTTTTCTGATTTTCGCCTTTGCTTCTTTCGGGCAAAAGAAAATGAATGTTGTTTTCATTTTAATTGATGACTTGGGCTGGAAAGACCTTTCGTGTCAAGGTTCTCAGGTTTACGAAACGCCCAACATCGACAAGTTAGCCGAAACCGGAATGAGATTCGAGCAGGCATACACGGCGCATCCCCGTTGTGCTCCGGCAAGGTACGCATTTATTACAGGCAGGTATCCGGCAAGGGTTCATTTGCCGGGAGATTGGAAATGGGACGGCACGGAATACACAATGGCGCAAGCATTCCACGACGCCGGTTACAAAACTTTCTTTGCAGGTAAATGGCACATTGCCAAAGGGGATGTTTTCCCTCAGGATGTCGGTTTTGACATTAACATTGCAGGCGGATATGCAGGCGCTCCGGGAACGTATTTTTATCCTTACCACAAAGGAAAAAAGTTAAAAAAGAAAGACATTCACGGCTTGGAGAACGGCAAGAAGGGAGAATATTTGCCAGACAGGCTAACCGACGAAACGATTAAATTTATTAAAGCTAACAAAGACAAGCATTTCTTGGTTTACCTCTCTCACTATTCCGTTCACACGCCGTTCGAGGCGAAAGAAAAGTACATTAAGTATTACAAAGAAAAAATCAAACACATTAAATTTAAGGGACCTGAATTTATTCCCGAAGGAACCGGTTACACAAAGTGCTGGCAGAACAATCCGATTTATGCGGCAATGATTCAAAGTGTGGACGAGAGCGTCGGCAGAATAATGAAAACGCTCGACGAGCTACACCTTTCGGACAAAACCATTGTTGTTTTTACTTCCGACCACGGGGGACTTTCCAATAAGGGCTACAACTACAGACCTCTTGCAACTTCCAATTTGCCTTTGAGAGCAGGCAAGGGACACAGTTACGAAGGCGGGCTTAGAATCCCCTTTATTATTAAGTGGCCCGGCGTAACTGTTCCGGGAAGCAAAACCAATTACCCGATTATCGGAATGGACATTTACCCGACTTTAGTTGAAGCCGCGGGAATTAAATGGAAAAAACATCCTAAGATTGACGGAGTTAGTTTTGTGCCGGCTATTAAGGGCGAAGTAAAGGAGAACAAGTCAAGATATTTCTTCTGGCACTCGCCGCTTGCAAGACCTTACAGCACAGGCGACATTAACGTTTCCACAGTAAGGCACGGGGATTACAAACTGCTCGATTTCTACGACGCACGCCGGAAAGAGCTTTACAACATTGCGAAAGATTTGGGCGAGCACAATGATTTGTTCAACCAAAAACCGCAAATAGCTTCACAGCTTTACAAAGCCCTTGTTCGTTGGCGTAAGGACGTGCACGCTTATTTTGACAAATCCAAAATAAGAGAAAAGTGGAAACAGAAAAAACACAATAAAGAATAAGAATTAAATTTTTAATTAAAGAAGGAAGCGGACAAATTATGAACCTACTAAAAAAATCTTTGTTTTTAATTGCTCTGGCAAGCCTTATTTTAATGGGCTGCAAGCCAAAAGCTGAAGAGACGCAGCAAAAAAAGATGAACGTTCTCTTCATCGCTGTGGACGATCTTAAACCTCTCTTAGGTTGTTACGGGGACACAATTGTAGTTTCACCGAACATTGACAAACTTGGGGAAGAAGGCACGGTTTTCTTGAATAACCACACTCAGCAGGCTGTTTGCGCTCCTTCCAGAGCAAGTTTGCTGACAGGCTGGCGCCCGGACAGAACGGAGGTGTGGAATTTACACACTTTGATTCGCGATAAAAATCCGAACGTTGTAACTCTGCCGCAATATTTCAAACAAAACGGTTACCAAACCGCCGCAAGAGGAAAGGTTTTCGATTTGCGTTCCGTTGATAAGTTCCACGATAAACGCTCGTGGACTTACCCGTACGAGTATCCCACGAAAAGCCGTTGGATTGGGACGAAGGAAAGATTGTTCGCGCAATGCGTGGATTTACCGGACTCCGATTTCATCGACGGAAACATTGAAGAACAAAGCGTTAAACTCTTGGAGAAGATGGCAAAAAGCAAAAAGCCGTTTTTCTTAGCCGTGGGCTTTAAGAAACCGCATCTGCCTTTTGTAGCTCCCAAGAAATGTTGGGATTTGTACGACAGGAGCAAATTGCCGTTGGCAAAGTTCAGGAAGCACGCAAAGAACGCGCCGGAATTTGCTTTCCAGCCCGGTTGGGAACTGCGCCACGGTTACGACCACGTGCCTCAAAAAGGTCCGTTGCCGATACCAATGCAAAAAGAGTTAATTCACGGCTACTACGCTTGCGTTTCTCACGTGGATGAGCAAATTGGGAAATTGCTGAAAAAACTTGACGAATTGGGCTTAAAAGACAATACGATTATTGTCCTTTGGGGTGATCACGGATGGCATTTGGGCGACCATCTTATGTGGTGCAAACACACTAATTTTGAACAGGCTACTCGTTCACCCTTGATTATTGTTGACCCGAGAATAAAAGGGGGAAAGAAAGCAAGCTCACCGACGGAATTCGTGGACGTTTTTCCAACTTTGTGCGAGCTTACGGGGCTTAAAGTCCCAAGCGGTTTGGACGGTAAAAGTTTGGTCCCGATTCTTAAAAATCCGAAGGTAAAAATAAAAGATTACGCCGTTAGTCAATTCCACAGGATTGCTTACGGCAAGCGGGTGGAAGGTTACACACTCAGGACTGACCATTACAGATACACCGTTTGGGTGCCTCTTAAAGTTCGTAAAGGAGCTAAGTTCAAAGAATCCGAAATTGTGGCAGCGGAACTTTACGATTACGTAAAAGACCCGTTGGAAACAGTTAATCATTTTAACGAACCGGCGTACAAAAAAATTCAGGCAAGACTGCAACAATATATGCGGGAGTATTTCAAAAATCGGAAAATAAATAAGAAAGAAAAATGAAACGAGTATTAAAAATAATTTTTCTGACGTTTGTTTTTACGTCAGCATCTTTAGCTCAAACAAACTTAGTTACTAACCCCGGATTTGAAGACAGCGTTAACATCGGTTGGCGACTGAACGCTTGGGGCGGAGCTGCAGGAAGATTATTTAACGAAACGGGAGACAACGTAATTTCGGGAAATATTTCCGCCAAAGTAATTGTGGACACAACGGGGGACAAGGTTGAAAAAGTATCCTTAATGACGGACACTATTAAGAACGTTCCCGACGGCGAGCTTATTTTAACAGTTCTCGCAAGAACGGAAACAAAAGAAAATTTACCTTTCAAACTTTCGCTTAAATGTGTAAGTGAGGACGGACAAAGAAAATGGTACGGTGGCGAGCAAATTCTTCTTTCCACTACGCCTCAAAAAGTTACTTTCATTGTTTCGCCCGATTCAAAATACAGGGCAAACATTTTTGTGAGGCTTTCTTGCGGCTTGGAAAAAGGGACTTACATTTTTGACGATGTCTTTTTCGGAAAGAATGAAGACGTTCATCCGCCCGTGCCGGAAGGAAGAAGGTTGAGGGAAATTGTTGCGGACAAGTACCCTGAAGGCAACGTTTACATCGGCGGAGCTTCGCAAAGCGCTTATTGGGGAACGTTTTCGGAAGAGATTCTTAACAGGGAGTTTAGTTACATTACTCCCGCTAACGATTTCAAGCAAACGTACGTTCATCCCGAGCCGGGTGTCTTTCGCTGGGCAACTCCCGACGGCTGGGTGCAAAAGGCAAAAGCTAACGGACAAGTTATTAGAATGCATTCTCCGATTGGTCCACAATGTTCCAAATGGGCAAAGGAAGATTCAAGAACTCCCGAAGAACTCTCCCAAAATTTAACCGAGTACGTTACAGCCCTTTGCCAGCATTACAACAACGAGTCTAATATTTTGTGGATGGATGTGGTAAACGAAACGATTGACGCTAATACCGGCGAGTGGAAAGGTCCAAAACCCGGCACGGATTCGTGGGAAAATCCTTGGACGATTATTGGTTTCGACACCACTTACTCCGAGACGTTCCAACCGCCTCTCTACATTAAAATGGCTTTTGAACTTGCAAACAAGTACGCTCCGAACATTAAACAAATAATTAATCAGCACGGCTCGATGAACGACGCTGCTTGGGACAAGGTTAAAAAGTTAGTAACTTATTTGCGCGATAATGGTTTGAGAGTTGACGGCATTGGATTTCAAGCTCACGTGGACGCAGGTTGGGAAAAGGAAAATAACGACAGCGGAGTAAATAACCTGACGGCTCTCGGCAATTTAATTGAGTGGGCGCATTCGCATAATTTGGAATTTCACATAACTGAGAATAATGTTTACTTAAGAGGTGAAAACGTTGGCGATTGGGAAAAACAAGCCGAGACGTTTAGAGCGATTCTTTCCACGGTTTTGGCTCACAGAAGCACCGGTGTGGTAACTTGGAACACTTGGATGATTAGAGACTCCGACGGTAAGGCAAGCGATAGGACTCCCACGCTCTTTTTTGCCGACGGAAGTCCCAAACCGGCTTATTACGCCGTTCAAGATGTTTTGGAAAATCCGGTAAGCGTGAATGAGTCTTCGGACAAAATTCCAACAAGGTTTGTCTTGGAACAAAATTACCCGAATCCTTTCTCCGCCGGTGGCGGGGCAACGACTACAATTAAATATTCAATTCCTTCCATTGTAGGGACAGCTCATGAGCTGTCCCTACAGTTAACCGTTTACGATGTGTTGGGTCGTAAAATTGCAACGCTTGTAAACGGCTACAAAGCACCGGGGAATTACCAAATAACATTTAACGCAAAAAACTTACCGAGCGGTACTTATTTTTACCGCTTAAAAGCCGGCGACTTTTCGGTAACGAAAAAAATGATTTTACTTAAGTAATGGGATAAGAAATGACTCATTTAAATAAAATGTTTAAGTTTTTAATAGTTTCTTTTTTGTTTGTTGCGGGGGCACTCCAAGCTCAACCGGCGAGCAAAAAAAATGTTTTGTTTATTGCCATTGACGATTTAAAGCCCAATCTCGGCTGTTACGGCGATTCGCTTGCGCTTTCGCCTAATATTGACAGGCTTGCCGAGCAGGCGTCGGTATTCGCTAACAACCAATGCCAGCAAGCTATTTGCGGTCCCTCCCGGGCAAGTCTTTTAACCGGTTGGCGCCCGGACAAAACACAGATTTGGGATCTTCACACTTTAATAAGAGACAAAAATCCCGATGTTGTAACCCTCCCGCAGTATTTTAAAAATAACGGTTACGAGACGGCTGCCACGGGCAAAGTTTTTGACCCGAGGTCTGTTGACAGCGGTCATGATACAGCTTCGTGGTCGATCCCTTACGTTTTAGTTACAGCAAAGCGTTGGCAGGTTTCTACGGGGCGTCCCTCGACGGAAAGCGCAGATTTGCCCGACAGCGATTACGTTGACGGAAAAATTGCCCGTGTTGGGATGCAGTTGTTGGAAAAGGTTGCCAAAGGGGACAAGCCCTTTTTCGTTGCCGTAGGATTCAAGAAACCTCATCTGCCCTTTGTAGCACCAAAAAAATACTGGGACTTGTACAATCGCGATAGCATTCAAATCAATCCGTTTCAGAAACATGCGAAAAATTCTCCTGATTACGTTTACACTAAAAGCGGGGAGTTTCGCAGTTACGACGATGTGCCTGACGAAGGCGAGATTCCTGTTGACGTTCAGAAAAGAGCGATTCACGGTTACTACGCGTGTGTTTCCTTTGTGGATGCTCAAGTACAAAAAGTAATTGCCAAACTCGATTCTTTGGGATTGAGAAAGAACACGGTAATTATTATTTGGGGAGATCACGGCTGGCATTTGGGCGACCACGCACAATGGGCAAAGCACACGAATTTTGAGCAAGCAACGCGGGCGCCGATGATTATTGTTGATCCCGACTATCCTCAAAAAAGATACGTTACAACCCCAACGGAGTTTGTGGATATTTATCCTACCTTGTGCGATTTGGTCGGTCTGCCTATTCCCAAAGGTTTAGCGGGGGTTTCTTTGAAACCGATAATAAGCGGGCAGTCAAACAGGGTTAAAGATTACGCAATGAGCCAGTACAAAAAAAGCAAATACGAAGGCTACACTATTCGTACGGACAGGTACCGCTACACCGAATGGCTGCCGGTGGAATACAGGGAAGGAACTCTGCCTTACAGCGAGAACATCATCGTGGATAGGGAACTTTACGATTACAAAATTGACCCGCGGGAAACGTACTGCTTTGTTTTCGATTCGGCTTACCAAAGGGTGGTTGATTCCTTGCACTCATTTCTTTCGTATTTTTTAATTCATCAATTTGACAACGGAAAACCTCCCGAAGATACTCTCGGTAATTTAATTTTAAATCCCGATTTTGAAAACGGATTGGAAAGTTGGAAGGAAAGGGCGTGCAAATTAAGTGTTGAAACAACTATAGTTCAAAACGGTGCGAAGGCAGTTAAGGTTTACGATAGAACCTCCTCCTGGGGTGGCCCGTCGCAAATAATTACCGACGGGCTTTCCCGAGCCGGCAAGGGAAAGTATTTGTTCTCAGGGTATTTCCGTTCCGCATCTTTGAAAGACTCCGCAAAAGCGGTAATTAGAATAAAGGCGGGCGGTGAAACAAATTATTTTCATTTGTCGGCTGAAATTGATTCGGTGGGATGGACTCATCTTGCCGATACGCTTATGCTTACTTGGAACGGTTCTCTTGAAGCAGTCCGTTTGGCTCTTCAAACAATCGAGCATCAAGACATTACGTTTTACGTGGACAATCTCTCCCTGAGGAAAGACACGACAATTACTTCGGTGGAAGACAATGGCGGGGAAATTCTGCCGTCAAAATTTTCATTAAAGAGTTACCCTAATCCTTTTAACCCCGTTGCTACGATTTCTTTTTCGCTTCCGGTTAATAGCAGAGTTACGTTGAACGTTTACGACGTACTTGGGCGGAAGGTTGCGTCGTTGGTTAACGGAAGAAAACAAGCAGGAAATTACAGCGTGAAGTTTAATGCTTCTTCACTAACGAGCGGTGTTTACGTTTGCAGATTACGAACGGAGAGGTATTCCAAAGCATTGAAAATTTTGTTAGTGAAATAAACAAGCCCCTCTTATTATTTTAGGAAAGCAGTCGAACACTGCTACATAAAAATCCCACCAATCTATGAGTTCGAAAAAAGTAAAAAAGTTGTCTCTAATTTTTTTGTCCCTTTTTCCAATCGCAATTTTGGTTTATCCGCATTTTTTTAACGGGGAAACAGAAATGAATTTTGCCAAAACTTCCGGCGGTAATATTATTACACTTAGGAATGACCATTCGACCCTGAAAATACTGCCCGATCTCGGTGCGGCGGTTGTTTCGTTCAATAAAGACGGCGGGAAAAACATTCTTAAAACCGACACTTCTGTTTGGAATCACAAATTTAACAAACCGGTTGACAAATTGTTGATGAACGAGTTACTGCCTATTTACGGGCACACTGTTTGGCTTGGTCCGCAAAGCCGTTGGTGGAGTGTACAAAACGAGTATCCCGATTTGAAAAATAAAAATGTTCACTGGCCTCCCGATCCTTATTGGATTTACGGAAAGTACGAAATACTAAAACGAACGAAGGACGAAGCGATTTTAATTAGCCCCGTTAGTAAATTTACCGGAATGCGATTCGTAAAAAAGATTAGAATCTCGGACGAAGGGAAAGCTCTCTTTGAAGTTGAAGCGGAAAATTGCAGAAAGGAAAATTTTAAATGGGATTTGTGGTTAAACACTCGGCTCGACGGCTACAGCCGGGTTTTCGTTCCGGTAACAAGCGAAAAAAACGTTCGAGTGAAGTACCGCGACAATGTGCATTTCGACAAAATGCCGTTCAAAGTTGAGGAGGGATTTTTCCGTTTTGAAACAAGGAAGCCTTCTCGGGGCAAAGAGAAGATTGACGGCAAGGCATTTATTTATCCCGCTTACGGAAAGATGTTTGCGTTTGCGGATTCGCAAATGTTTGTAATACATTTCAAACTTTTCCTCGTCTCGGGCATTCATCCCGAGCAAGGGTTAGTGGAAATTTACAACAGCGTCTCAAAAGACGGAAATGCTTTGGCTGAATTGGAATATCATACGCCTTACCAAACTATTCGTCCGGGCGGTAAAATAAAATCGTCCGAAGAATGGGAAATAATAAATTACAGAAACGGCGACAGCGTTGAAGAACAGATTGAGTTTATTAATTATTACAATAAATTGAACGAAAGGTAATTTAAGGAAAAAAGAAAATGCGGCTCTTAGTTAAAACATTTGTGTTGGCTTTGTTTGTTTTTTCATCCGTTTTGTTCGGTCAAAAAAAAGGAAATGCAAGACCGAATATTTTGTGGGTTGTTAGCGAGGACAACACCACGCTACTCGGCTGTTACGGAGACCCCAACGGTCGCACGCCGAACTTGGACAAATTGGCTTCCGAAGGCATTCAGTACAACAACGCTTTTGCCAACGCTCCGGTTTGCGCTCCGGCGCGCTACACGATTATTACCGGTACGTACGCAAGCTCCTACGGCACAATAAATATGAGAAGCAAGTTGCCCATTCCGGACAGCGTAAAATTTTTTCCGAGCTTACTACGCAAAGCCGGCTATTACGTGGCAAATAATCACAAGGAAGATTACAACACCGTTTACGATTCAAAAGAGATTTGGGACGAATCAAGTCCGAAAGCCACGTGGGAAAAGAGGAAGCCGGGACAACCGTTTTTTGCCGTCTTTAATTTTAACATTACGCACGAGCACGTTTTATTCAAAAGCGATTCAATTACAAAAACGGACCCGGCAAAAGTTTCTTTAATGCCTTATCACCCGGACACAAAAACTTTCCGGCACGATTACGCGCAGTATTACGACAGAGTTTCTCAAATGGACAAACAGATCGGTAATTTGCTTAAGAAACTTAAAGATCAAGGTTTGTACGAGAGCACAATTATTTTTTACTACGGAGACAACGGCGGAATTTTACCCGGCAGTAAGAGATTCCTGAACGAACCGGGCACGCACGTGCCGATGATTGTAAGAATACCGGAAAAGTTTAAATACCTTTTCGACGAAAAGCGCGGGACAAAAAGCAATCGTTTGGTGAGTTTTGTCGATCTTGCTCCAACGGTTTTGAGTTTGTGCGGCGTGAAAATTCCTTCGTACATGCAAGGCAAAGCTTTTCTCGGAGCTCAAAAAGCCCCGCCGAAAAAATACGTTTTTATGTACAAGCAAAGAATGGACGAAAGATTTGATTTCGTAAGAGCAGTGCGGAGCGAACGCTTTCGCTACGTTCGTAATTTTATGCCTTTCCTACCGCGCGGGCAGCACATCGAATATCTGTGGCGGATTCCCTCAATGCAAGAATGGTACGCGCTTTACAAAGCAGGAAAGTTAAACAAGATGCAGTCGGGGTTTTTTAAGCCTAGCCCTTGCGAAGAATTGTACGATTTACAAAGCGACCCGAATGGCGTGATTAACGTTGCACAAGATCCAAAGTACTCTAAAGCGCTTAAGGAAATGAGAAAAGCTCTTTACGGTTGGATGATTAAAACAAGGGATGCCGGTTTCATTCCCGAAGCGGAGGTGGTGCGGATTGCTCAAAAGACAACCCCGAGAGAATTTACGAAAAGTAAAATTTACGATGTTGAAAAATTTCTTGCTGAAACAGATGCTCTAAACGGTTGCAATGGAAACACTCCGGATGAAATTAAAAAATTGTTAAGGAGTAAAAATTTCATCGAGCGGTATTGGGCATTGGTTGGTGCTCTTACTATTAAAGAAAAAGTACTCCCCTTGAAAAATGAAATTAAAACTTTGCTGACCGATTCTTACCCGAGCGTGAGAATTTTAGCAGCCGAAGTTTCTTTTAAACTCGGAGAAAAAAAAGAAGCTGTGGCGGTTTTGAAAAAATCACTTGAGAGTCCGGAAGAAACGGTTAGATTAACCGCAGTTAATTCCGTTGAAAGATTAGGCAAAGGAGCAGAGCTTTTCAAAACGGAGTTGAACAATTTGTTAAACGATCCTTACCGTAATGTAGTCAAAGTTGCTAAATGGACTTTGCTGAAATTGAAAAAAGAACAAAAATAATGTTTCTCAGAAAGGAATTTCAATGAGGAAATTTTTGCTAAAGGTTTTTGTTATTGCGTTTTTTTTCTCGCTAAGCTTTTACCTCGAAGCTCAAACACCTATTTACAAAAACCCTAAGTTTACAATTAACGAAAGGGTGAAAGACCTTTTGAGCAGAATGACGCTGGAGGAAAAGATTGGGCAGATGTGTCAGTTTGTCGGACCCAATCACATTAAGCAGGCGCGCAAGGAAAAGGGCAAGGACAAAAACGTTGACGCGTGGGGAATGTATCCGGGGCTCTCGATTGCCGATTTGGAAAGAATGGTTACGAAGGGAGAGATTGGCTCTTTTCTCCACGTTACCACGGCGGAAGAAACAAATCACATTCAAAAGTTAGCAATGCAAAGCCGGTTGCAGATTCCGGTTCTTTTTGGCGACGACGCAATTCACGGTGTTGGATTAACAAAGGGAGCAACGGTTTACCCCGTTCCCATTTCGATTGCCGCTTCGTTTGACACTGCGCTGGCAAGACGGATTGCAGCGGAAACGGCGGAAGAGCTTTATTCCATTGGGGTTCGCTGGACTTTTGCCCCGAACGTGGACGTAGCCCGGGATGCGCGCTGGGGACGAGTCGGAGAAACCTTTGGTGAAGACCCGCTGCTCGTTTCCAAAATGGGAGTCGGTTTTGTTAAGGGATTTCAGAACGGTAAGCACAAAGTTTTAGCTTGTGCCAAACATCTTGTTGCAGGAGGTGAGCCGATTAATGGAATCAACGGTGCTCCTACGGATATTTCCGAAAGAACGTTGCGCGAAATATTTTTCCCTTCTTTCAAAGCCGCAGCGGAAGCGGGAGTGGCTACCGTAATGGCAGCACACAACGAGTTGAACGGCATCCCGTGCCATTCAAACAAATGGCTGTTCGATTTGCTGCGTAAGGATTTCGGTTTTAAAGGATTTGTTGTTAGCGACTGGATGGACATCGAGCGTATTTACACGAGGCACAAAGCGGCAAGCAGTCTTGAGGGAGCCGCTATGCTTGCGGTAAATGCGGGCATCGATATGCACATGCACGGACCAAAATTTTTTGATTGGGTTCTACACTTAGTTAAGACCGGTAAAATTTCGCAAGAGAGAATAGACAAAGCCGTAGAAAGAATTTTAAGAGCGAAATTCGAATTGGGACTTTTTGAAAATCCTTTTGTTGATGTTAATTCTCAGAAAAAAATTCTTTTCAGTGCAAAGCACAGGCAAACCGCACTGAAAGCTGCTCGCGAGTCGATTGTGCTGTTGAAAAACAACGGAATGCTTCCTCTCGACAAATCGAAATACGAAAAGATTTTAATTACGGGACCGAACGCCGATAATCAAACAATATTGGGCGATTGGGCGGTTCGTCAGCCCGGCGCAAATGTTGTTACCGTAGCGGAAGGGCTTAAGAAATTTTTAAGAAACAAGGTGAAGTATTTCGATTGCGGGAATAGCGTTAAGCACATTGAGAAATCGAAAATAACGAAAGCGAAAGAGCTGGCTAAAAAATCGGATTTGGTGATTCTTGTTCTTGGGGAAAATCCTTTGCGTTATTTACCTAATGAAAAAACCGACGGCGAGAACGTTGACAGAAGTAAGATTGATTTACCCGGCAATCAACTTGAATTGGTAAAAGAGATTCACAAAACAGGCAAGCCGATTATTGTGATTTTAATTAACGGGCGCCCGCTGGGGGTGGAATGGATTTCGAAAAATGTTTCGGCGTTAATTGAAGCCTTTGAACCGGGAGCGCTCGGCGGTTTGGGTCTGGCTGAAATTCTACTTGGTAAAGTTAACCCGAGCGGAAAGTTACCGATTACAATTCCGCGTAGTGTGGGGCAGATTGTTAACGTTTACAATCACAAGCCCTCGCAGTTTGTGCGCGGTTACGTGGATGCAAATTACAAACCGCTCTACGAATTCGGCTACGGGCTCAGCTACACGAAATTTAAGTTTGAAAATCTAAAGATTGTTCCGCGCTCAATAAACAAAGGCGATTCGGCGAAAGTTTCGGTTTGGGTTTACAATACCGGAGACCGTGCCGGAGCGGAGGTGGTTCAACTTTATGTGCGCGACGATTTTTCTTCGGTTACCCGCCCGGTAAAAGAGTTAAAGGGATTTGAGAGAATTTTTCTGAAGCCGGGTGAAAAGAAACGCATTGAGTTTTTAATTACGCCTGACGATCTTTCTTTTTACAATGCGGAAATGAAACACGTAGTTGAACCCGGGACGTTTACAATAATGGTTGGAAATTCTTCGAGAGATCAAGATTTAATTAAAACAAAACTTTCAGTTAAATAATTAGCGGAGTATTTAAAATGAACAAAAAATATTTAAACATTTTTGCTCTTATTGCGGTCGGAATAATGGCTGTTGCCATTTCCGGTTTTGTGATTCTTTCTCACGACGGAGGTAAAAAAGATTCACAACAAAGTAAGGTGCAGGAAAAGAAGAACATCGTTTTTATTTTAAGCGACGATCACCGTTACGACGCAGTGAGTTTTATGCACTTTAATTCTTTTTTGAAAACTCCCAATCTCGATAAAATGGCTACCGAGGGAGTGAATTTCAAAAATGCTTTTGTTTCAACATCTCTTTGTTCGCCGAGTCGTGCAACAATACTAACGGGAATGTACGCGCACCAGCACGGGGTTGTGGACAATATGTCCCCCGTTCGAAGTAATCTTACTTACTTCCCGCAATATTTGCAAAAGCTCGGTTACGAAACAGCCTTCATCGGCAAGTGGCACATGGGAGAAATGAAAGGGGACGCAAGTCCGCGAAAAGGTTTTGACAAATGGATTAGCTTCAAAGGGCAGGGCGTTTACTACAATCCCGAATTTAACATTGACGGAAAGAAAGTAAAGAGGAAAGGTTACATTACGGACATCCTGACGGATTACGCTATTAACTGGATTAACAAAAAAAGGGACAAACCGTTTTTCCTTTATCTTTCCCACAAAGCTATTCACGCTTTATTCCGCCCCGCAAGGCAGGATTCCAACAAATTTGAAAATGAAAAAGTGCCTCATCCTGCAAGCATGGCGGACACTCCCGAAAATTACAAAGGCAAACCACGCTGGGTCAAATTGCAAAGGAACAGTTGGCACGGAGTTGACTATATGTACTACGGCGAGTACGATTTCGATTCTTTTTACAAAAGATATTGTGAAACATTGTTGAGCTTGGACAGAAACATCGGCAGATTGTTAGACGACATTAAGAAGAAGGGACTGGAGAAAAATACAATTATTTTCTACATGGGCGATAACGGGTTTGTCTTTGGCGAGCACGGTTTAATAGACAAACGCCACATGTACGAAGAATCAATTAGAGTTCCTTTGTTTGCCTATGCGCCGGGATTGATTAAACCAAGAGTTGTTACACAAATGATTCAGAACATTGATATTGCTCCCACCATTCTGGACATTGCCGGAATTAAGAAGATGCCGAAGCAAATGGTTGGAATGTCCTTCTACCCGTTGATGAAAGGTGAACCCGTTAAATGGCGGAAGGAAATTTTTTACGAATATTATTGGGAAAGAGCTTTCCCGCAAACCCCCACGACTTTCGGCGTAAGAACGGACAGGTACAAATACATCTTTTACCACGGCGTTTGGGACACAAACGAGTTGTACGATCTTCAAAACGACCCGCACGAAATGCACAATCTTATTAACGATAAGAAATACGCCGGTTTGGTAAACAAGTTGGAAGACGATTTGTTTAATTGGCTTGATTCTACAAAGGGAATGTACATCCCCTTGCGCCGAGGTCCTGACTACATTAAGAACAAACGCGGTCCAAAGAAAGAGTGCAAAT
This sequence comes from Melioribacteraceae bacterium, assembly GCA_027013735.1. GTDB lineage: Bacteria > Bacteroidota > Ignavibacteria > Ignavibacteriales > Melioribacteraceae > WFQV01. The sequence goes on from JALWGH010000117.1 coordinate 17,078, forward strand.
TTCTTTACCCGTAAAGCTCCGAAAGCAGCAGAGCCCGACCAAATAGGAGCAAGGCGTTAGTCAATTTTAGGAATACAGAATTGTTGAAATCCCGTGTGATGCGGGATTTCGTTTTTTAAATCGAGGGGTTGAACCGATTTGAGTTTTTTACCAAATCGGAAGTTTGTTCGGGGAAATGGGGCGCATGTATTCGATGCTTGTCTTGAATGCAGTCCGGGAATAACCTCTGGATTCGAAAAGGACGTCGAAGTATTCGGGCATGTAGCCGAATTTTTTCTTCATCATTTCTTCGAGATTGTTCAAGTTGTTTTCGTCGAGCATGTATTGCGTTGCAACTGAAATGCCCGCCTCGAAGAAAGAAATGAAAAGGTAAATTGTGTTTTTGTTTGGTCCAGGGATTTTTCTGAAAAGACAATAGTCGATGTGCTCAAGTCCGGGTTCGCCGGATTGTCTGAAAGTAAGCGTTGTGTCTTTTTCGCGAAAACGGATGTACATATTATCAGGGTCGGAGCTGTATTCGGTTAGTGTGTCTCTCAACAAATATCGCAAGAAATGTAAACTTCTGAAAGAGCCGAGAAAAATAATGTCGTTCTCCAGCAAATCCGTAGCGGAAAGTTCGGACGAAGCTTTGAGAATAAGTTTGTCTTTGGCTTTAAGAATTTTAACTAAAATGGGAATCGTTGAAATGTCTATTTTGGGAAAGAAGGGGTAAGGGGTTATTCCGATTATTTTTTTGTCCGGATGTGCCGCTTTGTATTGTTCGAATTCTTCCTTCGTATTGACGTAGTGCTTTCTTACAATTGTTTCCTCGCCGTCGAGGATTTCGAGAAAGAATAAGTCGTTGCCCAAAACTATTAGCTTGGGATTTGGTGATTCGGTAATGTTCAACCAGACGGGGTTGTTGACAATATCTGAGGAAGTAGATTTCAAAATAGAAAGTTTAATGGAAGAGTAAAATGCAATGCCTGCCAATAGAACCACCAGCCCAACAAGCGACCAGACAATTTTTTTGTTGTACATTCCCATTACTTTTCTAACTTTTGACGTAGCCGGCACAAATTCGAGTTTGTAATGTCCTTTCGGGATTTTTATTCTGTACTTGTCTTCTTTTCCTTCGTTAGCGTAGAAATGGTCGAGTTTTTTTCTGAGGTTGCTGGCGTAAACACGGACGGACGAGTCCTCTGCCGGGTTGAAATCCGTGCCTTTGTTAAAAACGTTGATTGCAATGGTTATTTCTTTCGGGTCTTCGTTTCGCAGGGAAGCTTCGAATAAGTAGGTGAGCAACTTTTTGTAAGTGTCCGAAGATTTGAATCCCTCGGATTCGAGAATGTTTTCTAATATTTTTCTTTTAGCCTCTTCGGAAAGCATTTTTAATCTTAGTTTTTTAAGTTTCTTAATTTAATCATTTCTGCCGTATTTCACAAAGAAAGAGCACGGTGACACAAGTTTAAATTTGGTGGCAAAAGATTTCTTGATGATTTTCTCATCTGACTTTTTGTTGTTTTTGTCATTTGCTCCGCCGCTGGCGGAGCGTCATTAACGAGTTCTCGGAAGACGCTTCCGGATAATTGGATGACAGGGTTTAATTACTAAGTAACAATTATTTTTCTCTGTTCACTGTTATTTGTTCTCTTCTTGCGTCTTACCTCTCGCGTCTTACGAAAACATTTCTTATTTCTCGTTTCTTCTTTCTTATTTTACAACCTATTTTGAGCCCGTACCGAACAGTTTTGTAATCTTTTCCGAAAGCTTTTTTGCTTTATCGGTCAAATGATTTTTTAAATAGAAGTTTAACAAATTTTCGTAATGCGAATAGTTGTTAGGCTCTTTGTTTATTGCAATTTTCAAATACTTTTCCGCAAGATTTTTTTTGTTTTGAAAATCGTAAATCATTGCAATGTTGTAATCAATACGTCCGTTGGTTTTTAATAATTTGCTTGCTTTAATCAAATAATTAAGAGCTTTTTCGTATTTTCTGTTTTCCGCCAAAACAAGTCCGTAGCTGTAAAGCGTTTCGCCGTCAGCGGGATTTTCGGTTACGTACTCCGCAAGAATTTTTTCCGCTTTTTGCGGCTCTCCGATTGCGTCGTAAAGATGGGCTAAGTTTATTTTAGCGACGTTCAACTTGTTGTCTTCTTTAATTGCCTCCAAGTACAATTTCTCTGCTTCGGCAAATTTGCCCGAGCTGTAGTAGAAATTAGCAAGGTTAAATTTCCCGCTGGGGAAATCCGAATTGTACTTTAGAATTTTAAATTCTTCGGCAAGAGCCTTTTTGTAAGATTTAACAAACTTACGCGGCATCTTGTTTGTGTCGAGCACGCCGATTTTATTAATTACCTCGTGGCGAATTCCCTTTACGGGATCGGAAGTTAGTGAGAGCAATTGTGCGAGGTCTCTTTCGTTTCGGACGTCCTTTCTTCTGATTGCTGCAATCCGTAAAGGTATTTCGGAGGCATTCAAATAATTGTTAATGAGGCTGTCGTTACTTTTGCTTTCGCTAAGATGTTCAATTGCAATGCCGCGGATGCTTGCAGGGTACAAAGTGTTTCCAATCATTGAGGTTAAAAGCCGGTCTGTGTTTTTCTTCCCTTTTTCAGCGTCAAAAAAAGCCTCGCCGTATTGGAATGGGCGGCTATTACCGTACCACTTTTCAATGTAGCTTTCAGCCCATTGCGGGGATTTGTCCGCGTGGCATTGATTGCAAGCATTGGGCACGCCCATTTTAATTGTCAAATCGGGACGGGGAATTCTGAAGCTGTGGTCGCGGCGGAAATCCACGCCCATATAATTTCTGCCGGGCATGTGGCAATTAATACATTTTGTTCCCGAGCCGACTTCGTATTTAATTCCCATATCGGAAACAACCGGTTGTCCTTTGCTTCCCTCCGGCTTGTGGAACGTGTGGCGCGGAGTGTCGTAATCTTCTTTTTTGTGGCATTGCAGGCAGAGGGCGTTTCCATCGTAAAGCAATTTGCCGGAGTGAACGTTGTGGCAGTCGTTGCATTTTACGTCGTTGAGGTACATTCTGCTTTGTGTAAAAGAAGCGTAAACGTAATCTTCGTCTTTAATTTGACCGTCAATAAACCAACTCGGTTCTTGAGGGAAAGAGGGGATTACGTGTTGGTAAATATTTTTAGCTTCGGGTAGGTTGTCGCTCAGCGCCGCTCTTCTTGAGTGGCATCTCGCAGCGCACATGTCAACGTATTCTTTGTTGTCTATTCCGCTTGTTTTAACCACAAGTCCGTAATTGTCAATTTCCTTTTGGGCGTAGGCGGGTAGTTTTGTCCATTCCAAATGTTTTGAGCCGGGACCGTGGCAGGCTTCGCAACTAACGTTTATTTCAGAGTAAGTGGTGTTGTAAGAATCGGTTTTGAGGTCGTAATTCTTTTTGACATTTGTGGAATGGCAATCGGCGCACATCGAGTTCCAATTCTGAGCTTGATTTGTCCAGAACAGCCAATCTTTGTAATCGACGTTTTCGTTTTTGTAAATTGAATCCGGCATGTAATACCAGTTGCTGTCTTTGCTGTTCCAAGTTAGCGAGAGGGTTTGCAAACGTCCTTTGGGAAAACGTATTAAATATTGTTGCAAGGGGTAATGCCCGAATACGTGGCTGATTTGAAACTCGTGCATTTTTCCGTCTTTGCCGGTAGTGTAAACGAAAAACTTTCCGTCCTTTTTGTAAAATTTTGCTTTGATTTTGCCGGAGGTGAAAGTTTGGTTGTTAAAATTTCCAAGCACGGTGGAATCGTTTGCAACGTTCATTGCCAAGTCGTGATCGGAGCCGACCCAGTCTTCGTATTCTTTGTGGTGGCAGGAAATACATTTTTCCTTGCCTACGTAATGTGCTTTTGAGTTGTTGTTTGCGCTGTGAAAAAATATTTTTTTAACGGCAAAGAGAGGCACAATAATGATGATAAAGAGAATTAGAATTGTTTTTATTGTATCGTTATTTAGCTTTTTCATTATCGGCAAAATTAAATTGTTAAGGAGCTATTTTCTTCTGATTGAATGACCGAGATTCACAAGAATCTTTCCACGCTTGGTTATTTTTGTTTCGAATAAATCCAACGGGCGTGTTGCAGGCGGTTTAAGGTTAATTCCTTTTTCGTTGAAGATTGAACCGTGGCAGGGACATTTGAATTCATCGCCCTTGAATTCAACCGTGCATCCGAGGTGGGTGCATTTGGTCGAAATGGCGGTTACTTTTCCGCTCTCATCTATTGACAAATAAAATTTTTGAGCGGCAAAGGGGTAAATTTTCCCTTTGTCGTAGTCGGCTATGTTCCCGGCATCAAACCATTTTTTTGAAGCGTTTCCGGAAATTTTTTTGTAGCCAAGGACGTCAATAATTCCGTAGAAAAATTCCGCCACGGCGGGAATCAGTAAAAGATATTTTATTGCTTTTCTTCTGTTCATTTTTGTTGCCTTAAAAAATTAGTCTCATTCCGTTTGCCCTTAAAAATGTTGTGGTAAGTCCCATTGTAATGTAGGATGTAAGAATCATTGTAATTATTGCCAAAGCGGTTTCGGTTTTGTTTGTCTTTTTGAAGCGGAGTAAATAAAAAACAAAACCACCGGCTGGCAGCAAGTAAGCAAGCAGAGGAATAATTCCGTTTACCAAAAGTACGGGTAAAGAGGTATTGTCTGCATTAAAAAGATATTCGAAGATTAAAATAAGTGTAAAGGAAAGCAGTGCCGCAAAAGCGGCTGAGTAAACAATCGCTTGTTTTCCTTTATCCGAATAGAACCAGACTCCGATTTTTTCTTGCTCTATTTTTGTGCGGGATACGTAAATTAAGTAAAGTAAGATTGTAATCGGCGTTAGGAAAATTGTAAATATCGGATGTACGTTCAATAACATTTCTTGAACTCCGCTGAAATACCACGGGGCTTTAATGTCTGCCGGCGTAATTGCCGGACTGGCTTTGCCCAACAGATGTGGCGGAAAGAAGAACGCAAGCAGCAGGACAAAAGCTAAAACGGAAAGGGCGGCAAGTAATTCCCGCGAAGTCAGCTCGGGACTTGTTTTTACCTTTTCGGTGCTTTCCTTTGCCGGCAATGTGACGCCGGAATTTGCCCTTACAAGCCAGATGTGAATAACGATAAAAATAAAAATCGTTAACGGCAAAACGGCGGTGTGTAAATTGTAGAAAAAGAATAGTGTGTTTGCACCGACCTTACTTCCCCCTGCAATAAATTTGGCAATGGGGGCACCGATTAAAGGTAACATTTTTATTGTGTTTGTTAAAATTGTTATTGCCCAGTAAGAAAGTTGATCCCACGGCAGAGCGTAACCGGTAAAGTTGGATGAAAGAACCAGTGCAAATAAAACCAAGCCGTAGTAAAAATTTTTACTCCTCTCGTAATAAATTGAATTTGAATAAATAACCCGCACAAAGTGAAGAAATGACGTTACTAAAAAAATCATTGCACTCCAGTGGTGCGTTGCGTGCAGCAAAGTTCCGAAATAGGTTAATTTCTGAAGATTAACGATTGAATCGTACGCATTTTGTTGTGTGGGAATGTAGGAAAATCTCAGCAATGTTCCCGTTGAAACGAGAATAAGAAAAAGAAGAATATTAATTCCACCGAGACCGAAAGTTCGTGAAAATTTTAACGAATCTTTCTTTACGGAGATTGGATGTAAGTGGAGAAGAAATTCAATTACGACATTTTTGCGGTTGTTTTTTTGAGCCATCTGTTCCGAAATAAAATGTATTTGAAAAGTAAATATACTAATAATTAAGCACTTTGTTTGAGGGTGGGAGAAGGTGAGAGTGCTTCTGGCTTTCCGGTACAAGATTAAAATCAGTGGCAAAAATTTAAATAAGAAAGAAGAAACGAGAAATAAGAAATTTCTTTTCGACAGAGGCGAGACGCTAGACGTAAGACGCAATTTCTCAGTGAATAGTGAACAGATAACAGTGAGCAGAGAAAAATTAAGATTGAGGGCTTGCTAAAAGGTGATTTGTCATTTGCCCCCGCCAACGTGGCGGGGACGTCATTCATTGCGGTAAAAATAAAAACATAAAAAAGAGCTCCAGCGAAACGGCAGCTCGGTAACCACGGGTTTTGACTTATGGATGTGGTTTTAGCAGGGAAAAAATCGTGACGAAAGGTTTAACAGGAAAGTCAACGAGAATTTATTACCAGCAAGTCTAAAATTGTATCGGTGCAACAACAACACATTTGGGTAAGCGAGCGGGATTTTCTGTGCCTATTTCTGTGCCCGGAGAGAGAAAAAAATAAAAAATGTAATAAAAAAACCTTGTAACTTCTTGTTTTACAAGGGCTTATGATTGTGAGAGCGCCTGGGCTTGAACCAGGAACCCCTCCGACTGAAAGTCGGAGTGCTCTACCACTAAGCTTGTTGGCCTCAGCTTGTTAACCGGTTGTTATTTTTAATTACCACTTTATGATGATGTCTAATATATTCTACTGCTTTTTCGGGACTCTTTAAATTCTTTAATTTTCTCTCTAATCTCCGACCCTCTGATTTATTCTCAACTACACATGCCACTTCTATTTCCCACGGAATGCCGTACTTCGTTGCTTTACTTCGTCCTTCGTTGTGTCGGCGGAGTCGTTCTCTCAGGTCTTTTGTCTCGCCAATGTAGTGTTTGCCTGTTTTTACGGATTTCAGGATGTAAACAAAATGCATTTTGTTTGCCCTATTAAAATAAAAAACTCCGATTAAAAATTTAACCGGAGTTACTATTTTTGTGAGCGCGCCTGGGCTTGAACCAGGGACCCTCTGCTTAAAAGGCAGATGCTCTACCACTGAGCTACGCGCCCGTACTAAATAATTTTCTAAAAAAAGAACAATTCTAAAAATTAAGATTCAAAATATATTAATAAATTGTTAATAAAACAATATCCAAAAAACCTTTTCAAAATTTTTTACGGCTGAAAAACCCCTCTAAATTTGACAAGGAATCCTTTTTAAAAAAGTTTTAAAATATGTAAATTAATAGTCGGGTTTTTTGAATGGTGTTTTGGGCGGGATACGAAAAGGAGTTCAAATCCCTCCATTAGAAAATTTTATGGTAGGGAAATATGCTTAACCAATGGAATGTTTCTAAAAGGGTTTATTTGTGGACCTTTATCATCTCACTAATTCTTGTTGGTGGAATAATAGTTTATTTTGACCTACCATTACATTTTATTACTATTCTTATTCTGCCAATCTTAACAGCGTTACCCATATTCAAAGACAGAACTTACCTCTACTTATTGATTCCCTATTTTGCGGTTGTAGTATTACTTGCTTTCTTTGTTTCGGTTTCTATTTACCATGCAATTATTACTGCCGTTATTCTTGCATTAACGTTGTTGGTTTTTGGTGAAATAAGCATTTCTTATTTTAATAAAATAAAGAGATTTGAAGAGGAGTTAAAAAGAGGCAAAGATGAGTTTGAACGCCTACTTAATCACACTTATGATTGGGAATATTGGATTAAGCCGGACGGCTCGTTTGGTTATTCTTCTCCCTCGTGTGTTTACCAAACAGGTTACACAAAAGAAGAGTTTATCGCCGACAAAAACTTACTTGCCAAAATTGTTCATCCTGAAGATAAAGAAAAATTTAATGCCCATTGCAAAGAGCTCGACTCAAAAGAACCCGGGAAAATAGAATTTAAGATAATTAAAAAAAGCGGTAAGATTAGGGTAATACGCCACACCTGCCAGCCTATCTACGATTCAAATGGTAAATTCATCGGAAGGAGAGCGACGAACAGAAATGCCACAGACCGCTGGTTAGCCGAGCAAAAATTGAAGGAGAACGAAGAAAAATACAGAAACATTTTTAACTCGCTTATTGACGTTTACTACCGCACAACGATGGACGGTACTATTGAATTAGTCAGTCCTTCGGTTGAAAGAATAAGCGGTTACAAGCCGGAGTTTGTGATTGGGAAAAATGCTGCACTCTTTTACAAAGACAAGAAGGACAGGGAAAAGTTTTTAAAGAAAATTAAAGAAAAAGGGGCTCTTCAAAATTACGAAGTTAAATTTGTTGACGCTAAAGGCGAAACAAAGATTTTGTCATTTAATAACAGATTGGTCAAAAACGAAAAAGGCGAACCGGTTGCAATAGAAGGAATTTTACGGGATGTCACGGAACTTAAAAAGAAAGAGGAGGCGCTACGCAAAGCGGAATTCCTTGCTCAGGAATATCTTGACATCGCTAACGTAATGATTTTAGCCCTTGACAGGGAAGCTAACATTACTCTTATCAATCGCAAGGGTGCTGAAATATTAGGCGTTGACCAGAAAGAAATAATCGGTAAAAATTTTAACGATGTGTTTATTTCTCCCGAAGAAAGAAAAAAAGTAAAAGCCATCTACGAACAACTGATGAATGGAGAAATTGAACTTGCCGATGATTTTGAAAATACAATTACAGTTGGGGATAAAAAGAAAAGAATTAGTTGGAAGTCAACTTTCTTAAGGGACAAAGAAGGAAAAATAACAGGACTTTTAAGCTCGGGACTTGAAGTAACAAAGGAAAGAGAACTACAGGAAGCCCTTGAACGCGAAAGGAATAAATATCGCACATTGTTCGAAAATAGTCTTGCGGGAGTTTACTTGGGCACTCTTGAGGGCGAAATATTGGAATGCAACACGGCTCTTGCAAAAATGTTCGGCTACGACGACGCTGAGCAGATGAAGAAAGTTAATGTGGACTCTCTTTATTTTGACCCGAAAAAAAGAGAAGAAAACATTGCGAAAATTCTGGAAGAAAAAAGTTTGTTCTCCCATGAATTCAAATTGAAGAAAAGGGACGGAACGCCTTTGTGGATACTGGGAAATATTTCTTTAATAGAGAACAAATATCTCTTGGGCGCTTTGCTCGACATCACCGAGAGGAAGAAAATTGAAATTGAACTTGCGGAATCGGAAAAAGAACTGAGGGAATTAAACGAGTCGAAGGACAGGTTTTTCAATATTATTGCGCACGACATTCGCTCTCCTTTCACGGCTCTACTGGGCTACACTCAATTGTTGCTCGATGAATACGAGACCAGCAGTAAAGAAGAAATTGGCACCTACGTGGAGGCTTTGTCCCGAACGGCAAATAATATTTTTAAATTTATTGAGGAACTGCTTGAATGGTCGCGGGCTCAGTCCGGCCGTATTGTGCTTGAGCCGACCACACTTTCCTTACGCAACGAAGTCGAAAACATTGTTTATCTCAATAAAGACGTAGCGGCTCAAAAAAACGTAAGCATTGAAAATAATGTGCCCGAGGACATATTGGTTGTGTCCGATGAAAACGTTCTCACAACAACTTTACGAAATTTAATTTCCAACGCAATTAAATTTACAAATGAAGAGGGACAAATAATTATCACTGCAAACAACAAACACGGAAAGATTGTTGTCAGTGTGAAAGACACGGGTGTTGGTATTTCGCGTGAGAACTTAAATAGCCTTTTCAAAGTCGGCTCTCATTTCTCCACACCGGGTACAAGGAAAGAAACAGGCTCAGGACTTGGCTTATTGCTTGTGAAAGAATTACTCGAAAGGCAAGGCGGTAAAATTTGGGTGGAAAGCGAAGCCGGTAAGGGCAGTACGTTTTATTTTACACTTCCTTTAGCCGACGAAGAAGAAACAAAATAAATGTCTGTTTCAAGATTGCCCGAGCTTCCTAATAAGTCTTTTGGATAGCTGGATGATTGCATAATTGGATCTTTTGTTTTTATAGTGCAGATTGATTAGTCCTCCTTTCGGATTGTTCCGGAGAGTTGAACGTTTTCTCTTAGTCAAATCCATCCATTCCTCCAATCATCCACTCATCCAAGAGAAACGGTTGGGCAAATGACCAAAAAGATTTCGGAACGTGGATTTAAATCCTGTACGAATTTTTAGTGCTAAGGCAATTTAGTATATTTGAACACTAAATAATAAATGACAAACAAATTTGTCGAGGTGTAAAATGTCAAAGCAAATGGTTTTGGAAAAAATTTCCCAAGCGGTGGAAATTCTTAAAGAACAAAACGTTGATATGTGGATGACTTTTGTAAGGGAAACGGGCAACATAAAAGACCCGATGATGGAAATGATTGTCGGAACTAACGCTACGTGGGAATCGGCTTTTATTATTACCAAGGACGGAGACACGGACGCAATTGTAGGTTCACTTGAAGTGGCAAACATGGAAGCCGTCGGCACTTACAAAAATATTCACGGCTATTTGAAATCGGTTCAGGACACACTACTCGAAGTTCTGAACAAATACAAACCGGAAAAAATAGCCGTCAATTATTCTCAGAATTCAAGTTTGGCGGACGGGCTCACTCACGGAATGTACTTGCAGTTAATGAAGTATTTGAATGGCACACCTTACGCCGAGAGATTAATTTCTTCGGAAGATATTGTTGCAGCATTGAGAGGGAGAAAATCTCCGACCGAATTGGAAATAATGAAAGAAGCAATTAGAGAAACGCTATTGATTTTCGACAAAGTTACCGAATTTTTACGCCCGGGAGTTTCGGAAAAAGAAGTTGCCGAGTACGTTAAAAATATTACGCGGGAAAAAGGATTCGGCTTTGCTTGGGAAGAAGAATACTGTCCTTCCGTTTTTACTGGTCCCGATACCGCCGGAGCGCACTCCGGTCCTACGGACAGAAAAGTGGAGCGTGGACACGTAATTAACATGGACTTCGGAATTAATTACAAAGGCTACTGCTCGGATTTGCAGCGCACTTGGTACGTACTGAGGGAAGGCGAAACCGAACCGCCCGAAGAAGTAATGCGGGGATTCAACACTATTGTTAAGTCAATCGAAATGGCTGCCGAAGCAATTAAGCCGGGCAAACAAGCGTTTGAAATTGACGCAGTAGCCCGTAATTACATTGTAAGTATGGGCTACGAGGAATACCCGCACGGTTTGGGTCATCAGGTAGGAAGAGCCGCACACGACGGCGGCGCTTTGCTTGCACCCAAATGGGAACGTTACGGAAATCTTCCCTACATGCGGCTGGAAGAAGGACAAGTCTTTACAATCGAACCGCGCCTTACGATTGAAGGCTACGGCATTGCCACAATTGAAGAAGAGGTGGTAATTAGGAAGGACGGTGTTGAATTCCTTTCGCCGCCGCAAAAGGAAATTTACTTGATTAAATAAAAACGTCTGCGCTCGGGGAAACGAGAAGCGAGGCGGTAATATCATTAAAATCTTAAGTTAACAGGAGAAACAAAATGAAGAAAAAAATAATCGGCGCTTTAACCGTTGCGCTCTTATTAGTTGCTTGTCAGGGGCAAAAGCAGAAAGCCGTTAGCCCGATGCAAGTAGTACCGGAAAAACCTCAACAGGGGCAAAACGTAACGGTGATTTACAATCCTTCCACTACGAATTTGAAAGATGCGAAACAAATTACTGCCACGGTTTACCAATTTAATTGGGAAGTTCAAGACGCTCGTGACGTAATTTTAAAGAAGGACGGTGATGTTTGGAAGGGCGAATTCCCTGTTGCCAAAGATGTGTGTGGAATAATAATGAAATTTTCCGACGGCGACAAAACGGACAACAACAATAAAAAAGGTTACGTAATTCAGGTTTACGACAAAGACGGTAATAAAGTCAAGGGGCTGAAGGCGGGTTTGGCAACAGCTTATTTGGGCTGGATTGAAAACCTTGGAATCGATTCCGACAGGAGCAAAGCGTACGAAATGTTCAAGGAAGCTTTTAAGGAAGAGCCTTCGATTAAGAGAGCTTACATCACAAAATATCTTCCGACTTTAATGCGTGAGGAAAAGGAAAATCCCCAGCAAAAACTTTCCGACGAGTTGGCAAAAGTGGAAAAATACAACAACCTTACCGAAGACGAATACGCAATGCTCGTTGACCTTTACAGCCGACTGCAAAACGGCAAGAAGTTTACCAAATACCAGAAGGAAAGCATTGAAAAATATCCCAAGGGCGAGGTGGCTCAAAAAGCCGAATATCAAAAAATGCTTTCGAATCCTTCCATTAAAAACATTAAAAAGTTTAAGAAAGAATTTCCCGACAGCAAGTTTCTTGAAGGACTAACTTACAATGCCCTGCGCGCTTTTATTGACAAGAAAGATTTCAAAGGCGCTTACAATTTTATGAAGGAATTAAAAGAAGACATTCATCCGTTCTACTTCGGTTACGTCGTGGGCAAGATTCTCGATGCAAACGGGAATCTTAAGTTAGCGGAAAAAATCGCCAAGCTTGGTATTGAACGCGGGAAAGAACAAGCCTCGAAGCCGGACAGTGCCAAGCCAAAATCAATGACGCTTTCCGATTGGCATGAATCGAATAACTATTATTTGGGCAGAAATTATTCCGAGTACGCAAAAGTGCTTTACGATATGGGTAAAAAGAAAGAAGCGCTTAAAGCCGCTCAGAAGGCAATGGATTTAATTAAAAAAGATTACCGCGACCCGCAAGCCGTTAAACTTTACGTAAAACTTTTGGTTGAACAAAAACAATTTGCAAAGGCAAAGCAATTTCTCGAAGCGAGCGTTAAAGAAGGAACGGCAGACAGCGAAATGAAGGAGCTTCTTAAAAAGGCTTACACGGCTTTGAATAAGAGCGATGCCGGTTTTGATGCTTACTTAACCAAGCTCGAGAGCAAAGCCAACGCAAAAATGATTGAAGACCTCAAAAGCGAAATGATTGACCAACCTGCGCCCGATTTTACGCTTAAAGATTTGGAAGGAAAAGAAGTTAAACTTTCCGACCTTAAGGGTAAAATAGTTATTGTTGATTTTTGGGCTACTTGGTGCAATCCTTGTCTCAAATCCTTCCCTGGAATGAAAAAATTAGTTGGAAAATACAAGAACGACAAAGACGTGGCATTTTTGTTTGTGAACACTTGGGAAAGGGTTGACGACAAAGTTAAGAACGCCAAAGGATTTATTTCCAAGAACAACTATCCTTTCCACGTTTTAATTGACGCCGAAAATAAAGTGGTTTCCTCCTTTAAGGTACAGGGCATTCCCACTAAATTTATTCTCGGTAAAAACGGACACATCAGATTTAAGAGCGTTGGATTTGACGGCAGCACGGAAAAAATGGTGAGCGAAGTTTTCGCAATGATTGAGATGTTGAAGTAGTATTCCTCCTTTTTGACGAGGTTGTTTAAATATCGGGAAGGCGAAATGTTGAGCCTTCCCGAGCGTTTTTCATTTCGTTCCCAACCGGAATTTTTGCATTGTTGAATTGATGGATTATTGGATTTTTGTAGCATCGGCTGCTTTGCCTTCTCGCAGTTTGTTAGTGAATGAGGAACATCCAACCATCCACTTATCCAACCATCCAAAAGTTTAAAAATTATTCTCTGCTTTGTTTGTAAAAAAGTAGAATTTTCGATAATTTTATTTTGTTAAGCAGAGGATATTATTGGGTAGAGAATTTTTAAAATATTTTGAAACAAAAATTTTACTGACGAGGGAAAAAAGAAAAAATATAATATTAAATTCCTTTTCACATGTAGAAAAAACCTTAAAACAAAATACTTTAACGGTTTCACAACGATTAAAAAATTCACTTGCCGATGCAAGCATTTAAAAATTTAGGCTACGAATTATGAGTAAAAAAAGCAAAAAGATAACCGTACAAGGCAGTGAAATAACGGTATTTCAGAATGATGATCTCGACTTCATTAGCCTTACGGATATGAGTTCAAATTTTAAAGAAGGAAGTAGCTTAATTGGTAAATGGATAACAAACAAAAATACACTTGAATATCTTGGTATTTGGGAAAAAATCAATAACAAGAATTTTAATTACCCCGAATTCGGGGTAATTGAACGAGAAGCCGGGACCAATCGTTTCATAATGTCAGTAGGACAGTGGATAAAAAGGACTAATGCTATAGGACTAATTGTAAAAGCCGGCAGGTATGGCGGCACTTACGCTCACAAAGATATTGCTTTCCATTTTGCAATGTGGTTAAGTCCCGAGTTTCAAATTTATGTTGTAAAAGAATTTCAACGACTAAAAGAGCAAGAACAGGGACAACTTGAATGGAATGTAAAACGACAACTTACTAAAATCAATTACCATATTCACACAGAAGCTATAAAAGAGAACTTAATACCTAAAAACTTAAGTAAAAAGCAAATAAACTTTGTTTATGCCAATGAAGCCGATGTGTTAAACGTTGCTCTCTTTGGAAAAACAGCCAAACAATGGCGAGAAGAAAACCCCGACAAAAAAGGCAATATCCGTGATTATGCTAATGTAACTCAATTAGTTTGTTTGGCAAATTTGGAAAATCTTAATGCAGTATTTATTAATGATGGTTTATCTCAAAGCGAACGATTGGTAAAACTCAATCAAATAGCCATTAGCCAAATGAAAATCTTGCTTGCCGATACCTCTAACAAAATGTTAAACCCTAAAAACGAGAATACTGGTGAGTAATTATAAGCGATTAGGGGGTTTTATCCTCTTTTTTCCCTCTTGCCCTCTATTTATGGGACTTTCATATCTTTCAGCATGCCCTAAGTAAACATTCCTCAAATTTTATTCCCCTCACGCCTCTTTTTATTTTAAATTTTCGTAGATTTAAATTTTACTTGAAATAATTGTCTTAAAACTACGGAATCCAATGAGTCATTTTCTTTATTCCATTGATGTTGAGGTTTTTCGGTTTCTGAACCAAGCAATTGCCAATCCGGTAACGGACAAATTTTTTACCTACATTACAATCTTAAATCACTGGGTAATTGCTTACGTTATTCTTATTGGAATTCTTTGGTTCAAAGGCGGACGACTTGGAAAACTCTCGGTGCTGGGAATTTTGCTAACTATTTTGGTCTCGGACCAGTTAAGCAGTCATTTGTTAAAAAATTTGTTCGAACGTGTTCGCCCGTGCAATGCATTGGAAAACGTGAGGATTTTAGTGCCATGCTTAGGCTCTTACTCGATGCCGTCATCGCACGCGGTAAACAACTTTGCGGCAGCGGCGTTCTTCGGCGGACTTTACCCGAAGTACAAAACCGTTCTCTACTCAACCGCAACGCTGATTGCACTCTCACGTCCGATTGTCGGCGTTCATTATCCGTCCGATATTTTGGTTGGAGCTGTTATCGGCTGGATTGTTGGATTCTTGTTCTTTAAATTAACTCTTGAAATTTACGAAAGGTATTTGAATGAAAACAAAAGCAGAATTACAAAGGAAACTTGAAATAGCCAAAGATTGGCTGCCCCGTTACACCGGCACGGAAATAGACGATTTCGGCGATTACCTGTTGTTAACCAACTTCCAGAATTACGTTGAAAAATTTGCCGAAAAATTTAATTGTAACATTAACGGTTTAAACAGACCAATGCCCTCGGCAACAAACTCTTCAGGGCTTTCAATAATTAACTTCGGAATAGGTTCGGCAAATGCGGCAACGATAATGGATTTGCTGGCGGCAAAAAATCCGAAAGGGGTTTTGTTTCTCGGCAAATGCGGGGGACTAAAAAAGTCAACAGAAATAGGACATTTCATTCTTCCCATTGCCGCTATTCGAGGAGAAGGAACGAGCAACGACTACTACCCGCCGGAAGTTCCCGCTCTGCCTTCATTTAAATTGCACAAATTCGTTTCAAACAAAATTACGGCGCGACAAATGGAATACCGCACCGGCGTGGTTTACACAACCAACAGACGGCTCTGGGAGTGGGACGAATCATTTAAAAAATATCTCAGAAAAATCGGCGCAATCGGAATAGACATGGAAACCGCTACTTTGTTCATCGTGGGTTACGCAAACGAAATTGCCCGAGGCGCCTTGCTGCTTGTTTCCGACCTGCCGATGATTCCCGAAGGCGTTAAGACGGAAAAGTCGGACAGATACGTTACAAAAAAATTTGTTGACCTGCACCTTGAAATCGGCATTGAGGCAATGACGGAAATCGGGACGAAAGGTGAGAAGATTAAGCATTTCCAATATTGATTGGTACGATTGTTGAACTTTTAATTTTACAATTTGTTTTCAATGATTGTTTTTCGTTTCGGAAAAACGCTTTTGTTTTCAAATATCTCTGATTAGAGTAGTAAATAGTAAACACTTGAGGTAATAAAATGAACAGGAAAATATTTTTCACAATTTTGTTTTTAGTTTTTGGGAACCTGCTTTTTGCCCAACAAACTTCACCCGTTTCGACATTGAAAAATTTGTTTCAAAATGTGAAAGGGCATCAATGCGAAAAGGCTGCGGCGTTAATTCTTTACAAAGGCGCAGACGAAAAGCGTAATTTGAAAGATTCCTTTAATTACAAAAATGCCGACGAGAAGAAAAGGGTTAACCGCATTTGCAGGCGCATCTCAAAATATTTGAAGATTTCGGATTCTTACTCAATTGAAAACTCGGTTACGCACAATCGGCAAACAGGGAAATACGTTGTGGCGGTAGTTTTCAAAAGCGGTACCCAAGCGTTGAACATTAACTTTGAATTTGTTAAGTCCGGCGAAAAGTTTTTGCTCTCCGACATTAAGTAAAAAATGTGCGGAGCCGTGATTTGAAGAACTACAAATTCATTGTTCAATACGACGGAACAAATTACTCGGGCTGGCAGTTGCAGAAAAACGCTCCGTCGGTTCAGTGGGAAATTCAAAAGGCTGTAAAGATCATCCTTAAAAAAGAAATTAATTTAATTGCTTCCGGCAGAACCGACGCCGGTGTCCACGCTTTGGGGCAAACCGTGAATTTTAAAACCGACGGAGAGATTGACTTATTCAAGTTCAAACATTCGTTGAACGCTCTTCTGCCACGGGATATTGCCGTAAAGGAAATTTCCGAAGCTCCTCTTGAATTTCACGCCAGATTTGACGCAAAATCGAGAGTTTATTTTTACTTATTCAGCTTTGGCAAATCACCTTTCTATTTTAAATTCTCTTCTCTCAACAAACGCTTGGCAAACTTTGACTTTGAGCGCCTTAATGAAATAAGCACCTTTTTGTTGGGGAAAAGGGATTTCTCTTCGTTTGCAAAAAACAAAACCGAAACGGAAAATAAAGTTTGTAATTTGAAAAATATTCGTTGGAGAAAGAGCGGGGATTTTGCTTTCGTTTTTGTAGAGGCAAACAGATTTTTACACGGCATGGTCCGGGCGTTGTTAGGAACTATTCTTGCAGCTTACGGGCAGGAAAATCCGGGCAAATTTCTCGAAGACATTTTAACTGCCGGCACGAGGGAAGCCGCAGGGCAAGCCGTGGAAGCAAAGGGACTTTTTCTCTACAAAGTTAAATATTCCGAGAGCAAACAATTTACTGATTGAACAAAGGTAACTCGTTTAAATTTTTCCAGAGGAAAAACATTTCCGCCGCTTTCCTGAAGCTGATTTTCCCAACAGGCAATTTTTCTCTAATTACCAATTTGTTAATAGCAAAAGAATTTCGCTCTAACTCGGCTTTCAAATTATTGTTTGAGAAAATAATTGAATCGTCCGTTACAATCAGCCTTGTTAAATTGTTGTTGCTCTTGAAAAACAACTGATTGTCCTGAAGGAAGTAGCCGGTCTCTTCGGAATTAAATGTTTCCAACGTGAGGAAGAATTTCGGCTTTGTTTTGTAAGGCGCTCCGTTTGTGGGGCAAAACGTTGCGCAGTTACCACACTCGTTACAAAAGTCCCCGATGTTTATTATTTGGTGTGTTTGGCCAATCGTAAAAGTTTCGTACTCAACGGTTTGCATTTTCTCGTCGATTATGTTCACGACCGGGTAATCGATTTCGAATCTTTCGCAATCAAACGGAACGTTAGCCAAATTGGGGCAGACGGTTGTGCAAATGTTACAGACGTCGTCGCAGAAGAGACAACGGCTTGCCTCCTCCATTGCTTCTTCTTCCGAAAGCAAAGGCTGGACGGGTTCGAACGTGAACCGCTTTTCTTCCGGTATTTTAGGATTTGCTTTTCCGTAATCCCTTCGGGAAAGTTTTTGCTGAAACTCAAGCTCGCTCAACTTCGGTTCTACTTTCCTTAAGGAGATGTTCAATTTCCGTTCAATTCTTTTTAGGATTTCATCAGCGGTTTTCTTGCCGTCCGCAATTGCATTTATTAAGGAATCGGCGCCTCGCAGAACGTCCCCGCCTGCAAAGACGTTTTTAATCTGCGTTTCGTTTGAGCCTTGTTTAACTTTAATTGTTTCTTCTAGAAAGAATTCGAGCGATACGTTCTGCCCGATTGCGGAAATTACGGCATCTGCTTCAATGCGGAATTCCTTGCCGGGAATAAGTTCGGGACGTCTCCTTCCGCTTTCGTCCTTCTCGCCTAATTTCGTTTTTCCAGCCACCAATGTAAGCTTGTTATTGTGTCTTTCAATTTTCAGAGGAACGGCAAGCTCAATAATATCAATGCCTTCCTCTTCCATCTCTTCGATTTCCTCCCAGCCACAGGGCATTTCCTTTTTGCTCCGGCGGTAGAGTACTGTTACTTCCCCGTCTTTTCCTACAAGCCTCTTTGCCGTTCGTGCAGCGTCAACGGCGGACAATCCCCCGCCGATTATTATTACTTTTCTCCAGTCGAAGTTTGCGCTTCCCGTCCTTGTCTCTTTGAGAAATTTAATTTGGTCAAAAACGCCGGGTAAGTCTTCCCCTTCGATGTTTAACCTTTTTCCCTTGGGCGCTCCCACCGAAATGAAGACGAAGTCATTTTCTTCCTTTAGTTTTAAAAACTTTTCTTTGTCAATTTGAAAATCGAAATTGAATTTGACGCCCAATTTTTCGATGTTTCGAACATCCTGTTCAATCAGGGTATCGTCAATACGGAAAACGGGAATTGCGTTTGCAGCCATTCCGCCCGCGCGGGAAGTTGCTTCGTAAACATTGACGTCAACACCTTCGAGCTCAAGGAAATAAGCTGCTGAAAGTCCGGCGGGGCCTGCACCGATTACAGCACATTTAATTCCCAAAGAGGGTTTCGGCGTTAAATTGAAATTTGACGATTCCTTTTCCGCAACGAATCTTTTTATCTCCCTTATCTGCAAAGGGGAATCGTAATTTATTCTTGTGCACTTGGACTGGCATAAATGGTCACAAACCATTCCGGTAACGTTGGGCAAAGGATTTGTTTTTATTATTACCGAGTAAGCTTTTTGGAAATCCCCTATCGAAGTGTAGTACATATATTCGGGCACGTCCTGCGAAATTGCGCAAGTGTTAATACAAGGTGCGTGAATGCAGTCGAAAGGTGTTAATTCCCTGTTAGTTTTAATGCTTTCGTAGTTAAACGATTTTTTAGAGTAACGTTTTTCCTGCAGAACTTGCCCGGCGTACTCGTTTAAATTTTTCAGCCCTGCTTTTTTAACATCTGTTTCATTTGTGCCGGAGAGAATAAAATCTTCAAGTGAGTTTGCCCCTTTATTTTCAAGGGCTTTGCCGAGTTCTTCAAAATACTGTGGTAATCTTGCGTAGCCGCCCGGTTTAAGTAAATCCGAGCAAACCGTTACCGGTTTTAAGTTACATTTTAAAATTTTAGAAATGTTAAAGGCGTCTGCGCCGGCGGAAAAAGAGATGTCCAAATTCCCGTCGAAATAATTTTGCAATTTGTTTGCAAGGTTAATGCTAATGGGGTGTAATGCTCTTCCGCTCATGTAAACCATTTCTTCCGAATCGGGCAAATCCTTGGTGTTATTGATTGATTCCAGTGTGTTGGTGAGTTTAAGCCCGAACTCCACTCCGTTTTCCTTTGCTGCGGATTGTAAATTTTCAATTATTTTCACTGCGTCGTCAAACTTTAAATCGTGCTCAAAAGCAACGGGCGGGACTACAGTATCGTATTCCAAATATTCATTTAGTATTTCATGGACTCTCGCTTCACCCAATAATGTCGGGTTTAATTTAATTGTGGTGTGAAGTTTCCTTTCTTCAATTAAATATTTAGCAATGCTTTCAATTTCATCCGGCGGGCAGCCGTGCATTGTGGAAAGCGTGATGTTGTCGGAAATTCTACCTGGAATATTTAAATCTTTGACGCGCGGGTAAAACTCTGAAATGATTTCAATTTTTTCATTCAATTCTTCCTTGCAATTTTCAGCTTTGTCAAGGAACCATTGGACGTTGGGCGAAAGAATTCCTTTCAAATCGTAACCGACGCTCAAGTTAAAAATAAAACCTGCTTCCTCCGGTGTGCCGATGTTCAGAATATCCTTCAAAATGTGAATGACAATCCAAGCGTTTAAATATTCATTGAACGAATCTTTTATTTTCAACTCCTGCGACCACTCGCAGTTGTACCCTTCGTCGTACATTTCAATGCAGGGTTTGGCAACGTCAAGCTCGTCAAGGGTTTGAACGGTTTTAAGCTCGATGTACCTTGCCCCCATTAGCCAAGAAAGCACAATGTTTTGAGCCATCTGAGTTTGGGGACCGGCAGCAACTCCAACCGGAGTTTCAAGCAATTGTCCGTATCTGTAAATTCTAAAAGGGTCATCCTTTTGGGGACGGAAAAACAATTCTTTGTGAATGCCGAAAATTTTTCCTCTTTCAAGATCGGCTAAAATCCAATTTAACAATTTTTCAACGGGATAAGTGTAAAGCCTGTCACTCATAGTTAATTCAATATTAGTTAGAAAATAAATTTTAAAATACGAAAAATATTTCCGAATAGGAGAAAAATCACTTTTGATTTTTTACTTTAATAATTTCGGCGGCGATGCTGACGGCAATTTCCTCGGGGGTTTCGGAGGCAATGTCCAAGCCAATAGGGGAGTGGACTTTTTCAAGCAATTGTTCTTCGACTCCTTCTTTTTTCAGTGCGTCAAAAATCATTTTAATTTTTCTTTTGCTTCCCATTGTCCCGATGTACTTCACTTTTTTGTTAATTACGGATTTCAACGCTGTTTTGTCTCCCACGTGAGCGGCGGTAACAATAACCACGTAGGAATATTCGCTTTCGGGGATAAACCGCCCGACGTTCTCGTAAGCTGTAATTATTTTATTATCCGCTACTTCGTTTTGCTCCATTGTAAAAACGTCATTCCTGTGGTCGAAAACGACAACTCTGAAATTTAAAAATTTCATTAATCTCGAAAGAGCCAAGCCGACGTGTCCACCGCCAACGATGTAAACGGTTTCTTTAATTCCGATTGGTTCAAAATATTTGAACTCACCATTTTCAAAAATTTCAAATTCCGCAGAATACTTTAGTTCGGCAGCTTCCGTTACGCTAAGTCCTTCTTGGTCAATAATAATAAGCTTAGGAGAGGCATCCTTGTAAGCGTCAATAATTTCGGTAACTTTAGGCAGGTCATCCTTGTTTAAGAGTATTAAAATTATTGTTTGTGTGCCTCCGCAAACCAAGCCGCTTTTTTCTCCTTCCGAATCGGGGTCATGGTGAAGTGTTTTCAACTCACTTCTTTGTCTTTTTTCAAACAGTGCTTGTGCCTCGCGAATCATTTTGAACTCAAGCACACCGCCGCCGACCGTTCCTTTAATTTCTCCGGTGCTGTTTACCGCCATTAAAAAGCCCTGTCTGCCGGGGGAAGATTCCGAGGAGTCCGCCACGACCAAGATTGTCACTTCTCCGGCATTTTCCAATTCGTTTTTTACAAATTTCCAGATGTCAAGTTTATTCATTCAAACCTTCAATTTTTCAACTACTTAAAAAAATAAATTTAAGTTCCTTAACGTTCAAACTCAAATTACTCAATTAAAAATAAAATCTGTAAGTTTGAAAACCATTTGAAAAAAGATTTAACGAAGACAAAATGTTCAAGACGTTCTTAATATTTCTGATTGCTCTTTTCCCGATTTATTCACAAACTACGCAAATTGTTTTGGATGAAAATTTTGACGACTGGGAAAACGCCGTTACGTTTAACGATAATACGGGTGACGGTGTTGGAAATATTGATTTTACAAAACTCTCAATTGCCAACGATGACAGGTTTGTTTATTTTTTAATTGGAAACGCAAGTGAAATAAATCTTCAGAGTAACAACAGTATTACTTTCTTTATTGACACAGACAATAATGTTCAAACAGGATATCAAGTAAATGGCATTGGCGCGGAATTATCTTACACCTTTGGCGCCCGCACAGGAACGTTTTACCACAATGGAAGTGAATCAAGAATTTCACAAAGTGAAATCGGTTTGATTTCATCTCCTACTGTCTCGTCAAAGACTTTTGAATTACTAATGAATAGAAACGCCGAAATTGACGGCAATAAATTGTTTGTTTCAAATACTATTAAAGTCGTGCTCACTGACAACGTTACCGGAGGCGACGCATTGCCTAATTCCGGTGGCGGTGTGGAATATGTAATAACGGACAATCATTACGTAGCGCATCAATATTCAATTGCAAAGCGAGATACTTCGCTACTCAGAATTGCAGCTTACAATGTTTGGAGAGACCATCTTTTCGATGAGTCGGTAAGAGAAAATTTTACGAGAATCCTTAACGCTGTTTCCCCTGATATTATTAGCTTTGGAGAGATTTACAAACATACGGGCGCTGAAACAGCAGAATTACTTTCCCAAATGTTGCCCGGTACCAAATGGTATTACGGCACAAATCAAAGCGACGTTCACCTTGTAAGCCGTTTCCCTATTTTGAGCAGTACGCCAATCGACGGCAACGCCGCTTTTGTTGTTGACTTAACCCGGAAATACAACACTAAAATGTTAGTAATCATTGCGCATCCTCCCTGCTGTGGTAATGATGATTCGAGGCAAAAAGAAATCGACCACATTATGGCTTACATCCGCGATGCAGGTTTGGAGAAAAACACTCCTATTGTTATTGCAGGTGATATGAACTTTGTAGGAAAAGCACAACAAGTAAAAACACTTTTAACGGGAGACATCGTTAACGAAGATACTTACGGAAAAGACTTCACTCCCGATTGGGACGGAACGGCTTTGGACGATACAAAGCCTTTAACAATAGGCTACCCTGCTACTTTTACGTGGTACTCAGAAAAAAGCAATTACAGCCCGGGCAGATTGGATTATCTTGTTTACACCGGCTCGGTAATGAAATTGAAAAATTCGTTTGTGCTTTTTACTCCCGGAATGGAAGCGGACAGTTTAACCAAATATGATTTGGAGAAAGAAGATGCAACAATTGCTTCCGACCACCTGCCGATTGTCGGTGATTTTAAATTGGACGTTTCCACTAAAGCTGAAAACAATAATGTTCATCCGGCAACATTTGAATTATTCCAGAATTACCCGAATCCGTTTGGTGAGGCTGTTCCTTCGGGTGGTGTAATAACGACAATCAAATATTCAATTCCAACTGTAGGGACAGCTCACGAGCTGTCCGTACGGTTAGTTGTTTACGACATTTTAGGTCGTAAGATTGCAACTCTTGTTAACGAAAGACAGGCGGCTGGTGTTCACTCGGTTCAATTCAATGCCAAGGAATTACCCTCAGGAGTTTACTTTTACAAATTGCAGTACGGACAATATTTTAAAATTAGAAAGATGGTTTTACTGAAGTAACGTTTAACGGCTTGTGTAAATAGGAATCGTAGAGAGAATAAATTTTAATGTCGCGTTTGGGAAAGAAATTTTTGTTTTTGATTTTGTAATTCAGTTTTACAGGAATGCCTGGAATTAAGTCAAAGAAATTCTTTGTGAAAAAACCTTTGCCGTCTTCCGTCGAGAGGAAAACGCTTTTGGCTAA
Source organism: Melioribacteraceae bacterium (assembly GCA_027013735.1). Classification (GTDB taxonomy): domain Bacteria; phylum Bacteroidota; class Ignavibacteria; order Ignavibacteriales; family Melioribacteraceae; genus WFQV01. The sequence goes on from JALWGH010000117.1 coordinate 40,682, forward strand.
TTTGTTGCTTGTAAAAGTTAATTGAAAACCGTTGGGAATTTTAACTGCGGAAGATTCAATTGCAGGATTTTGAAGGTTTAAGTGTTTAGGCTTTACAAAGAAGAAATTTTTTTTTGCAATTTCCAAATTGTTGTTGAATAAAGAAATTCTTAAAACAATATTTGAAAAATCTGCCCCTCTTAGAAAGTCCTTTGTTTTAAGGGTTAAATAAACCTTGCTGGTGTTTGGCTCAATAATAACGGGCTTTTTCATTTCTCCTAACAACTTGCCGTTAAAATCAAACAGTTTTAACGAAAGAGTTGAGGGCAGGCTTTTTAATTTGTCTGACACAATGAATAATTTCAGATTATCATCCTTCATAACAGGTGAAATTAAAACCGGCTTGTAAAGCTGTTGTGCTTTGTAATGCAAAGCTTTCCATTTACCGTAGTAATCAATGCTCGACCACGAAGTTACGGGGTAGCAATCGTTTAACTGCCAATAGAGAGTTCCCATACAAAAAGGCATTGCACGACGGTGTGCTTCAATTGCGGTTCCTATTCCGTAAGCTTGCAACACTTGGCTAACGTACAAATACGCTTCAAAATCTTTCGGCCAATTGAAATACCATTTAATGTATTTGTCAATTACGGGATAACCAATCCTGTGCTTTTGGTGCAGCAACATTACTTCCGAATGGATGTCCCAATCGGAAGGTTTCGTAAATTTTTTAATCGAACTCATCTCGGGGCAACTTTGAAAACCGTACTCGCTCATAAATCTGCCGATGTACCTTGACTTGTTAAAGTTTTCGAACGGTTGCTGACCGTGCCAAACACCCCAATAATGCACGTCCCCGCCGGACTTAAGCGGGTAGCCCCAACCGAACAATGGCGACGAGGGCCAATATGCTCGTCCCGAGTCGTATTGCTCGACAACGGAGGGCAGCAATTCTTCAAAGAGTTTAACGTAATCGCCGTAAAGCTTTTTTCTTTCTCCCTTTGAATATTGTTTTTGCCAGCCCCAGTCACGCCAACCTTGACTGACTTCATTATTCCCGCACCAAAGCGCAATACAGGGATGATTCCTCAAACGGACTACATTGTCAATTGCTTCCTGCTTTACGTTGTCTAGGAATTCTTTGTCCCCCGGATACATTGAGCAGGCAAACATAAAATCCTGCCACACAAGAATTCCGTTTTCGTCACAAAGGTCGTAGAACAAATCCTTTTCGTAAATGCCACCGCCCCAAACTCTTAGCATATTCATGTTGGCGGCTTTTGCCTGCTTAACAATGTACTCGTAATTCTTTTTGGTGGGACGGTTCAGGAACATGTCTTGCGGAATGTAGTTTGCCCCTTTGGCAAAAACGGGTACGCCGTTTATTTCGAAGTAAAACGACTTGCCGAGAGAATCAGGCTTTTGTACGAGCTTTAAAGTGCGTAAGCCTGTCTGGCTTTTGACTTCGTCAATCTTATTTCCTGCGTAAATTAAAGTTGAGACAAATTTGTAAAGAAAGGCTTCGCCCAAGCCGTTTGTCCACCAAAGTTTGGGTTTGTTAATTTCAAAAGGAAAGCGAATTTCATTATTCCCTTGTTTGAGAATTACTATTTTGTTTTTCCCAGCGTTGTTTGTCAGGCATTTTAAATTCAGCTTTGCGGTTATTTCAGCGTCCGCTTCAATTTGGTAAACAAAATCAAGAACAGCCTTCTCCCTTGAAATTTCTTTTTGTACAATCCAAACGTTTTTGATTCTCGCAACCTGCCAAGCTGTTAATTCGACTGGTCTCCAAACACCTTCGGTTACAAAGACGGGTCCCCAATCCCAGCCGAAATGGTAAGCCGGCTTACGCACGTAAGCGTAATCTGTCATTAAAGGAATCTTAACTTCCTTTTTGATTTTTTCTATTACTTTAAGCGGCGAGCGAAAAACAATTTTTAATTTATTGTTTCTTGACCTCAATAATTTCTTTACAGGAAGTTTCCACTCCCTGAAAAAATTATTTGCTGTTAAAACGAGAGAATCGTTTAGAAATATTTTTGCAAAAGTGTCCAGTCCTTTAAAATTCAATTCGAGATTTTTCAGCTTGTAAATATTTCTGGGAACATCAAACGTTGTTTGGTAAATCCAGTCTCTCTTTCCAATCCATTGGAGTTTTGTTTCGTTAAGTCTGTAATAGGGCGGAGGAATCATTTTATTTTTTAACAAATCCATTTGAATGGAGCCTGGGAAGTAAGCCTTACCTTTGAGTGAATCGTCTGTTGAACTAAAGTGCCATTGGTCTTTTGTTAAGTCAATAGTTCTCTTCGGACTGTAAAAATCACAAGAATGGTAAAGCAAAATAAATGTAAGTAAAAGGAAGAAAGAAAATAATTTAAACAAATATTGTTTTTGAAATATCATCTTTTGTTTACGTTAGTTAACAAACACTAACATTAGATCAGGAAATGGAGCCGGGACTTAATTTACCCGGCTCCCGAATCTCTAAAGTTACTTCAGCAATACCATTTTCCTGACAAGTACATTTGTACCTGCTTTGAGTTTGTAAAAATAAACACCGGACGGCAAATTGCCGGCATTGAATTTTACAGAGTAATTTCCGGGACTTTGTCTCTCGTTTACTAATGATGTG
>JALWGH010000118.1 GCA_027013735.1 Melioribacteraceae bacterium
CAAAACAACCAATCCGCAACCCCTGCCGAAATATTAAAGAAAGTTAACGAGTCGGTTTACAACGACGAACGGATTTCGGATGTTTTTATTACCTTAAGCATCGTGTCGGTTAATAATATTGAAAATATTGTTCGTTACAGCGGTGCCGGTGATTTGCCCCTTATTTTCAAAGGGCAAAGCATTACCTTAATTAAATCGGAAGGAGTTCTGCTCGGATTCGATGCCAATGCGGAATACGAAGACTTTGAGTTGAAGCTGTCTTCGGGAAACAGTCTTTACTTAACCACCGACGGCATTCCCGATTCCCGCAATGCGGAAGGAGAAAGTTTTGGGCTTGACAGGTTAAAAAATATTTTGAAAGAAATGCCTGCGGATGCCGACGGAGTCGAATTCATTAAAAAGAATTTTATTGAATTTACCGGCGGACGCACGGACGACGACGTAAGTTTAATCGGAATAAAAATGCTTTAATTGGTTGTGGCGATTTTTCAATTTAGTGGAATAGTAAATGAAAGTTCTTGTCGGTTCTCTTAATCCCGTAAAAATAGATGCTGTAAAAGTCAGCTTTGAAAAATTTTTTGAAAATGTTTCCGTCGAAGGCATCTCGGTGCCTTCCGGTGTGCCCGACCAGCCTGTAGGCAAGGAAACATTTGAAGGCGCAAGGAACAGAGCGCTTGAGTTGAAAAAATTAAATGAAGAGAAAAAACTAAACGCTGATTTCTTTGTGGGCATTGAGGGAGGAATTTCCAAAGATTACGGAATTTGGTTTTCCTTCGGAGCAATGTGCATTATTGACAAAGAGGGGCGCGAAGCCTTTGGCACATCGCCTCAATTTCAGTTGCCCGAGCAAATTGTTGAGGAACTGCTTAACGGCGTTGAGTTAGGCGACGTGATGGACAATATTCAAAATAAGAGTAACACCAAACAGCACAAAGGTGCAATCGGATTTTTCACAAAGGGAAGGATGACTCGCAAAGAACTTTACTCTACGGGTTTAATTACAACCCTTGTTCCATTGATTAACAAGGAATTGTTTTTTGGCGAATCGGAAAGAACCTAATAATAACGCCACGCCGGCGGTGAACCCAAAGGCGGGGCAAATTACAAAACAGATAACGGAGAACAATGAATAAATACAAAGCCATTGTTTTTGATTTGGGTAATGTGCTTATCCCGTTTGACTATTCACGTTTGTTGAACAAACTGAACGAAATTGACGAAGGTTTGGGCGAGCGCTTTGCCAAACGTTACAAAGAAAACTACCATGTTCATCGGGGGCTGGAAAAGTCCGAAATTAGTGAGGAAGAATTTTTGAAAATAATGCGCGAGTGGACGGAAGGAAAAGTAGGAGACGAAGAATTTCTTGTTTACTATTCGGATTTGTTTACGGAAGACAAAGAAGTTAGTTCGCTTTTGCCGTTGCTCGAAAAAGATTACCTGCTTGTTTTGCTTTCCAACACAAATGCCATTCACAAAAAGTACGGGTGGGAGAATTACGGATTTCTAAAGTATTTCGACAAGATGATTCTTAGTCACGAAGTCGGTGCAGTTAAGCCGGAAGAAAAGATTTACCGCGCGGTTGAAAAATTTACCAAAGCAAGTCCTGAAGAACATTTGTACATTGACGATATTGAAGAATACACGGAAGCGGCAAAAAAATTGGGCTGGGATGCAATAACATTTGTAAATGCTCAACAATTAAAAGAAGAGTTGAGAAAAAGAAACGTTCTCTAAAAAAGTCAGAATGTGCGATGTGTCCTCCGCAGATTACGGGCAATCTGCGCTACGGGTTAATTTCGCTTGTCCGACTCCGACTTTGTCTTGAGTCGAATGTTTGAAGAAGAAAATGAGGTAAATTAAAGACGATGCCGAAGGTATCGAAGCAACTATCTAAATAAGAACAGTATCCAATAATCCAATCCTCCAATCATCCAAGAGTCCCGTTAGAGCGAGTGTAGTGTCGTCCCGCTGGGACTCAAATTAAAAAATTTTTAATTTTTAATTCTTAATTTTTAATTAGAATGTCTTGCTTCTCGCGTCTAGCGTTAATCATTTCTTGTTTCTTCTTTCTTATTTAATCTTCCGGCGCTAATTCAAAAAAGGGATTTTAAAATACCTTGTTTTTAAAAAGATAATTCCTTAAATTGCAAAAAAGTTTTTCGGAGGGAAAAATGAAAAAACTATTTGCAACATTTCTGTTGAGCCTTTTCGTATTAGGCAACTTACTCAACGCTCAAATTAATATTACGCTCGACAATTACAACACATTTAAGAACTCCCATAAAAATATGAGCGCTGAAGACTTAATGGGACTTTACCCGGCAGGATATTTCAAGGACAAAATTTCTTTTCCAACAGATGTGAAATATCTCGACTCCGTTTCGATAAAATACGGATTGACAGATTACGAGTTGTCTTTGTTGAGGAAACACGGATTTGTAGTGACGGAAAGAGAAAACAAGACCTCTTTTTTAGCGTCGTTCGCGGACATCTTCCACAAGGACTTGCCTGTCTTTATTTCCAGCGACGCAATACTTCACGCCCTTCACGCTTCTTACGATGAAATTCTCAAAAACGTTGAACTTAGTGTTTTAATTCCGCATTTACAAGAAATCCTCGACAAATTGAAAGACGGTGAGGACAGTCTCCGTGCAAAGTACGGTAATGACACTTTAATGGTTACGTCGTTGAAAGACATTGACCTTTACATTTCCATTGCACTTAAACTAATGGGAGAAAACGTTACACCCTATTATTCGGATAATTCGCAAATGTTTATTCAGGTTTTGTCTTCCATTCGCGGATTTAGAGTAGTTGATATTCCACTTTTTTCTGAGAATGAAAGAAGAATTGATTTTAGTCAGTTCAAACCCCGCGGACATTACACGGATATGAGTCATCCCATTCTTGAAAATTATTTTCAAACAATGATGTGGCTGGGTAGAATTGAGTTTTACCTTATTCCACCGAAAGGGGTAACTGCTCAAAGTTCCTTTAGGGATATTCAAAGGCAAATAATAGATGCTTATATGCTCGAAGAGCTTTTCGCAAATAGTTCAATTAATGAACTTTACGAAAAGATAAACAAAACGATAATAGCTTTAGTTGGAGAACAAGATAACGTCACGTTAGAAAACCTAAGGGCGCTGAAAGATTCACTTGGTATTAATTCCGCATTTTACTTTGAGGATAAGAGGAATATTAGTAAGTTCGGAGATTTGTTGGCACGGCAATCTTTTGCGGACCAAAAAATATTGTCCCACATTTTAATTAGCAGCGCTTTGGGAGATACCATTAAACCGGCTTCCGCATTCCTGCCTTTCGGGCAAAGATTTGTAATAGATTCTTACATCACGGGCAACGTTGTTTACGACAAAATTGAATACAACGGAAGGAGAATATTCAGGGCGCTTCCTAAATTATTGGATGTAATGTTCTCGATGGGCAACAGCGCCGCAGCGCAATTGTTAAAAACCGAGTTGGAAACATACCATTACGCAACCAACCTTGCGGCATTGAGATATCTAATTGATTCCTACGATGAAAATTTTTGGAATTTGTCTTTTTACAATTTGTGGCTAAATGCAATAAGGTCGTTAAAACCTTCGGACGACAGGGAAAACCTCCCGCCGTTTATGCAAACTGCTGCGTGGAACCAGGAAAAATTAAATACTCAGCTTGCCTCGTGGACGGAACTCCGGCACGATAATTTGCTTTACGCAAAGCAATCTTACACGGGAGGAGTGATATGTTCTTTTCCCTATGGTTACGTGGAACCCATTCCCGAATTTTACGAGGCGGTTTCCCAATTAGGACGTAAAACGGCAGAGGTATTCTCGAATTTGGGATTCACCGAATTTGAACTACAGGGGGTAATCGGTTATTTTAATACTCTTGCCGATGTTGCCGATATGTTGAAATCCATTGCGGAAAAGGAACTAAACGGCACACCATTTACTACTGATGAAATCAACTTTCTGAAATCGGTAATCAAATACAATACTTCAGGAATTTGTGGCTCGGCTGTGTTTAACGGTTGGTACACAAAACTCTATTATGGTTATCAAATTAGGGAATCCGCTTTATTCGATAAGAATTTTGTAGTTGCGGATTATCACACGGCGCCTACGGATGAAATCGGAAGGATGGTTGGCTGGGTTGCTCACGCAGGTACAGGACCCATAAACCTTGCAGTTGTTGAGGCAAAGCTGCCTTCCGGAGAAAACGTTGCTTTTTGCGGTCCGGTTTACAGTTACTATGAATACACAACAACGAATTTCTTCAGAATAAATGACGAGGAATGGGATTCACTTTATTTGGCGCAATCAACAAGACCTGATTGGGTTAATCTTTACCTTGCGGATAAGGACGGCAATTCCCGCGGCGGCGGTAGGTCTTTGCTTACAAAGGTTGAAAACACGGGCAGGAAAGTTCAACCTGTTGATTACATTGTAGCGGAAAATTACCCGAATCCGTTTGGCAGTTCTTCATCTTCGGAAAAGTCCTACACAACGATTGTTTTTAACGTGCCGGTTAAATTCAGCGGGAAGAATTTTTCAGTTAAGGTTTACGACATTACGGGGCAGGAAGTTGCGGAATTGCTGAATCAAAATTTAACGACAGGAAATTACCTCGTTCGTTGGTACGGAAAAAGTTCAAGCGGAACGAATGTTGCCTCGGGAGTTTACATTTACAGAATATCCGTTGGGAACTATTCCGTTGAAGGAAAGATGAATTTGATTAAATAGCTGTGTGATTTCCACAAGCATTTGGGGTGTAGGGACAGCTCGCGAGCTGTCCCTTCGATTTTTAAAATTAGAATTAACTTTTTTACAAAAACAAATCCACAACCTTGTGTGCAAAGTCGAGCGTACTGAAATCGCTGTTAGTGTTTCTGTTTGTTAAAATTATTACCGTAAATTTTTGAGAGGGAATTCTGTAAATAATATTTCTAAAACCTTCCGTGCTGCCCGTGTGGTAAACAACGTAATATTTTTTGTAATTTTCAATTCGCCAGCCGTAACCGTAATCGAATTTTTCGCCATTGTTGAGAGTGCCTCTGGTAAATGCTTGTTGTAGCAATTCTGTCGAAACGAGTTTACCGGTGTAAAGTGCCTGATCCCATTTGTACAAATCTTTCAGATTCGAGTAAATTCCGCCGTCGCCAAGCACTGCACTGGTAATGCTTTGGTCTGTTCGAATTACAGTGTCTTTTTTAACCGTGTAACCGAAAGCTCTGTTGGGTATTGTGTTAATTCCTTTTTCGTAAGCGAGTGTTTTTTTCATTTTTAACGGATCAAAAATATTTTTCTTCAAGTAATCACGGAACGGCATCCCGCTGATTTTTTCAACTACGAGTGAGAGTATTGCGTAACCCGTGTTGCTGTATTTGTGCTTGGTGCCGGGTGGAAAGTAAAGAGAATCCGTTTTTGCAATCATCTCCAAAACGTCTTTGTCTTTTACTTGTACCGTTGCGGTGTCGGGAATCAGGGATTCGTAATCTTGTAAGCCGGCAGCATGCTGTAAAAGATTTTTTATTGTAATTTTGTTTGCAAAGTCTGGCAGTTGCGGGAAAATTGACTTTAGTTTTGTTTGGAAATCGAGTTTGCCTTTTTCAATCAGTTGCAGAATGCACATTGCGGTAAACTGCTTTGTTACCGAAGCAAGGCGAAAGTCGGTTGAATCGGTTACGGGAATTTTCTCCTCCACGTTTGCAAGTCCGTAACCGTGGGAGAACAAAACATTCCCGTCTTTAATGACCATTACGGCGGCGCCGGGCATTCCGGGCTTATTGTACTGTTCGAATATTTTGTCCATTTTATTAACTTGTAAATTTGAACAACCCAAAAGCGCCAAAGCAATTAATAAATGCGAAAGTTTCATTTTTGTCTCTCGTTTTATTTTAAATAAAATCCCGCCGAAAAGAATCCGACCCAATGCTCGGTTGAAACCGGCGCGGTTAGTCCCATGTACGTTCCTTTAACGGGTAGAACTCCTTCGGTAAGCGTGCTTGAGTATTTAAACAGTTTGCCGTAAATATTTTTACCGGTTAAGTCCTTTGCAATTTTTTCTGTGGTTAAAAGTCCCATTATTATTGGGTAACGTCCGCACCACAAGGGAATCGGCTTGTTATTATTGTGCCAAATCTCACCTGTCAGTTTAAGTAAATCATCTTTTGTGATTTTTTGTTCAATGTAACTTTTAATTATTCGTTTGTCGTTTTCGGTTGCAATCTTGTGCGCCGCGGAATCAAGTCCGAAAGGGGAGTTGTCAAAATCTTTGCCGTAATGGTTGGCATCGTTGGAAATTAAGAAGAAAATATCCTTGCCGAGTTTGTAGTTTTTTTCTTTAATGTAAGCTTCAATTATTTTCGAGAGGCTGTTGCTAATTGAGTCCGCGCGACTGAAGCTCATCCCCGTTACCATTATCGGCGTAATTACAACATTACGGTTGTAGTGTTGCAAAAAGGGAATAAGCGCTTCGATTGAGTGCTCGATTCTTTGCGCTTTGTTGCTAACCATTAAGAACTTTTCCAGAAGTCCTTTTTTGATTTTTTCGCGCAGGGGCGAAATAGTAACGTTGCCGTAAGGTCCGTGCCAATATTCGTAGCTGTCTAAAATCAAAACGTTGTGCGGATCGTTCATTGCGCGGCGTACCGTTCCGTGTGTTACTCCGAATATTACAACTTCCTTCGCTTTAATTAAAGGATAGAGCGGGTAGTAAACTCTGCCGGCGTAAAGGAAATCGTCGTGAGGGGAAATTCCTGCTACAAGATTTGCATCGGTGAAATGATATTTCCCTTTGGCATTTTCCTCGAGGTAGGAAATTAATTTGTCCATTTCGTTTGCGCGCCAGCAAAATCCGACCGTGTCCCTGATGGGACGAACGTTCTGTGCCGAAACAATGCCGGCAATTAACAAAAATAAAATCACTGTAATTTTCATTTTTGCCTCCGTTCGAATTTCAATTAGTGTCAAAATGTTAAAGAATCAGAGAAGGATTTTCTGTTTAAGAAATATTTTAAACAGAAGAATTCCCCGAATTAGCCGAGCATCTATCTGAGTTCTAATTTCCCGGGAGTAAGATTTTTCAGAAATTCGTCACAAGGGATACACAGAACTTCGTTGCGAAGAATCCTTTCCTTCCCGCGATAGAGAAAAATTGTTTTAACCTGCGGGTAAACTTGGAATGTAAGATTCCATTTTTCGACCTATTTTGGAATTATTGCTTCCAAACTTACATTAATCTCGTTTTTTATCAAACGCTGTTGAATGTTTAGTTACGATTTTTGTAAGTCTTGAATCTCACGTGACGAGTTGTAAGTTTGTGTCGCTCCTATGGAGCTTTTTGTCCGGAATTTTGTTTTTTTGTCCTACAAAGATGTCGTCCCTCCGGGACTCAATTAATCAAAATTTTTAATTTTTAATTCTTAATTCTTAATTCTTAATTCTTAATTTTTAATCAACATGTCTTGCCTCTTGCAGCTCGCGTTTAACCATTTCTTATTTCTCGTTTCTTCTTTCTTCTTTCTTCTGTTTTTTGCTACCTAATTTAAACTTGCACCCGGTTATTTTGATTTCAGAATTTCTTTTATTGAAACCAACTCTGCCAAAATTTTATTTAAGATTTCTCTTTCGGACAAATCTTTCTCGTGGTTGGAGATGGAAACTTTAAGTTGATTTTCTTTTACGCGTTGGCGTAATTCTTCCAAGAGTTCGGGACCATTAGTAAGCCCGTGGAAAATTCCTTCGAAGCCTGTTGACGTGGGACTTTGCCCCGCCGTTTGGATGCGTAAAGAGCCTATGCCTAAAAGCCTGTCGTAAGGTGAGAGGTGGTAAGAAAAATCCGTGATTGCTTTGAAAGGGATGTTTTGCTCGTTGCGGGAAATAATCCCTTTGTGAATTGTGATTCGTTCGGGAGAAATTTCGTACTTAAGATTTTTAAACCAAACAAAAATCATTGGGACAGAAATTATCCAAAGAACCACAATGACTCCAATCGTAATGGGCCAAAGAGTCATTGCAACTTCGGTAGAGCTTCTGTGTCCGTCCAACGGAATAACAATCTGCAAAAATAAAGCAATTATCAAAATGAAAAACGTCCACGTTGACAGAGCTAAAATGCTTTTGGTCAATAATTTTTTGTCCGGAAAGAAAATAATTTTTTCCATTTCAGTTTAACTCCAGGTTTTCGTTGTAGATTTTATTGAAACTTTTAGCGCTTGGTTTGAAAGTAAAGAAAAGAATGCATGCAATGAAGATAATAATTAAAATAATGAAACTTTGCGAAAAGAGAAAGACGGTAATGTTTAACAAATTGTCAATAAAAATCACGCCGAGCCGGAAGACTGCGAGGTACTGGAATTGTTCGGTTTTGTCTTTTAGTTTGACGTTAGGATTTTTGTTGCGCATAAAATAACCGTAAATCAATCTGAGCGCCAAGTAAGCGAAGAAGTTGGAAAATATTACAGCGATGAGAAAAACGTCTTGCAGGTTATCCAACGGTTTTAAAATTTTCAAAAGGATGGTTACCGTTACTACAATTAAATAAAGAAGTTGAACGAAAGTCAGGAACTTAAAAAGCTTTTTAAGTTTTCCGAAAAATTCTCTGATTTGTTGTAATTCATTATTCATAATTAAAATTTAGATTAATTTGCGCAATAGAGCAAATAATGTTTTGGAGCTGTTTTGCGTTTTGTAATATTTCAAATTATATTTGAAAATTAAATAACCTCAATAATTTGAAGCCATTCCCTTCCGATAATTTAATCCGGTATTTTCCCAAGGGCTTTTTAATTATTGTTTAACAAACAAAATGCAAAGGAAAGAAATGCAAGTATCAAAAGAAAAGGTAGTGTCCATTCACTACACATTAAGCGACAACGAGGGACAAATCCTCGACACCTCTAACGGTAGAGAGCCTTTGGCTTACATTCAAGGGATGCAAAATATTATTCCCGGACTCGAAAACGCACTTGAAGGAAAAAATGTTGGCGACAAAGTTCACGTAGTTATTCCGGCTGCCGAAGCGTACGGAGAGAGAAACGAAGGACTAATGCAGGCAATACCGCGTGAGGCTTTTGGCGACATCGAAGACATTCAACCCGGGATGCAATTCCAAATGGAAACCGAAAACGGTCCTTTGGTAATTACCGTTACAAAAGTTGAAGGCGACCAAGTATTTATTGACGGCAACCATCCCCTCGCCGGGCAGGAACTCACGTTTGATGTTGAGATAATGGACGTCAGAGATGCCACTGCGGAAGAAATTGAACACGGACACGTTCATCAAGGCGGACATCACTAAAAATTATTTTTTTCAAAGCCCGATTCTTTCGGGCTTTTTTATTTCCCACTTCCCGTTTTCAACTTTTCACAAAATTGCTCTTGTATCCAACAATGCATTTCTCCAATTATGCAAAAGTCCCGTTTTAGCAAGTGTAGTGTCGCTCCGCCGGAGCTCATTTTTAGATTTTCATTTTGTGTTCTACAAAGGTGTCGTCCCTCTGGGACTCAATTCATCAAAATTTTTAACCTGCCTACCCTGCCTACCAGCAGGCAGGCGGCAGGCAGGTTCTTAATTCTTAATTTTTAATTAGCTTGTCTTGTTTCTCGCGTATCGCGATTAACCATTTCCGGTTTCTTGTTTCTTAGATTTTTTTTGCATTTTTATTTTCTAATTCTTAACTTCAAGAAATGGAAGTTAAAAAATGAAAAAATTTTTTCAAATTTTTCTACTTTCTATTACACTCCTTAGCGTAAGTTTTTCTCAAAGCAGGAAAACCGATTCCGTTTCTATTACCCCGGAACAAAAACTTCTAAATAAAATTGCAGTGACAGATAGTGATTCAACAAAAGCGTGGCTCTATTTAAAATTAATAAAATTATCGGAAGAAAATAATCCTCAAAAGGCATTAGCGTATTTGGCAAAAGTAAGTCCGTTGATTCCAAAAGACTCGCTTAGTTCTCTGAACATCAGATTTAGAATCAGATACGGCTTGGTTGAGATGGCTCTTGGAAACTTCAAGAAGGCAAGTGATTACTTTTTTGCTGCATTAAATTCCGCAGAGAAAGCAGAGAAAAATTTTCTTGTAGAGAGCGTTCTTAACGACCTTGCTGTTTTAAATATGAAAACAGGTCAGTTCGGAAAAGGAATTGAATATTTTAAGAAACTTTTGGCAATTGCCCGTAAAAGAAATGACAAGACAGGCGAAGTGGAATATTTACTAAATTTATCAATGGCTTACACTGATAATAATCAGCTTAAAGAAGCGGAGAAAAATTTACTGGAATTATTACCCAAGACACAAAACGATTTTTACAGAGCAGTCGCGGCAAACTCTTTAAGTCATATTTATTCGGTTTCCGGCAGATACACCAAAGCGTTAACTTACGGGAAAATGGCTGTTACACTTGCGGACAAGGTTAACAGGGTAATGCTTAAATTGGAAGCCTTAACCAATTACGCCAACGCTTTGAGAGGATTAAAGAGATTTACAGAGGCAAAAAAAACAATGGATGAAATCCTTTCAATCAGCAAAGAAAGAAAGCTTCGTTTTGAATACGTAAATACCCTCGGCGATATTTCAAAACTTTACGAAGATGAAAACGATTACTTTAACGCACTGAAGTACTTCAAAATGTTTTCGACAAAGAAAGACTCTTTAGCCGGGCAAGACTTGAAAAAACAAATTCAAGAGCTTGAAATTAAATACGAAACGGCAAAAAAAGACAAGGACATTGCGTTGAAGGCAGCAACCATTAGAAGAAAAAATTTAATCCTTACTTACACTTTTTCAATAATAATATTACTGATTATTTTTTCAGGGATAATCTTCACCCTTTACCGAAAGAAAAATCAAGCTTACAAGGATTTGGTGCGCCGGAATATGGAACTTGTGGAAAAAGGCGGATTTACTCCGAAAAGACGAAACGTGGAAATAAAGGCGGAAGAAAGTAAATATGTTTCTTCTTCCCTGAGCGACGAGAAAAAAGAAGAATTGCACGAAAAAATTGACAAATTAATAATTGGCGAAAAAATTTACCTTCAAGCCAATTTAACATTGGGCAAGCTTGCCGAAAAACTTAATGTCAATTCCAAATATCTTTCGCAAGTAATTCACGAAGAATACAATTGCAGTTTCTCCGATTTCATTAACAAATTGAGAATTCAGGAAGCCGCCCGTATGCTTGCCAATAAATCTTACAGCCATATTTCAATTGAGGGAATTAGCGAGCTTGTAGGCTACCGCTCGAAATCAACTTTTAACTTTGCTTTCAAAAAAATAATGGGCGTAACTCCTTCGTTTTACAGTGAAACCTCCAAAAATATTGCCGGTGAAGTAGCATAAAATTCCAAACCATAAAACGTTGAAAAATTGTTATTTCGTTCCGCATCAAGATTTACGAGTGCTTAGGATTTGATTTTTGGATGGCTGGATAATTGGATGATTGGATGAGTGGATAGTTGGATTGTTGTGGCACGAGCAGGAATGCAAAATACAATTCTATTCACGATAACCGCTTCCAAAGCTCCATCCAAGCATCCATTTATCCAGGAATCCGGTATTAGATGCATCCTGATGTTTGAAATTCCGAAATCCGTACAACAATCGTTTGACTGACTCTGTTTTTTGCCGTAAAATTCAGAAAATAAAGTTGAAAAGCTTTGAAAAAATTTCACAATGCCGAAGGGATTGAGGTGAAGATTAGAATACTTTTGGAAGTCTGAGACGGTAGGCGGTGTTTTACTGTCTTTGCGGTTATTTTTGTTAAAACACTAAACGGGGAGGATTAAAATGTTTGTTTGGATTTACGCTGCAATTGTAATTGAAATCTTTAGCCTGCTTGGATTTGTGGCTGTTGCCCGTACGGGACAAATGCGTTACGCGTTTATTTTCGGCTTTAACGTAATGTTTTTTGTAATGCTTTTATTTATTTGGGACGCAGGCGCGTTAAACATTCGCGGGATGTTAGCCCTTGTGTTTTTGGTCATCTATTTGGTTGAAATGAATTGGCTGCTTTTCTTCCATCAAAAAAGAACGGCGGTTAACAAATTAGAAAAAAATTTACCTTCTAAAGAAAGATTTGTAATGCTTTTTATTTTAACAAATTCCGCCGGATTCTTGTATTCGCTGCCCTTTTACTTTGCCGTTAATGACTTTTCGCCGTTAGATGTTATTGACTGGCTGGCTGTTTTTGTTTTTGCGGCGGGAACGTTGATTCATTTTTTCGGCGATTTACAAAAAATCCGTTTCAAGTCCCGCCACAATTCCGAAGGGAAAATTTTGGATTCGGGACTTTGGGCTTTGTGTCGTCATCCCAATTACTTCGGCGATTTTCTTCAGTATGTCGGCTTTGCATTGATTAGCCACAGCCTTTTGGGGTGGATTGCGCCTGCGGTAAATTTTTTGCAATACCGCTTTGACGCAATTCCCAAGAACGAAGAATGGGCTGCAAAGAAATACGGCGAGAGCTGGAAAACCTACGCAGAAAAAGTCAAAATGTTTTTTCCGTTTATTTACTAATTACAAATTCGGGTAAACATACGGAATTCGGAATTCCGTACAACAATCGTTTGACTCGTTAGTTTTTTTGCCGTATAATAAAATCAGAATTATTTAAAATAAGGAATCATCCCGATGAAGCCACTCATATTTCTGACGGATGTCCCTTCTACGGTTTCCGCCATTGAAAATATTGCAAGAAGTACGAACAGGCAAGTCAATTATTTCCTCCATTCAACAGAAAAAACAAACGCACATCAATTTGATTTGCGAAATACCGAAAAAATAAATTCTCTTGCCGAAGAGGGCACAACTTTTGTTTTTGATCTCCACGGCATTTTGGCAGTTTACGTAATTGAGAATTTCCTCCGTTCGGTAAGTAGCAACGGAGTGAAAATTTATGTGATGCTTTCAGCCCTTAACGATTTCTTTTTGCGTCCAAATCAAGAGACGAGAACCACAAAATCGATTGAGGCATTGCTAAATGAAAAAGCGTGCAACTACACGGAAATAAAAATATTTTTAACCGAAGATGTTTACGAAAATCATCTGAAGAAATACGAATCTAAAGAGAAAAC
>JALWGH010000119.1 GCA_027013735.1 Melioribacteraceae bacterium
AAGTTGGTATCCTGCTTTTTCCACTTCCGAATACGGGAGTCCGTGTGCTCTTAAAAGTTCGGTTCTGCCCACCTCGAAATATTCAAGATATCTGCCGTTGTAAACAATTCCCATTGCATCCGTGTCTGCATATTTAACGCGAATTGAAACCGTGTGTTTTAACATCAAGAACGTCCGTAAATATTAAGGGAATTCATTTTTGTAATTGTAATGCTATTCGACGAAGACTCCCATTTTGCCAAACTTTTCCCGCCGGAGGTCAACAAGTTTGTCGGGTTTGATTTTTACGAGAGCACTGATTTCTTCCTTCAAAACGTTTTTAAGCGTTTCCGCCATTTTCTCGTGATCCTTGTGTGCACCGCCGAGAGGTTCGGGAACTATTCTGTCAATTATTCCTTGAGCTTTCAAATCTTCCGCCGTTAGTTTAAGCGCTTCGGCTGCTTGCTCTTTGTAATCCCAGCTTCTCCAAAGGATACTTGAGCAGGACTCGGGACTAATAACCGAATACCAAGTATTTTCAAGCATCAGGACTCTGTCTCCTATTCCGATGCCGAGAGCGCCGCCGCTTGCACCTTCCCCTATTACAACAACAATAATGGGAACTTTAAGCCTGCTCATCTCGAGTAAGTTCCTTGCAATTGCTTCCGCCTGTCCGTTTTGCTCCGCTTCAAGTCCGGGGTAAGCACCCGGAGTGTCCAGCAAAGTAATTACAGGTTTGTTAAATTTTTCGGCAAGCTTCATCAAACGTAATGCTTTGCGGTAACCTTCGGGATTAGGCATTCCGAAATTACGAAAGAGATTGCTCTTTGTGTCCCTTCCTTTCTGATGCCCGATGATCATTACCTTGTATTCGTCCAACTGGGCAAAGCCGCCGACAATTGCGTGGTCGTCGCGATAAAGCCTGTCGCCGTGGAGTTCAATAAAATTTTCCGTCATTAAGTAAATGTAATCGAGCGTGTATGGGCGTTGCGGATGGCGCGCAAGTTGTACGCGCTGCCAGCGAGTCAAATTACTGTAAACGCTTTTTTTCAATTCCTTCACCTTTTTTTCAAGATTTTCGATTTCCTCGCTCAAATCAATGTCGCCCTTGAGATTCCGCATTTCTTCTATTTTTTGCTCAAGCTCGGCAATCGGTTTTTCAAATTCCAAAATGTTTTTTGCCATTTATTTCTCCGTACTTATTAACATTTTCGAGAGAGTTTTTCCTAATATTTCAAGATCAAGCCAAACGCTTTGATTCCGCGCATAATAAATATCCAATTTTACTTCTTCTTCGGGATCGTTTCTATCGTAAATTTCGGTGTACCAATAGCCGGTCAATCCGGGCTTCCCAATGTAGAGGGATTTGTAGTAAGAACTTTTGCGCGGTCCGACGAAACTTTTTTTACCGGTAAAAACCGCAGGGACCCCGAGAATAAAATTTTCAAAATCGGAACGTTTCCTTTTAACTCTTGAAATCAAATATATGAAACTATAAAACAAAAGTAAAATTACGGACGACAGGGTTAAGTCGAAAGCTCTTTTTAACACTCTGTAGGAAAAGGAAGAGATGTTGTAATTAACTTTTAGGAGCGGAATGTCGTCGAGCATCGTAACCGAAGATTTGCCAACAAGGTAATCCAACCGCGCACCCGAAAAAAGAAAGCTGATGTTTTCGTTTTGTAACGTTGCGACAATATTAAACATTTCACTGAAGGAAACTTCCTCGGAAGAAAAGATTACTTTCCTGATGTTTTTCTCGTTAATTATTTTGTTAATATTTCCAACGCTTCCCAACACTTCGTAACCTTCAATCGAAGCGCCGACGTCCTTGAAAGTCTTTCCGATTAAGCCCACCACATTGTAAATATCCGTAAAATTTGATTTTAATTTTTTAGCCAAATTCAACGCCGCTTTGCCGGTACCAACAACAATTGTGTTACCCGCACGGTCTTCAACGGAAATGCCGATTTTAAAAAATAGCTTTGCAATTATCCGCCAAAGGCTGAAAGAAATAATTGCCAACGAGTAGGTTATTAAGACAACCGCCCGCGAGTAGCCGTACTGTTTAAAGAAAAACGTCAGCGAAGAAATAACGATCACCCCGAAAAGCAATGAAAGCAAACTCCTCGAAACGGAAATAGCGTTCTTTTTGTAAGCCCCGAACATTCCCGAGACAAGCACCTGTAAAACGGACGGAATGATGTAAATCATCGGCTTAACGCTTTGAGGAAAACCAAGCCATTTATTGTTTTTGTAAATGCTTTCGGCAAGCAACAAGGAAAGAGCAAACAAAAGTGTGTCGGCAATAAAAGAAAGAATCGGAAGTTTGTAATGATTCAAAAATGCAAATGTCCGCCTGATTGAAATTGCGAGTTTTAAAATAAACTCTACTATGAAAGAAGAAGAAAAATGTTTGTTTACAAAAAGCTTCATCGCATCGTAAAAAATCTTTGTTTCGTCAAGCGGACTTCTTTTTGTGCTTTCACCTTTGTAGTGAATTATTTCCGTTTCGTGATAATAATAAACTTTGTATCCCGCTTGTTTTACGCGGTAACAGAAATCAAGGTCTTCGCCGTACATAAAAAAGCGAGGGTCGAATCCGCCGATTTTTTCGTACACATCTTTGCGGAACATCATAAACGAGCCGGAGATTGCGTCAACTTCGTAAGTCTCGTTTTCGTCGAGGTAAGTCAAATTGTATTTTGCAAACAATTTACTTTTGGGGAATAACGAACTCAATCCCGTTACTTTGGTGAAAGACGTCCATGGTCCGGGAAAACTTCTCCTGCAAGCCAATTGGAGCGTGCCATCGGGATTCAAAACTTTGCACCCTGCCATTCCCGCTTCGGGATGAGATTCAAAAAAAGCAAGCATTTTTACAAATGTGTCCTCACGTACGATTGTGTCGGGATTTAAGAGAAGAATGAATCTCCCTGTTGCCTTTTCAAGCCCGATATTATTAGCTTTGCCGAAGCCAAGGTTCTCTTTGTTCCGTATTAACAGTACTTGCGGATAATGGCTTTCCACAGCTTCAACGCTTCCGTCTTCCGAAGCATTGTCAACAACAATTACTTCAAGCGTAAGATTTTGTGCGGCTTTAAAGACGGATTCCAGAGCGTTCAGGAGAAATTCTTTAACGTTGTAGTTGACTATTATTATTGAAATATCGGGCATTGCTTATCTCAATATTCCCAGCATACTTCTGTAACGGAGTTTCCAAACCATGAAAATTGCTTCGCGCACAATCTTTTTGGACATTTTGGATTTGCCTTCCACCCTGTCAACAAATACGATTGGCACTTCCTTAATACTAAATCCTTTTCTGTAAGCTTTAAATGTCATTTCAATTTGGAATGCGTAACCGTTTGAACGGATACTGCCGAGATCAATGGATTCCAACACTTTCCTGCGGAAACATTTGAATCCGCCGGTTGCATCCTTAACCGGCAAACCGGTGATTACTCTCGTGTAAACATTTGCAAAATAACTAAGCAGCAAACGGCTCATCGGCCAGTTAATTACATTAACACCGGTAACGTAACGGCTGCCGATGACCAAATCGTAATCCTTGATTTTTTCAAGAAAGTCGGCAATTACTTTCGGGTCGTGGGAATAATCCGCATCCATTTGAACAATTATTTCAAATCCGTTTTCAAGCGCATATTTGAAACCCGCGGCATAAGCCGTGCCGAGCCCCAGTTTACCTTCGCGCCTTATCAAATGAATTCTGCTATCGTGTTGGGAAAGAGATTCAACATAATCCCCCGTTCCGTCAGGCGAGTTGTCGTCAACCACAAGGATGTTCATATTCGGGTAGAGTTCAATAATATCGGGAATTAGTTTCGCAATATTGTTACGCTCGTTGTAAGTGGGGATTATTACTATTTTTTTCTCCATTTATTCCTCACGACAAATGCCGAATAAAATTTTTAAAATTGTTTTTTGAAATTAAGATTAAAAACGCTGCTATTTATCCTCTTCCCAAAATAGCTTGTTTCAAAAATTTTCTTTTTAAACTTTAAGTATAATAAAAATATTTTTAATTTTTTTAATAAAGAATTTTCATTAACAAACGGCTCCGTCAAAGTCATCAGAAATTGGGGCACAGGTTTAAAATCGGTGGCAAAAAATAATTAGGAATAATTTCTTCTTTCTTAACAC
>JALWGH010000120.1 GCA_027013735.1 Melioribacteraceae bacterium
TTATTAATTCTTATTTTCTTAGTATATTTTTTCAAATTAAGCTTTATTACTTTTCTTTGTTTTTATGTAGCTGCTAATATTCCTGGTTTTCTCTTCTTGTTCTTTTGGAATCTAAAGAAAGAAAATATTAAACTTTTATTTGAGTTAAATTCGTTGAAATACCTTGTAAAAGAATCTCTTCCTCTTGCCGGTTATGTTTTTTTAGCGTTTTTCTATTTACAAATAGATATATTTCTAATTAAAATTTTCCTATCTGAAAAAGCTGTAGGATTATATTCGACTGCTATCCGTTTATCTAGACCGTTGCTTATTATTCCTGCTTCTCTGATTACGACCTTTTTCCCGTTGTTTGTGAAGTCGATAAAAGAAAATAAAAAAATTGATTTTCAAATTAGTTTAATAGTAAAAGTATTGTTGATAGTAGCATTAACTATAGCATTAACAGTTAATTTTAAAACGGATGAGTTAAATGTTTTATTGTTCGGGAATGAGTATTCAGGCATTGGTTTAATTACTTCGTTACTATTTTGGACGTTAATCTTTTCATTTTTTAATTTTTTTATTTTGGATGTTTTTACTGCTAAAGGAAAACAAAAATACAATCTTTTTTATATTATCATTGTTACGCTTGCAACAATAGTTATAAGCGCTGTTTCAATAAATCTCTTAGGGCTCAAAGGGGCTGCAGCAGCGAGGTTATTTTCTTCTTTTTTAGGTACGATTATATTATTGAATTTCTTAAAGCGAATAAATTTGAAAATTCAATTTTTTTCTTTTAAAATCTTACTGTGGGCTATGTGCAGTTTTATTTTACTTGATTTAATTTCGGATTTGAATATATTTATTTATTTCCCTCTTGCTTTAACGTTTATTATTGTGTGTGCATTTATTTTAAGAGTTTTTAATAATGATGAAATATTATTTTTAAGACAGCAACTAAAACATGGATAAAGAAAAAGTATTATTCTCAGTAATTATAGTTAACTACAATAATTGCGATTTATTGGAGCAGTGTATTAACTCGGTAAAGAAATATACCCAAGAAGTAAATTATGAAATCATTGTTGTAGATAATGCTTCTACTGAGTGTAAAGTAAGCAATGTTACAAAGAAGTTTGAAGATGTTATTTTGATTGAAAATGCAAAAAATTTAGGTTTTGCTGCCGCCAATAATATTGGGGTTAAAAAGGCAAATGGGAAATATTTAGTGTTTGTAAACAATGATGTCCTGTTTATTGAAAATACTCTTAAAATAATATGGGACTATTTACGGAAAAATAATAAAGAAGTTATTATTGGGTGTAAACTGTTGAATCCCGATTTAACACATCAAATATCATATTCACAATTTGAAGACTTTGGCCATTTAATAGGTATCTCTTTTTTCCTTTACAAACTTTTTCCTAAATCGGCTTTTTTTAATAAGTATTTTCTTGACTTTTCGGAAGATAAAGTCGAATATTCGGTGGATATTATTAAAGGTGCTTTTTTTGTGATTTCTAAGGAAGCATTTAATAAACTTTCTGGGTTTGATGAAAGCTTTTTCTTTTTTGGCGAAGAAAGTGATCTATGTTATAGATTTAAGAAGAAAATTGGCGAAGTTGTATATTATCCTAAAACAGCGGTTATTCACATTGGGGGAGCTACGGCTACTAAAGCAAACTTTTTTAAATATAAATTAGCGGCAATTGCGAGGCTAAAATTTTATTGGAAACATTATCCTTTTTTGAAAAGAAATATTTTTTATTTTCTTCATCTTATAGGTGTTTTAAATCGCACAATAATTAATTTTGTTTTAGCGTTTGTTACTTTTGATAGTTTGAAATTTAAAAAAGCAAAATATTATTTTCTGTTGCTTTTTGTTAAGCATAATAGTAAGATTTGAGATTTTTATGAAGAACATTTTAATGTTATTACAAAGCGAATTTCCCCCCGACATTCGTTTGGAGAAAGAAATTAAAGCTCTTGCGGAAAATGGTTACAAAGTAACGCTCTTTTGCAATCAATACGAAAAAGAAAAAGCCGGAAATTTTGAGTATTGTGAAATTGTTCGACTAAAGGCATTAACAAAGAATAAAAAGCTTAATAAAATCTTGAACTTTCCCGCAATTTTTAATTTTAGGATGTTGGCTAAGGCTTTGGCTACAATGGAAAAATCAAAACCGGTTGTAATTCACGCTCACGATTTGCCGATGTTACCTTTCGGAGTTGTTCTTAAATTCTATAGCCAACGTTCTTTGATTTTTGATATGCACGAAAATTACCCGGCTGCGCTTAAGTCGTATAAAAAAACAAGTTTGATTGAAAGAATATTTAAGAACTACAAAATAGCTCATCTTTTCGAGAACTTTTTAATAAACTTTGTTGACGCAGTGATTGTTGTAACTGAAGAAAATAAAAATCGCTTAATAAAAAATGGGATTCCGGAAAATAAAATTAAGCTTGTTTCAAACACTGTTGACCTTTCCCGGTTTTCTCAGGCAAATTCTTTGCCTGAGGTGAGCAAACAATATGAGAAAAACTTTGTCTTGATATATTCAGGACGAGTAAGTTTTAACCGTGGATTGGACACCGCGGTTGAAGCTTTGCAGTTTCTAAAATCATCTGTTCCAAACATTAAGTTGTTAATCGTTGGAGAGGGACCTCATTTACCCAAATTAAAGAAACTTGCTGATTTGTTAAAGGTTAACGAATTTGTCGATTTTTTGCCTTGGCCGGGCCACGAAAAGATTAAAGAATATATCTCAATGTCTAATGTTTGTTTGATTCCACAACCTTCGAATGATCACGCCGATACTACCGTTCCGCACAAACTTTTTGAATATATGTCACAGGCAAAGCCTATTTTAACTTCTGATGCTAAACCATTGAAAAGAATAATTGAAGAAACAAAAGCCGGGCAATGGTTTGTTTCGAATAATCCGAAAGATTTTGAAGAAAAAGTGGTGGAATTGAAAAACTCATTAGTAGATTACGGCTCTAATGGGAGGAAAGCTGTCGAAGAAAAGTACAATTGGGCAAACGATAAACAGGAATTGTTAGATTTGTATCAAGAATTGAGCGGGAATAGTTAATGAAAATTTTGTTTTTCAGTCATTTTTATTATCCTGAAGTTGGAGCCGGTTCGGTTAGAACTCAATATTTTGTGAAAGCTTTGAAAGAAGCCGGACATGAAGTAAAGGTTGTAACGCCCAAACCAAATTACCCCGCAGGGAAAGTGTACCCCGGATTTGAAAAAAGATTTAAATTAGACAAAGAAAACAACGTTGCATACTTACCGATTTTTATTCCTAAAAAACATTCTTTGTTGGGACGTGGTTTTACATACCTATCTTATTTTCTTTCCTCATCTTTTTACGTTTTATTTGATTCTTTTAAACCAGATGTTGTTATTACTTCGTCTCCTCCAATTACAACGACTTTAGCGGCAGTTATTGTCTCCAAGTTAAAGCGTAAGCCTATTATTGTTGATATCCGTGACCTTTGGCCCGACATTGGAATTAAACTTGGAATTATTAAAAACAAGTTTTTAATTTTTTTCTTAAAATTAATTGATCAGTTTATTATCAAAAGTGCTAAAAAAATAATAGTTCCTTTGAAGAGTTTTGAAGAGATTATTTGTAAAAAAGGGGCTAAAGGAGAGATTGTTACTATTTACAACGGCGCTGACACCTCGGTTTTTCAACCTCTTTCAGTTGAAGAGAAGGCAAAAATAAGGAAAGAACTTGCTTTGCCAATAGACAAGAAAATAACTGTTTATTTCGGTTTCTTTAATTTTGGAATGAACGACGTTGATTTGCTTGCGGAGGCAATTACGCTTTTGTCTGATAAAAAAGATTTGCACTTTCTTTTTATTGGAGACGGTACAAAGAAAGAAGATTTTGAAAATAAAATTAAGGGAAAAGTTTCATATTCTTTCTTGAAACCTTTGCCCGCTTCGGAACTTTCGAGAGTAATAGCTTCTTGCGATTTAAGTGTTATTCCTCTCAAAAAAATCAAAGGTTCTACAGGCGGATTTATTCCGGTTAAATGCCTTGAATCCTGGGCTGCGGGTTTGCCCGTAATTTTAACCAGCGATGACAATGGCGAGCTTTTGCAAATATTTACTAATGCCAAAGGAGGGAAAAT
>JALWGH010000121.1 GCA_027013735.1 Melioribacteraceae bacterium
TTAATTGTAAACGAGTTGTTAGCAAAATTCAAATCAAACAGGTTAATTCTGTTCGGGTCAATATCCGCGCCGGTTACTTCGCTTTTACTTTTGAAGCGAAAAACTTTGTACCTCCCTTTTTCACTCCAATCGAGATGAATTGTGTCCGCCTTTGTGTAAACCGCAATCTTGTGAGGGAAGTAACCGTCGCCCAATCTTTCGGCAAACAACTCGTATTCGTTCTCCCCTGTCTTTTTTAAGTAACGGATTCTATCGTCAAAAACCACGGAAGAATTAAACACCTCTTGCTTGAACCATTCCAAGTCAGGATGTAATTCCAGCAACAAGTTCCAAAAGTCTTTTCCGGCAGGATGCTTGAATTTGAACCGCTCGGCAAAAGTTCTGACAAAACTCAGAAAATCTTTTTCGCCTAAAATTCTTTCCAACGTGTAAAACATTATTTCGGGTTTTGAATAAGAATTAACAACGTAAGAAAGCCGGGTCGGTAATTTGTAAGAAACATCCTTGATTGTGCCGATAGTCAAATTCGAGTAATATTGCTTTAATGCTTTTGCGTATTCGGGGTAATCGTTGTAGCCGAGAGTGTAGATGACGGGAATATCGCTAAAGGAAAGATAGTTAATGCCGTAAACGGGAATGTAGCCCAAAAATCTGAAATTCAAATTTGCAGGCGGGTAATATTTTTCCATTACCTTGCTTGCAAAGTAGGAAGTAAATCCTTCGTCCAACCACGCTTCTTCGGTTTCGTTGTTGGCTAAAATGCCGTAAAAATATTGGTGAATAAATTCGTGCGCTACAAGTTTTTCGGGAGAGTGAGTATCCACAGGAGAAAAAAGTGGCGCGCTAACCGTAATTAAAGTAGGGTACTCCATTCCCCCCGAACGACTTGTAGGAGGGACGTCAACAACCGTAATCTTTTCGTAGGGATACTCCAAAATGTTCTTCCCGAAATAATCCAATGCATTAAAAACAGTTTCGAAAATCCTCTCCGTGTATTTCACATCCGTCGGGTAAACAAACAACTCGGTTTTAACTTTTTCCCCTGAAGGCAAAACGTAAACTCTTACCGTGTCTTTCAATTCACTCCCAATTGCCCAGGCAAAATCGTGAACGCCGTTTTGTTTAAATAACCAAATTGTTTTTCCCCCTTTGTTTTCAGTACCTTCAAGCATCCCGGTTGAAACAACCTTGTATTTACCGGGCGTAATTACCTTAGTAGAAAAATTAGCAAAGTCGGAAAAGAAATTTAAATGAGCAAAATACTGATGGCAGTTCCACACGCCGTTTTCAAACACCCCGGGTTTGGGATACCACTGTGAAATAAGGGCAAAGTCGGTACCGGGTGCATAGCCGAATCTCTTAACGGACTTCGGAATTTTCAAGGAATAATTAAACTTTATTTCCATGCTGTCGCCCGGCTTTATCTCAAAAGGTAAATCAACCTTTGCCACCGTGCTGTCGTGCGGATTGGGAACATCCGGCATAATAAATTTAAGCTTCGAATCCACACCGTTAATTTTGAAAGAACTTATTTCCAAATGTGTTTGAGCTTCTTTAGTTAAATGATACTCGGAAGCAAAAAGAGTGTTGTTGCTTTTGTAAGCGTTGGCGTAAAGGTGAAAATAAATTTCTTTTGTTGAAAAAGAGGTCAAATTTTTCCACACGATTTTTTCTTTAACTTGCAAAGTCTTTTGTGTGTCACTAAAAATAATGTTGAAATAGTAGTTGGCAACTGGGTTAACGTTTTTAACTTCCCGTCTTGCCAAACCATGAACGAAATCGCTCCCACCTTTTAGTTTAACGGTGTTTTGGGGAATCGCAGGTTGTTCAAGAAAAACAACAGATCCGCTAAAGAGCAGGAAAGCAAACAACCAAAATATTTTTTTTATTTTATCAAGCAAATTAAGGGTTACCTCCAGCCGTATGTTTTAACTTTCACGCTTAGTTAGTTAAACTAATAAATTGAAATTCTCAAAACAAATTTAACCAACATTTTTAACGAAATACAACCCCGCCTTACGAGTTGCAACCCTTTGTACATGAAACAATTATTTGTCCAAATAGGAATATCTCATTAACAAACTATTTTAGTAATGTCATTCTTTCGGGATAGTCATATTGCCGTCGGATTTATCCGACGGCAGGCAAAGATAAATAAATTTAACGGGCTTTAGCCCAATTGTTCGAAGGTTAAATGAAAACAGAATGCGGCTAAAGCCATTTTTATTTTTGTCTTCTTACCTCCGTCAGCTGCCCCAAAGGGGTGACTTTGTCAAAGCTGACGGCATTGTCGACTAAACTCAAATTCAATGTGACTGAATAATGGTTTTCGAGGTGGGGAAACCGTTAAAACGGTTTTGGGATGTGCGGGGTTTTTTGCCTTGTCAACCCACGGATAAATCCGTGGGTTAACGATAAATTGGAATCACAGCGTAGCACAGTTTGCTGAGACCACCGCGATCAGCGGGGGTCGGGCAAACTGTGTGTTTTTTTCCCAGCACGCAGATTGTTCCGAAGGAACTCTCCAAAGGAGTCATTCTGACTTTTGGACCTTGCAGAACAAGCAATCCGCGCTACGGAAATCAAGCTATCCAATAATCCAAACATCCAATTATCCAAGAATCCCGTTTGGACGAGTTTTGCGAATGCTTTTGGATGATCCGCCTTCTCCCGCATTCTGCGGGATTCGGCGCGACAGGTTGGATGATTGGATGTTCGGATGGAATGAATGAGATCATTGAGCAAAAATTATTTTTTTTGTTCACTGTTCTCTGTTATCTGTTCACTGAAAAAATGTATCTATTGTCATTTATCCTTGAAGGTTAGCGTCATTGGAACGCCTGTAAATCCGAAGCGTTCGCGAATTAACCTTTCAACAAACCTGCGGTAAGAATCCGGAATGTATTTTGAATTGTTGGCAAACAAAAGAAATATCGGGTATTTCTCCCCTACCTGCGTCAGGTACTTAATTTTAACTTCCTTACCCGTCGGCGTTGCCGGCGGAGGAGTTTTTGCAAGCTCGGGCAACAAAACATCGTTTAATGTTTTCGTGTCTATTTTCTTTTTACGTTCCTCTTGAATTTTTTTCGCAAGGTCAATGAGTTTGAAAATCCTTTGCTTTGTAAGTGCGGAAATAAAAATAATCGGAGCGTAATCAACCGTTCCCAATTTTTCTAAAATTTCTTTTTCAAACTTTGCCGCCGTGTTCGAGTCTTTTTCAATCAAGTCCCACTTGTTAACGGCTATTATTATTCCCTTCCGCCTGCGGATTGCCTCCTCAAGAATTCTCTGGTCCTGCTTTTCAACTCCCGAGGTAGCATCAATTAAAATTATTGCCACGTCGGAATTTGCAAGCGCACGCAAAGTTCTGACCGTTGAGTAAAATTCAATATTCTCACGCACTTTCGATTTTTTTCTAAGGCCGGCAGTATCCACAAGCACAATTTGTTCGCCGTAATATTTAAGAACGGAGTCAATGCTGTCGCGCGTTGTTCCGGGAATGTTTGTTACAATGCTCCTGTCGTAACCGAGCAGTGAGTTGGTAAGGGAAGACTTCCCTACATTCGGCTTGCCAACAATTGCAATTTTCAACCGAGTGTCTTCTTCCCCTTCGTTTTCAGGAAAGTTTAATTCTTTCATTAAATCGTCGAGCACATCGCCCAAGTTCCTGCCGTGTAGTGCGGAAATGTCGTAAATCCGCTCCATTCCGAGACTGTAAAACTCGGAAGCGTTGAGTCCTATTTGCGGATTGTCCGCTTTATTCACAAGCACAAAAACAGGTTTGCGCGAATGGTGAAGGCGTTTTGCAATCTCCTTGTCAATCGGCGTAACCCCCGCCTTGCCGTCAACGAGAAAAATAATTGCATCCGCTTCGCTGATTGCAATGTCTATTTGCTCGCGTATTGCAGCGTCAAAAAGTTCGTCGGAATTAGGGACGTAACCGCCGGTGTCAATTAACTCAAAACTTTTCCCGTTCCATTCCACTTCGCCGTAAACTCTGTCGCGCGTTACGCCGCTTACGTCGTCAACAATCGAATTCTTACTTTTAGTCAAACGGTTGAACAATGTGGACTTCCCCACATTGGGCCTTCCGACTATTACTACT
>JALWGH010000122.1:0-11409 GCA_027013735.1 Melioribacteraceae bacterium
AATCAGACGGGGCAAAATCAGCAATGCGGAAAAGAGAATAATAATAAAATGTTTTTTCATCTTACTCCTCCTTTCCGGCAGTTCGCCTCAAAGGTTCGCTGTCAGAAATGATTTGAATTATTGTTCAGTTTTAAATTAATTAGTTTTTAATTCTAAATAATTTATTTAAATATAATATTTATATTTGTAAAATCAAAGCAGAAGGATGTATTTGTTTGTAGTTAAGAAGAAATTAGAAACAAGAAATAAGAAATGATTTTACGCGAGACGTAAATTCCTTTATTAGTTGAAAATTGAAAATGGAAAGTGGAAAGTTAGCATCTTCCTGTTGTAGCCTTCGTAATAGTTAATCCGAGTTCTGTAACAACACCACGTAGCACAGTTTGCTGAGACACGCATTTTGCGGGTCGAGCAAACTGTGATGAGACATCAAAATGTAGAATTTAGTTTTTTTGCTTTTGTTTTTCCCCTCTTTTCGCAGATTGCAAGCAATCTGCGCTACAATGAATGTTGCTTCTTTATTTTCTCTGTTTTAATTGATAATTTACAATTCGATTTTCTCCTAAATTTTAATTGTTGAAAAACTTTGAAATCAAATTTTCGATTAAAAATATTTTTACTTCTTCTATTCGGAAAAATAATTTTCGCCCAAAACGGATTTGTTACTACCGTTGCAAAAGACACTTTCAAAGTTTCATTGAAAAACAAGTACTGTTTAAGCGCTACGGCTGTTGTGCCCCGTAGTATTGAAATTTTTATTAATGAGAAAAAATTAGACTCCACGCAATTTGATTTTAATATTAGGACAAATTGCTTTGCTCTTTCCGATTCACTTGAATATTCCCTCACCGACACAATTGTTGCAGTTTACAAAAAGTTTAATATTTCACTCAAAAAGTCCTACGCAAAAAAGAAATTAGTAGTTGTAAAAGAGCCCAATAAAAACACATTCGTACGTAAGGCAAAATCCCTCGAAAATATTCTTTCCAATTCTTCAATATTCGGGCGGAATATGAAGAAAAGCGGAACAATTTTGAGGGGTTTTACAGTTGGTACAAATAAAGATTTTTCCCTTAATAGCGGATTACGTTTACAACTTGCCGGAAGGCTCTCAAATGATATTGAGCTCGTAGCGGCTTTAACGGACGAAAATTCTCCGATTCAACCCGAGGGTAATTCCGAAAGACTTGAAGAACTCGACAAAGTGTTCATTCAAATCAAAAGTCCTTTTGCTACGGCAGTTTTCGGAGATTACGAGTTAAATAACAAAGTTGGCGAATTCGGTAAAATAAATCGCAAACTGCAGGGACTCCGTGGAAATTTCAAATTCGGGAAATCCGCATTCTCCCTTGCTTACGCTTCTTCCCGCGGAAAGTTTAATTCCGTCAAATTCAACGGAATTGATGGCGTGCAGGGTCCTTACAGATTAACAGGCAGGAACGGCGAACGGGAAATTATTGTTATTGCAGGCAGCGAGAAAGTTTACGTTGACGGCATACTGATGAAAAGAGGCGAGAGCAACGATTACACAATTGAATATGCCAACGCAGAAATTACTTTTACTCCGCAGAGGTTAATTACTTCCGCTTCGCGAATTTACGTCGATTTCGAATACACGGCAAGGAAATACAAACGCACGTTCTTGGGGGCAAACGGAACGACAAGTTTATTTAATGACAAGTTAACAATTAGCGTCAACTTTTTCAGCGAAGGCGACGATGAGAAAAGCCCGATTGATTTAATCTTAAGCGACAAGGACAAAAAGATTTTAGCAGCCGCCGGCGACGATCCGGCAAAAGCCGAGTATTCTGGGATTACCCCCGCCAAGCCGGATTCCAACGGAGTAGTAAAAGGGACTTACACAAAAGTTGACACCGTGATTGACGGGAAAAATTTTTCCTACTACGTCTATTTGCCCGGTGCGGCAACTTCTGTTTACAATACCGTTTTTAGCTACGTCGGGCAGGGGAAAGGGGACTACGTGAAGGAAAGCATCGGCAATTACAAATTTGTAGGAATCGGACAGGGCGATTATCTGCCGATTGTGAGGCTCCCTCTCCCCGCGTCCCACAAAGGCGGGAACGTTTTAGTCAGCTATTCGCCTTTGAAAAATGTTTTACTTAATCTCGAACTTGCCGGAAGCCTTGTGGACAAAAATGAATTTTCGGAAATCGATGACAATGACAACTCCGGCTTTGCGAGAAACCTTTCGCTCAAAATTCTGCCGACCGCATTGAAAGCAGGTGGTTTGCAATTAGGAAAAATGTCCCTCTCGCTCAGGCAAAGGTTTGTCGGGGCTTGTTATTCCGCATTCGACAGAATTAACGAAGTTGAATTCAAACGCGACTACAATATTGAAAACAAATTCAATGCAAACGAATCCCTAACCGAGGCAGAGCTAAATTACACCCCGCTCAAAAGGCTTTCCCTTTCGGGGAAATACGGCAATTTGAAAACAGGCGATTTGTTCAATGCAAACAGATTTGTGGGCGGATTGAAAGCTGAAAAACTTTCCGGAATTGACGCCGCTTTTAATGTGGATTATGTTACGAAAAAAACTTTACAAATTAAGAGCAATTGGATGCGTCAAAACGGTTCAATCGGTTTTTCGATTTTCAAGTTAACTCCGGGCGTGAATTATTTGTTTGAAAACAAAGAAGAATATTCCGGCGTTGATTCGTTGCTAAGCACTTCACACAAATATTTTGAAGTTTCGCCGTTTTTAAATCTTCTCAATTTTTACGGAATTACTCTCGGCGCAAAATATTCGCAGAGAATTGAATATTTCCCCTTGAGCGGCAAGCTGCAAAAAGAATCGGAAGCCAATTTGAAAACGCTGACGGTAAACTATTCCGGCAGCAGTCATCTGAAAGCCAAGTTGGATTTAACCTTCCGCTCGAAAAAATATTCGGCAGGATTTGTTTCCGGCGGAAAGACAAACAACAAAACAGTTCTGATTAGATTTAATTCGAGGATGAATATTCTAAAGCGCTTTATTACCGGAAATGTTTATTACAATACCGCCACGGAAAGAACGGCTAAACTGCAAAGGGTTTTTGTGCGTGTGCCTGTGGGCAACGGAAATTACGTTTACCTCGGAGACCTTAACAACAACGGTGTTGCCGACGATTTTGAATTTGAGCAGACGGACATTAACGGCGATTATATTTTGACCACTGTACCTACTGACCAGCTTTACCCGACAATATCCTTGCAGTTAAATACTCGTTGGAGATTAGACTTCGCAAAATTATTTCACGGAAATTCTTTTTTCGAAAAAGCTTTGGATGCAATTTCCACAGAGACATTTTACCGAGTTGACGAAAAAAGCAAGGAAGAAAATTTAAGCAGAATTTATTTGCTTAATATGAATTACTTTTTGAAAGATTCCACTACGCTCCGTGGCTCTCAAATTTTTCAAAATGATTTTTTTCTTTTTAGGAATAAGAGAGATTTTTCGGCGCGCTACAGGTTCAGGCAGGTTAAAAAACTTTCTCAATACAGCGCAGGAACGGAAAGGGGATTTTACCGTGAGAACGGAGTGCGTTTGAAATTCAGACTTGTTAAAGAAATTAACAACCAAACGGATTTCAGATTTGTGACGGATAATTTCGTAGCTCCCAAAAACACAAACCGTTCACACGAAATTATTAATAAGGAAGTTGCAACGGAATTTTCTTACCGCCCCTACTCTAATGTTGAAGTAGGGTTTAAATTAAAAGCTGCCGAAAGTAAAGACGACTTTCCCGAAAAGCCTACTATTATTGACAAAAACGCACAGGCGCTCAGGATAACCTTTTCATTTAAGGGCAGGGGAAGGCTTCGCATCGAAACAGAACGAACAGAGTTAAGCTCAAACTCCACCGAAAATTACATTCCCTTTGAGATTACTCAAGGAAATTCAATTGGTAAAAATTATTCCGTTCGAATAAGTTTCGATTACAGAATTGCAGCAAATTTACAAACTACTCTTAGCTACTGGGGCAGGAAACGCGGCGGGGACAAAATAATTCACAATTTACGCGCAGAAGCGCGGGCTTATTTTTGAGAGGTAAAAATGGAAGTAATTACAGGAATGGTTGAAGTGCATTTGTTTAGAATAAACAACGGCATGCCCGAATTCCTTTTAATTAAACGTTCGGAAAAGGAGATTTACCCGGGGTTGTGGCAAATGGTCTCCGGCTCAATTGAGAAAGATGAAAAAGCTTACGAAGCCGCAATACGTGAAATTAAAGAAGAAACAAATCTCGAAGTTGAAAAACTTTGGTCTGCGCCTAATGTGAATTCATTTTATTCCGCGGAAAAAGACGCGATAATTTTAATTCCCGTTTTTGTCGCCCTTGTTAAAAAAGGCACTGTGATTCTTTCGGAAGAACACGTGGATTTCCGTTGGTGCGATTATTCAACTGCTCGTGATTTGCTTGCTTGGGAAGGACAGAAAAAATCGCTTGAAATTATTTTTAAATATTTAACCGAAGAAAAAAAATATTTCGATTTAGTGGAAATTAAATTCCAATAATGTTTACGCCGACGAAGTCGGCAAATGACCGAGAACTATTTTAGAAGACTCGTTAATGACGCTCCGCCGGCGGCGAACCTGCCTCTCCGAAGGAGAGGGCAAATGACAAATTCCGTTTTAAGTACTAATCGTCTCCAAAGTCAAGAACAATATCCCCAACAGGCCAACGTGCGCGCAGGTTTAATGTGTCGGGGTAGAACTTAAATTTTTCCGAAAGAGTGTAGGGGAGTACTTTACCGTAATCGTATTTACCGTTTTTATTTTTGTCCTCGAACGCCCAAAGAATGTACTTGCCCGGGATTACGTGTTTGAATTTAAAGTTCAAATTTTGAACTAAAGTTTTTTTGTAAACAATTTCTTTCTTGTCGGCTTTTTGCAATGTTACAACAACAGGCAAGTTGGAAACGTTTTTAATTTTTCCTTCTGCGCCGGAAAAAGCAAGTTTGTTCATTGAAGAAAGGGTACTTGTGTAAACGGTGTCGGTTACATTACCGGCTGCATCGGGGAAGTGAGTCATTTGAAAATTAAATGAATATTTGTTGTCTGCTTTTGCGTTTTCTAAGAATATTTCAAAAAATGAACTGTTCAAAAAGCGAACATTTATTTTCTGAGCAATACTGTCTTTGTCCAGTACTGTAATCCCGCTTTTTGCTTTTAATGTGTCCGTAGCATCGGTAAGCAGAACAAATACGCAAGGGTCGTAGGGATTTATTTTATTTCCGTATTTTGTTCTAACGGACTTAATATTTATTGCTACTGTGTCCGGTTTGTTGCTAACTGCAATGGGGATTTCGCTTTTGGCAAGACAATTACCTGCTTTGTCGAAAAGGTTTTTGACTATTAAATAATTTTCGTCCGCATCGTTCAGAGTGTCACTGAACGCCAAAAAATAGTCGGTCGGTTTGGATTCTTTTTTAAACCAATATTTAATTTTTATTTTTTTCGAGTTGGTGGAATCAAAGAAGAAAAAATTGTTTGCCGTTAACTTGGAAGAATCGATTGGCTCGGTTAATTGCAAGTAAATGTGGCTTTTGTCGGTCATTGTTGCTTCGAGCACGTTTGGTGCGGTTGTGTCTTCCCTTGTTAAGAAAAAGTTTACGTTGTTAATGACGGAGTCTTTCTCGTTTAATAATGTTTCTTTAAAAGGGATTCCGTACGCATCTTCTTCTACATTGTAAAGCAAATCCATGAACTTGTCTTTGACCGCAAAGATTTCGTAGGAATCGTTGGCAAGCCCGACCAATTTGTATTTCCCGTCTTCCCCGACTTGCGAAATGTAATTGGGTTTGTACTTTAGCGGGTTGGCTTTGCCAAGGCTTCGCCTGTAAGCAAAAATCATTGTGCCTTGCGGTTTTGCATCGTAAACCTTTCCGGCAATAAGCCCGTGGTCAATTTTGTTACCGGTAGAAAATGTGAGCGTAAAGGCTCCCGCCATTTTGTTGCCGTGGTTAATATCTTTAACGTCTGTTCCAACAATGAAAGAATAGGTCGTGTTCGGCATTAAGGAATCTTTTTCAAATGTAATTTCGAGCGTTGTACCGCTCCAATCGTATTCTTTTTCGCCCGGAATGGCAGGGGAAATGAAAATTGCATCCTTGGCAGAACGTTTGTCCACATATTCGGAAAAGGTGAAACTTACGTGGTCGTCGTTAAAATTTACGGTTTTGTCGGCAGGGTGGGTGTTAATAATTTCGGGCGGAATTTTGTCCACCACGCCGCCGCTCGGAGGCAGCTGATTGGCACATCTTAAAAGTCCCAGTGCAAGTGCTGAAAGTAAAAATAATTTTATTGGTGTCTTCTTCGCCATTGTCTGTATTTTCTAACGTTACGTAAATGTTGGCTTAAACTTTTTGCAAAAACGTGTCCGCCGGAGCCGTCTGCAACAAAGTAATAGTAATTATTTCTTTCGGGGAACAAGGCAGCGAAAATAGCTTCCTTACCGGGATTGTTAATTGGTCCGGGCGGCAAACCCCTGTATTTGTAGGTATTGTAGGGCGAATCAATTTCAAGGTCTTTGTAATAAATTTTGTTGTGTCTCTTCCTGTTGCGCAGTAAATATTGAATTGTCGGGTCTGCTTGTAGTTTCATTCCGCGGTTTAGCCTGTTGTGGTAAACTCCCGAAATGCGTTTAAACTCGCCGGTAATGTTCGATTCCCCGTCAATGATAGAAGCTAATGTAAGAATCTCGTGTTTCGTCATCTGTAACTTTCTCATTTGGCGGCGCACATCCTCCCGCTCGAAAATTTTGTCCATTGCTCTCTTTAATTTTCTCAACACGTCTTTTTCCGTCATGTTCAAAAAGAAATAGTAAGTGTCAGGAAGGAGGTAGCCTTGCAAGTTGTTTGCCCTGATTCCAAGACTGCGCAGGAATTTTTTGTCCCTGCTCAATCTCATTATTTTTGCCGAATCCAAACCGAGCTGTTTGTGGAGCAGGGAAGCCAAATCCTTCTGCCAAATACCTTCGGGAATTGTTACCAACTTTTGTTTTGCGGGAACACCTTTGATTAGCAAATCCAAAATGTCCATGTAGCTCAAACCGTTGGGAATTAAGTACTTTCCCGCTTTTATTTGTTTTTCAGCCCCGTAAATAAAGGCTGAAACGCGCATCCCGAATTTGTTCGGAATAATTCTGTCTGCGTAAAGTGAGTCGATTACCTCTTCGAAATTTGCACCTTTTTTGACGGTCAATACTTTCGGGGATGTCCCGCCGTAATAATTTGGACCGAAGAAAAAGTAAATTAACCAACCGAAAAGTAATCCGAAAAATGCCGCAATAAGTAAAATGTCGTTTTTGTTTAACGGCATTCTTTCACGCTCTACGTTTACAATGTTTTTAAGTTTGTCGTCCATTTGTTAAAGCATTTCTTTCCAAAATCTCAAATCGCCTTTTTTCAATGAGGGGTAAGCGCCGTAATCAAAAGAATATTCAATTCCGTTTTGTGCAATTTGCATTCCCCGCAAAGCAATCATTGCAGCGTTGTCCCCGCAATATTGAATGTCGGGGATTACTACCTTTTTGTCAAACTTTTTACCGATGTCGTTAACTGCATTTTTTAGCGCAAGGTTTGCTGCCACGCCGCCCACAACCGAAATGGAATTTACTTCGTAATTTTGCAACGCTTGAATAAGCTTGCCTGTAAGGGCTTTAACGACTGCACGTTGAAAAGACGCAGTAATATCGGGCAAATCTTCTTCCGGTACTTTTCCGTTGTCTCCGTATTCTTTTTGTTTGAAT
The DNA here is from genome assembly GCA_027013735.1 of Melioribacteraceae bacterium. GTDB lineage: Bacteria > Bacteroidota > Ignavibacteria > Ignavibacteriales > Melioribacteraceae > WFQV01. Next base: position 7,755 of record JALWGH010000122.1, read on the forward strand.
CTTAGAACAGCGGTTTTCAAACCGCTGAAAGAAAAGTCAAACGGATTCTTAACCTGTGCCACGGGGAATTTAATTGATTCAGGGTTTCCTTGCTCTGCGTATTTTTGAATTAAAGGTCCGCCCGGGTAAGCGAGCCCGAGCAGTTTTGCCACTTTGTCGAACGCTTCGCCAGCTGCGTCGTCAATCGTTGTGCCTAATTTAACTATTTCGGTTTCGCTCTTTACGATTAACAAAAGAGTGTGCCCGCCGGAAACAACAAGACAAAGGAAAGGGAACTCCGGTTTTTCTTCCATTAAGAAACCTGAGAAAATGTGTCCTTCGATGTGATTAACGGGAATGAACTTTTTCCCTGCGGAAAAAGCAAGACCCTTAGCGTAAGAAAGTCCTACTAACAAAGCTCCGATTAAACCGGGACCAGCCGTAGAGGCTACAACGTCAATGTTTTCAAGGGAAACGCCCGATTGTTCCAAAGCGTCTTTAACGAGAGGGGAGATTATTTGTAAATGTGCGCGGCTCGAAAGTTCGGGTACAACCCCGCCGTACTTTTTGTGAAAATCCTGCGACGCAATTAAATTGGATTTTAATATTCCGTTGGAAATAACCGCCGAGGAAGTTTCGTCGCAAGAGCTTTCGATTCCAAGTACATTCATTATTTAAGGCCGAACAAACTTTTAGTGATGTACCAAGCGATGTGTGGATTTTCCTGCAAGCGCCTTACGGAATAAGCGTACCATTGCTCACCGAAAGGAACGTAAATTCTGATTTTGTAACCGTCGGCGTTTATTTTGTCCCGCAAGTGTTCGGTAACTCCGTAAAGCATCTGGAACTCGAACTTGTCCTTTGGAATGTTCTTTTCCTTAATCATTTCGTAGGCTTTGTTAATTAAATATTCATCGTGAGTTGCGATGCCTACGTAATTACCGTCGTCAAACATTTTTTCAAGTATCTTTAAGAAATTCTGCCGTATTTCTTCCCGGTCTTGGTAAGCTATTTCTTCCGGTTCAATATAAATGCCTTTGCACAAGCGGTAATTAGTTCCCAGCGGATTTAACGCTGCTACGTCGTCGTAACTTCTGCGCAAATAAGCTTGAATTACAATACCGATGTTGTCGTACTTTTCGTGAAGTCTTTTGTAAATCTCAATTGTCGCATCCGTTGTGGAAGAATCTTCCATGTCCATTCTGACAAAGTTATTGTAGGAAGCGGCTTTTTCGGCAATCTCGGAAATCAGCTCGAAAGCAAGTTCCTTGTCAATCATCAACCCCATTTGCGTGGGTTTAATTGAAACGTTACTCAACAGCTTTTGCTCTTCAATCACGTCAAAGATGCTGAGTATTTGCTTCTGCGCTGCAATGGCTTCTTCTTCGTTCTTAATTCCTTCGCCTAAAACGTCGAGTGTGGTGTAGATTCCTTTGGCATTAAGTTCTTTTGTAACTCTCAGTGCGTCTTCAAGTTTTTTGCCGGCAATGTATTTTTGTGCAAAAATAAAAACAACGGACTCGGGCATTACCGAAACCATTTTAACGATGCCTTTCTTAAGAATATTCATTCTTACCTCGCCGAAAGTCTATTTGTGAACTTTTCCTAAGACACTAAGAATAAAATCTATTTTCTTGTAGAGCTCTTCAGGAGTAGAGTTGTTTGTTACAATAAAATCAGCTTTGTCCTGTTTTGCCGAATCCTGCCATTGGCTTTTCATTTTCTTTAATATTTCCTCGACGGTTGTGTCATCCCTTTCGAGCAAACGCTTTATTTTAACGTCCTCGTCCGCCACGGTAAGAATAATGAAATCAAAAACGTGCTGGAATTTTGCTTCGTAAATAAGCGCAGCTTCCACAAACACGAATTTGTTTTGCCCCACGTTTTCGTAAATTAAATCCTTGATTCTCTTCATTGTCGGCGGGTGAACGATTACATCGAGTAGCTTTCTGTTGTCGGGAGAGTTAAAGATTTCTTCGGCAATGAATTCTTTGTTGAGTTCGCCGTCTTTGTAAGCCTCTTCGCCGAAAGCCTCGATTATTTTTTCCTTGACGTACTCGTTTTCCACCATTACTTGTTTGGCTACATCGTCGGCGTAAATAACCGGATAGCCAAGCGATTGCACGTATTTTGCGACCATTGTTTTGCCGCTTCCAATCCCTCCCGTAATACCTATTTTCAATGTCTTGCTCATCTTGTCCTTCCTTTGGTTAACCTTAACGAATTAAATTTCTTACTTAGCGTAAGCTATTTTTCTCACTTCTCTGATAACCGTAACCTTAATTTGTCCGGGGTACTCAAGTTCGTCTTGAATTTTTTGAGCAATGTCGTAAGCCAATTTGTCGGAAAAATCGTCGTCAACTTTGTCGGGTTCAACTACAACGCGGATTTCACGTCCGGCTTGAATTGCGTAAGTCTTAGCAACGCCGTCAAAAGATTCCGCAAGTTTTTCCAAATTCTCAAGCCGTTTTACGTAGCTTTCGAGAGGTTCGCGTCTTGCGCCCGGACGCGCACCGCTGATTGCATCTGCCGCTTGAACAAGCGCTGAAATGGGATGCTCCATTTCAATGTCTTCGTGGTGAGAGCCGATTGCGTTAACAACAATCGGGTGCTCTTTGTATTTTTTAGCAAGTTCGTAGCCAATCAATGCGTGAGGACCTTCAACGCTCTTGTCAACGGTTTTGCCGATGTCGTGAAGCAATCCTGCCCGTTTTGCAAGCACAGGGTCAAAGCCGAGTTCGGCTGCGAGTATTCCCGTAATGTAAGCCACCTCGATGCTGTGCTGGAGCAGGTTTTGTCCGTAGCTGGAGCGGTATTTCATTTTACCGATGTGTTTAACAAGTTCGGGATGAACGCCGTGAATGCCCAATTGAATTAATGTGTTTTCGCCTTCCCGCATTATTTCGTCTTCAAGTTCTTCTTGGACTTTGTCCACAACTTCTTCGATTCTTGCCGGGTGGATTCTGCCGTCGGCAATTAATCTTTCGAGCGCAATGCGGGCAACTTCCCGCCGGAATTGATCGAATGCCGAAAGAATCACGGCTTCGGGTGTGTCGTCAACAATAACGTCAACGCCGGTTTTAGCCTCGAAAGCACGGATGTTTCTTCCTTCGCGTCCGATTATTCTTCCCTTCAAGTCGTCGTTTGCAAGCTGAACAACGGACACGGTGCTTTCAACCGCGTGGTCAACGGCAGTGCGTTGAATAGCTTGAACAACAATTTTCTGGGCTTCTTTTTTAGCTTCCGCCTTTGCGTTGTCGCGGATTTCTTTAATATAAACCGAAGCATCCGTACGGGCTTTGTCGATCATGTTTTCCATTAACATTTTCTTTGCTTCTTCGGTTGTAAGCCCGGCGGTTTTTTCAAGACGAACGTTTTGTTCGTAAATGAGATGTTCGAGTTCTTCGTTCTTTTTCTTCAGGTCGTCTTTCAACCGTTCGATTTCGGTAGCGCGCTGCTTGTTCTCTTTTTCCTTTTCAAGAACAAGGTCAAAGCGTTTTTCGAGACTTTCTTCCCGAACTTCAAGTTGTTTTTCGTAATTTAAAAGTTTCTGACGTCTTGTATTAACTTCGTTGTCAAATTCTTGTTTCTTCTTGAGCCATTCGTCCTTAACTTCCAACAACTTTTCACGTTTAAGGTTCTTGGCTTCCTTTTCCGCGTCTTTAATTATTTTATC
>JALWGH010000122.1:11419-12931 GCA_027013735.1 Melioribacteraceae bacterium
ATTTTATCTGCTTCCGCTTCGGCTTTTTTGAGGCTGTTAATTCCTTTGACTGAATTTAATTTCCAACCCAGAGCAAAAGCCACAACAAAAATTCCTACAGCCGCAGCGATTAAGTAATAAAATTCCACGTCCATGTTTTCCTCCGTAATCACAATTTATCTCCGCGTGCTGCCAACCACTTGTATGGAAGAACCCTTCCATGACAATGTGGGAAACCGCCTAACGCTTTTTACTTCCACTGGGCTGCACCTTTCGAATGCAGCACCCGTCTTGCGACGGGTTGAGGCCTGTAATACACGCTATGAGTCGGTAACCCTATTATTTTCTTGTTAGTTCTTCATTTAATAGGGTTGGCAGCGCGGAAAAATTAACTATAATGGAGTGGACAACAACCTTGACTTTTCAAGCTGAAGTTTTAACTGTTTCATCTTGTCAGTAGCTTGAATACCGAACTCTTTAAATTTATTTTTCTCAATCGAGAGGTCGTAAGCAATATTCAAAGCCGCAATAATCGCAATCGTTTCATTCGGTTGATCTTTCAAGTCTTCCTTTACTTCCTTCATCACCTTGTCAACGTATTTCACCAAATCTTCGGCAACGTCCTTGTCTTCTACTAACAGTGAATATTTTTTACCGAATATTTCAACTTCCAGCTTTTCTTTTTCAGCCATTGATTGTCTCATCCATTATACTACCAAAATGTTTAAGAGCGCATATGATAATCGATTTTTTCAATCAAACTGTCAATCTTTTCTTTAAGCGCTTGGCGTTCCGCCTCGTCGAAATTCGGAGAGGGGAAAACGCTTTGGTTATTTTGGAACTCTTCAAGTTTCAATTTAAGCATTTCGTTTTCGTTTTGCAACAATTTTACTTTTTTTTCAAGAGCTTCTTTTTGAGCAAGAGTTTCTTCGCTACGCTGGAGCAAAAGCAGAACTTGTTTTTCCAACGTAATCAACTCGTTCATAAACAAATCGTATTTCGTTTTTTCGCTCAAAATTTAACCTCTTAATTTTGCATTTAGTTCTTTTGTTACAGTTTCAATTGCTTTCCAAAAATCTTTGTCAACTTCTTCTTCTGTCAAAGTACGGTTCTCGTCGTAATACTCGAGCTCGTAAGCGAGGGATTTTTTACCTTCGCCTAAACTTTGACTTTCAAAGATATCGAATAACTTAATATTTTTCAACAAATTAGAACTTCCTTTTTTAATTGCCGCAATTACCTGTTCGTTGGTAATGTTAGCGTCAACAACAAAAGCAAAGTCCCTGTGAACTTTCGGGTATCTCAAAAGTTCGGAGTAAGTTTTTGTTCTTGCACGCATCTCAAGAATTTTTTCCAAATCGAAATCGAAAAGGAAAACGTCCTGATCAATGTCGTATTTTTTCAAGAAACTATCCAATGAGCCTTCGGCTCGAAAATTGGAATAGCGTTTTTGGTAGTTACGAACGATCATCCCTTTCGCCCAAGCTCGAGTACTCTCCATATCTTCGTCATTCACGCCTACATTACCGATTT
>JALWGH010000123.1 GCA_027013735.1 Melioribacteraceae bacterium
GAGCCAGAGGATACAGAAATACTACTAATTTTATAAATATGATTTTATTCATTGCGGGTAAGCTCAAATTTAATTACCCACACTATTCGACATAGAGCCATATTTCTTGTTTCTTCTTGTTTTTCCCCACTGATTAAATCTGTACCACTACCATTAATGTTTTTTCTCTTTGATTGCCAATTGTCCGCAAGCAGCGGCAATGTCGTCCCCTTGACTGTTTCTAATAATTACAGTAATATTTTTATTTCGCAGTTTGTTAGCAAATTCGTGTATTTTCGGAAAGGGCGTGGGCGCAAGTTTGGAAGCAAAACCACCCGGGTTCATGTGGGCAATGCTGTTAAAAGGAATCAAATTGATTTTCGAAGGTAATTTGGAAGTCAAGCGGGCAAGACCTTTTACGTTTTCATCTCTGTCGTTAATACCGTCAAGCATCAGATACTCGAATGTAATTCTGGTGCCGGTTTTCTTAGCGTAGTATTTTAACGCTTCAATGTTTTCTTCGAGCGGATATTTTTTGTTAATGGGCATTAACTTGTTTCTTACTTCGTCAAATGTGGAATGGAGCGAGAGGGCAACTTTAACACGCAAACCCGAGTCTGCCAACGCCCTTATTTTATCGGGTATTCCGGCTGTTGAAACCGTAATCCTGTTTCTGCTCAAGGTTTTGGTTAACTCATTGGTGAAATTTTTAATTGAGTCGATTGTAGCCTCGTAATTTAGTAACGGTTCGCCCATTCCCATGAAAACAATGTTGGTGATTACTTTCTTGCCGTATTCCTTAGCCGTGAGTAAGTATTGGTCAACGATTTCGCCCACAGTCAAATTTCTTGTGAATCCCATTAACCCTGTGGCGCAAAATTTACAATTTAAAGGACAACCTATTTGCGTTGAAATACAAAGTGTTGTCCTCTTGCCTTCGGGTATTACAACCGCTTCAATTTTATTTCCGTCCCAAGTTTCGAAAAGGAATTTTGTTGTGCCTGTAATTGGGGAATCGATTTTATTAACAAGCCGTAAAGTTTGAATTTCCGCTTCCCGGCTTAATTTTTCCCTGAATGATTTCGGAAGGTTTTCCATTTCGGAAAAGTCGAACGAGAGATGATTGTACAGCCAATTGAAAATCTGGTCGGCACGGTATTTGTGCTGTCCGTTTTTTACAACGTAGTCCCGGAGTTTTTCCAGCGTGAAATTTTTGATGTTTGTTTTTGTCATTGTAAGTAGAAAATAATCGTACCCCCGGTAGGAATCGAACCTACGCACGTGGCTCCGGAGGCCACTGCTCTATCCACTGAGCTACGGGGGCGGGCGTTTACTAAATTTTATTTTTTTGCAACACGAATATAATGCAATTCCTGCCAGTTGGAAAATATTTCCGCTGTTCTTTGTTTTTATTCGTGTGTTAGCCTAAACCCCAAACGAATATTCACGATAATAAAATAAAAAATCCAAGGAAGGAAAATTAATGTCTGAGAAGAGAAAGGAATCTACAATTGTTGTCCAAAAGATTTCCAAATTGTCAGAAAGAGTAATAAAACTTTTAACGGGAAACATTTCGAGAAGCTATTATTCCAGTGAGAGGAACGGGAAGTTAGCTGTTATTAAAGTCAGCAGTCGAGAGGTTTACTTACCGGGAAAAAGAAAAATTTAAAATGCTTCGCCAATCCCGAGGTGAAACTGAAATGTTTTCCAGAATCCGTTCCTATCGCCAAGACGTGTAATGTAACTTCTCCTGTCCCACGGGTCGTAAAGTTTGAGCCCGAAATCCAATCTTATTGGTACAAGCTCCGTGTAAAATCTGATGCCGTATCCTCCGGCAACTGCGATGTGATCGTAACGCACTTCTTTAGGGTCGTTCCAAGTATTTCCGAAATCCAGAAATGTTGCGTAGCCGAAATGTTTGGTGAGCTTTTTACGGTATTCAACTGTCCCTTCCAAGATAAAAAAACCGCCGGGGGAAATTCCACGCAGTAACACAGAGTTAAAATCTTCGTTCGGAGCGGACAAGTCAATCTCCGATTCTTTAGGGACAAGCTCCCGGCTTGCCCAACCGCGGATTGAATTATTCCCGCCGGAGTAAAATCTTTGGTTAAGAGAAATGTTTGCTTTGTTGCCGTGGTAGGTGAAAATATTCCCCGTTTTGATTTTTAACGCAAGCGTCGAATTTTTTTCTTCCGAAAGAGGAATGTATTTGGAAAAGCTGACGAGCGCTTTAAAATATTCCGGCGCTCCGAAAGGCACATTCTTAATTTGGCTAATTAGGTACGGAATGGAGTTACCGTCTTCGACCACTAAGGTTAAGGAATAACCCTTGGTGGGAAACATTAAGTTGTCTTTGTGAACGGCGCTTATCTCGGCTCCGAGTACAGTATTTGTTGTGCGGTATTTGTTCTTGGTAATTACGGAATCCATGTAGTAATTTGTGAGAGAGTCAACAATGGCGGGGTTTGCCGGGTACTTTTGATTGAAAGCCGTGCGCAGATTGAAAATAATGTAATCCTTTTGGTAAATGTATTCGGCGTCTTCGTAATTGAAGTAAGGATTTAACGACGTAATAAAAGTGTAGCGTGGCATTTCAAAGGAAAGCCCGATTTTAGTACCGAGAATTTTGGAATTGTATTCGTTCCGCTTTTTCTGCAAAGTAAAATAAGATTGAATTTTTGTGGAAATGGGTTTGCCGAAGAGGAACGGTTGGTCGATTGTTACACGCGCATCGGCATACCCCAAAAAAGTTGTGTCTTTAATTGAAGGATTTTTAATGAAGTTAATAATGTCCTGCGCCGCAGCGGAAATGGAAAAGCCGATTTTACGTGCGTCGCCGAGAAAATTTTTTCTTGTCATTCCGAAACCGAAACCGAAGTTAAATGCGTTATCCTCGTTGTTGGCAATTATCTCCGGTGATATTTCGTGCAGTTTACCGACGTCGGCACTAATATTTAACGGAACTTTCGAATCAACGCTGTCGTTGACCATTGCAGTAACAAGAACGGAAGAAAACAAGTTTGTTCTGTAAAGTCTTATTTGTGCCTTTGTAATTTCGTAATTGTTGTAATAAGTATTGGGACTGATGTCAACTATTTCCTTAATCAAATTGTCGGAGACCAAGTCTTTACCCGCGCCGGTTTTGCTTACGGTAACGTCCGAAATGCGGAAACGTTTCCCGGGTTTGAATGAAAGAAGAATGTCCGCCTGATTTTTTACCGTATCTACTTTCACAACCGGCTTTGGCGAAGAGGCAAGCATGTAGCCGTGATCGTGAAAGTAAGTTAAAACATTTTTTCTCATCTCTTCGATGGTTTCTGCAAAGTAGTAAGATGTTGTGTCGATGACAAGCATCGGGTAAATGTCTTTTGAAATTCCGTGCGGGAGTTTGTTAATCCCTTTAACGGTTAACGAATGAAACTTTGCCCTTTCTCCTTCTTTGATTAAATATTTTAACGTTACGTATTTATTCTCGTTGTCAGGTATGATTTCGTCTTTGACTCTTACTTTGAAAAATCCGTAAGACATGTAGAGTTGCTTAATGGCTTTAATATCTTCTTTTATTAAAGAGCTGTCGAAGTAAACTGGACCCTCGCCGAAACTTGTAAATTTGTTTAGGAGTTGGAAAAACCAGTTCGGGGATTCTTTTGATTTGATTTGATCTCTAAGCAAGTTGTCCGGCAAATTATTATTGCCTTCGAAGATGATTGTCTTCAACTCGTATTCTTCGAGATATTGTCCCCAAAGTAAAACAGGTTGAATTAAAAACAATATGATTAAAATTTTTTTCACATTCAATCCTTAATAATAACGGGTGTCCCGATTTTAACAACACGCGAAAGCTCGTCGATGTCTTCGTTGCTCAATGCAATTGAACCGTTAGTCCAGTTAAAAACGAAAGGCAGATTTTTGAAAATAAAATCGTATTTGCCGATTCCGTGAATCCCTATTCTCCCGCCGAGGTAAGTGGTTTGCGGAGGACAGCCGTTTTCGTCGAGTGAGTGAATTATTTTAAGATATTCTTTTTTCGAAATTATCTTTTTCTTGAATGCTTCGGCAGCGTCCGTTTCATTCGGGTAATTCAAACGAAAACATTTGTAGTATTTTGTGTTGGAG
>JALWGH010000124.1 GCA_027013735.1 Melioribacteraceae bacterium
TCGATTCCCTTTACTCATCGAATTTCTTAAATCTCCTTGCTCGCCAATTGTTGTATTTTTAAGTCTTTGAAATTTTGCCACCGATTTTAAACCTGTACCAGAAACAAGAAATAAGAAATCTTTACCGCTAGACGCGAGAGGCAAGACGTCCGCCTTCGCCTTCGCTTCGCTTGGCTACGGCGTGACAGGTCCGCCTTCGCCTTCGCTTCGCTTGGCTACGGCGCGACAAGTCCGTCTTCGCCCTCGCTATGCTCGGGCTACGCCGCGACAAGCAAGACGCACTTTTCAGAGAACAGAGAACAGTTAACAGAGACTTGAGACTCGTTACGTGAGACTTAAGACTTATTCAATTGAAAGTTGAAAATGGAAAGTGGAAAATTGAAAAATCAGTTAACAGAGAACAGAGACCGTTTTTCAATTCCAAATTTTGAAACTATTTAAGATTTTTATTCCTTTTATTTGTATTTTGCATTTAAGATTCCTTGTGGTTTTTGTTGCCGAAAGCAAAAATTTTAACTTTTAGGAGTCTTTTTTTAGTCTCAACTGAAAAATAAATCTACACGCCGATTCTAATATTGTTGTGAGTTCATATTTAATTTAATTTTTTTGAAAAATAAATTGTTCTCAAATGGTAAGAAGTATTTTTTTAATTTTAATTTACTTGTTTCTAATCTCAAATTTTGAGTCAATTAACTGTCAGACCAAGCAGGATTCGTTAAATCAAATTCTTCATTCCTCCGGAGATTTAACAACCAAAATCGAAGCCTCTCTCAAATTGGCACGTACATTATTAAATCAGGGCAATGCCGAAACAAGAAAATATTTGGAAATTGCAAATCGACTAATTACCGAGCAGAAGGATAGTTTGTACTTTGCCAAATTGTACAAAATATACGCGCAATATTATGTTTATACCGGAAATTATGAGAAGGCTACGGAATATTTTCTGAGCACAATAAAAATTTGCAGGAGCCTCAATAATCAAGAATTGTTAGATAGCGCTTTAAATGGATTGGCTCAACTGAATATCAGAACGAAGAATTACGAAAAAGGCATTTCGATTTTTGAACAACTGTTAAAGAAAGCAAAAGAAAATAAAAATACGGAAGACATTGTCTTGTATTCTCTAAATCTTGCAGTATCATATGGCGAAGCGGGAAATTTAAACAAAGCCGAACACTATTTAATTCAGGTCTTTAACTCTAATCCAAAGAATAAATTTTACAAAGCGGTGGCTGCAAATAATCTCAGTTTTATTTACAACAATTCCAAAGATTACAAAAAAGCCGTTACTTTTGCAAAGGTGGCTGTGAAGTTTTCCGAAAATTTTCCTGACAAAGCTTTTGAAATCGAAAGTCTCACTAATTACTCCAACGCTTTAAGGGGATTGGGTAACTACGCGAAAGCCGAAAGAATTATTCGCAAAACAATTTCCTTAGCCAAAGAAAACAATTACATTCGGAAAATGAATAACGCAATCGGCAACCTTGCCCTTAATTATGAGGCAATGGGAAATTTTAGACTGGCGTATAAGCATTACAAAGACTTCGCGGAAAGGAGAGATTCACTGCTCAACGAATCCACCAATGCAAAAATTAACGAGTTACAAATCAAGTACGAAACCGAAAAGAAGGACAGAATAATCACGGAAAAAACCGAGGCGCTGGAAAGAAAAAATCAGGCGCTTTTATTTACCGGCGCAGGCGTGGTTTTGTTTGTGTTTTTGTCGATTGTAATTTACTCCCTCTACCGCAAAAAAAATGAGGCTTACAAAGCGCTTGTTAAGAAAAATTTGGAAATCATTTCTTCCGAAGAACGTTACAATTTAATTAAACAAAAAGATAACAAACAGGAGAAATATTCCTCTTCGCCTCTTAGCGTGGAAAAGAAAGAAGATATTAACAAACTTTTGGAAGAAGCAATAAACGAAGAAAAAATATTCCTGAATCCGGATATTACGCTTGGAAAGTTGGCTCAAAAGTTGGGCGTAAATTCCAAATATTTATCCCAAGTTATTCACGAATATTACAATTCCGGATTTGCGGATTTCATTAATCACTTGAGGGTAAAGGAAGCCGCAAGGTTATTGAGCAGCAATTCCTACCGCCATTTGTCAATTGAAGGAATTTCGGAAATGGTGGGATTTAAGAACAAATCTTCTTTTAACATTTACTTTAAGAAATTTATGAACGTAACGCCTTCGTTCTTCAGCAGAACTTCCGCTAATTTGAATTCGTGAACCGATACTTATTGTCATTTTTACCCAAAACCCGCTTTAACCGGACATCCCCTCCTATATGTTTGGAATTCCGAATTGTTAACAACAATCGATTGCTTTTACATTTTTAGCTTCGTAAAATGGGATTAACATTTACGGAGTTAAAGTGCGTAAACTTCGATTTCTTTTTTTAACAAATATTAACGAAACCTTTCCTGCTTTACTTGATTTTTCAAATCAATTTCCGGAAAGATTTAATTTCATTTTGCACTCTCCAAATGAATTTGACACACACCGAAAAGATTTGAGAAACCACAAGGCAATTCAAAATCTCATCGACGATAATACCGTAATAATTTTTTACTTAACCGGCTATTTGGGAATTTACATAGTTGAAGAATTTTTCAGGAAATTTAACCGGATTAAAAATAAAATTGTTTTTGTTTATTCGTCGGAAAATTTATTCCTCCCGCGAGACAGTTCTCCAAACATTTCCACTAAGCAAATCATTGACATTATTAAATCTAAAAGCGAAAACTATTTATTCCTTTCCGCGTTGTTTCCGGGAAACAATTACAAAGATTATTTAAAAACGGAGGACAAACAAACATCCGAAGAGAAAATGAATTTCAGTTCTTTTTTAATACCCGATTCCGAATTGATTAACGAAATAATCAGAATTTCAGGTGGGCGGGACACAAACAAGACACTCTACTTGTTGAATTCAAATTACATTGACGCAGAAACATTTTTAACCCAAAAGAATTTCGGGCTGGGCAAGTTTTGGGAAGAATTAACATCTAATTCAAGGAAAACCGTTACAAAGCGTCAAAGAAAATCGGCAATTTTAGCCTTTCTTAAAACTATTCCATCACTCAACAAAGACAAAGTTAATTTTCTTTATTCGGAAAACTTGGAAAAAGATTTTAATAACAAATAAGTACAATTATTTAGGAGCCGAGACATGAAAAAAGCGTTAACCGTCATTCTGACTCTTCTCGCCATTTCCGTTTGGGCACAAGAACTTCCTAATGATCAAATTACCGAGGGGAAAGAGCATCCATCTTTAAGAAACTTTCTAATTTCTTCTAACGATTCGGGCTTAGTGAAATTTTTCTTTTCAACACATTCAACAAGAGACCCTCTTGGGATTACCGTTGTGGGAGCGAGCATAATAATTTCGTCCACCGACAACCACGGAGGCAATTATTTTGAGGAATACACTTTTGACGGGCAATTTGTCAAAGAAGCTCCTCAACCTACAAATTCAACATACGGATACAGAGATCTCGCTTTTGACGGAAAAAATATTTTGGGCAGCGACGGGAATTCCATTTACAAAATTGACCCGACCGATTTTTCCTTAGCCGGGCAAATAATCAACGAAGATAATTCCGTTCACCGAGGTTTGGCTTTCGACTACACCGGGAATGTGATTTACTCAACTAATTGGGGTTCGGGAAAATTGTTGAAAATTGATGCTGCAACCGGTGCAACCTTAAAGGACTACGGGAAAACGACAAATTCTCCTTACGGAATTGCATTTGACAAATATTCAAATCCGTCTCTTGCAAGTCTTTGGTTTGCTATTCCAAGCAAATACGGCACATTCAGAATAGCAAGGGTTGATACTACTAACGGAAAAATCAATTACCTGATTGACGTATCTTCCGAGTTGCCGGACAGTTCGTTAAGCGCGGGGTTGGAAATATGGAACAACATTCCGGCATTTCCCGGAAGAATAATAGCGCTTGCAGTTGACCAGCACAATCACCGGGTAAATTTTATTGACATTACCGATGCGGAATATCTTATGCCCACGGAATTTGAATTAGCCTACGAATTTGCCGGACAGGAAAACGGAATTGAAACTCGTGGAATGGCAAGGTATCTCACCTATCTCTATTCCATTGAAAACGGTTACTTGTCAATATATGATGTTGAAAACGACCCCCTACGACCTGCTTATGTTAAAACGGATACCTCAATAGGGCATTTAACGGGAGGAAGCGGAGGCAATAAAATATTTGTGAATAATGATATGGCGTTTATTTCGGTAACAGGTCCTTACCCCGAACACAACACAAACGATTTTACTACGGTAGAATCTTATTTATTAACAGACCCACAGGCTCCGCAATACGCGGGAAGAGTTGACCTGAATTACCCGGTAAGGAATGCGGAATTTTATATGAGCCAAATTTACTTTTTGCACGGATTGGAAACCAATAAATTATCCGTAGTTCAATGGGACGGCAGCGGGCAGCTACAATTGCTTCATCAATATTTGCTTTACAGCGACACGGGGGAACCGGCTTATGCCATCGATGCGGAAATTGACTGGTCTCATCATTTAATGTTCTTATCTTATTTTTACTTTTCTTCCAGAGGATACCAGCACACGGGAATTTGGATTTATGATGTACAAGATCCCGACAATATTAAAAGGATTTCTACTCTTAGCACCACGGCAGGCATACCGTTGGTTTTGCAGCGGCTTCCTAATTACAGACTTGCCGTTGCGTACAACGATGAAGAAAGCAGCAAATTAAGCTGTTACGATTATTCCGATTTTCAAAGTTTAAAATATTTGAATTACATCAATGTCTCTACTGCGAACACGGTTTACGATATGAAAAAAATGTATGACAACCAGCTCGTAGTAAGCCTCCCGGAAGAAGGAATTAAATTATTTTACTGGGACGATACTCATAATTCATTTTTGACAGGTCCGGCTCTGAATTTATCCAAGCCGGCAGATATTGTAACTTATTACGGGCCTGCGGCAACAGTTACAAAAACTAATTTTGCTCAACAAACTATGGCGGGAGATTACGAAACCTATTTAGCCGTGAACAGGGGCGAGTCGTCCGAGTTTAATCATGTTGTACGCGGAAATGAAAAAGTCGGGATTATTAAATCAAAGAGACCTCGAAATCCGGGAGAGGTTTCATTAACAATGAAAATATCTCCACCGGAAGCGGCAAGTAACGGCTGTTCGGTAATCCCCGCGCCCGGAGAGCACAGCTACAAGAAAGGCACGGAAATTAATCTTTACGCTTCCGAAAACCCCAAAGACGGTTGGTATTTTACAAAATGGACGGGAGACGCAAGCGGAACGGATTTGATTCAACATTTGGTTATGGATGGCGACAAAACGGTAATCGGAAATTTTGACCAAATAAAATTAACCGTTAGCGGAATGAAGCAGAAAAAAACTACTTGTCCCGAAACTGGCACGTTCTATCTTCCCGTTACTGTTTGCGCAAGCGAAGTGGACGATTGGCAATTACAGAAAATTAGTCTCAGAAGCGGAGGCACCGGCGACGAAGTTGAAGACATTTCATCTGTTCTGGTTCATTCGGGAGGAAACGGCTCCGAATTATTATTTTCCGGAAAGTACAATGCGGATGACGGCACAATTGATTTGGAGTTCACCCCGCCGATTTCCATTAAAGCAGGCAGTTGTATTACGTTTTTTATTTCATACGAATTTAGTTTCGACCCGGTGACCTATGCGAGCGATACAACCAAATCATTTTACGCAGAAACTTTCGGAACGGTTGCAAAACCTGTTCATTACGAAGACGGACTAATACAGGGCAAGGCAATTCACGATACCTTGACCTTTGCCAAAGTAATAAATTCTCAGGGCTACGGATTTTCAAAAATACAAGATGCATTAGATGATAATACTACTCGTTCAGGTGATACTTGTTTGGTATGCCCGGGTGAATATTATGAAAATATTGTAATCGGTTCTCCCCTTGGTGCAGAACCTAAAAAAGGCATAAAACTAATTTCAAAAGAAGGTCCGGGACGGACTACAATACACGGCAGAAATGATTTCCCCACCATAATAGTGTTTCCCGAAGAATCCGAAATAAACGGATTTAAAATTAAGGGAGAACTTTTAGAAAATAAATTCGACGGCATTTTAATTCATTCAAGCGCAAAAAATTCAATTATTCAAAACAATGAAATACTTAATTTCGGTTGGTATGGAATTGAAGTTAGTGAGGGAGGAAATAGGATTTTAATTACTAACAATATTTTTAAACACAACAAAGGAGCCCACATCAAACTTGAGCACGCTAAATATATGCATATCAGAAATAACATATTTGCAGAAAATGCTTCGGGTTCCTATGACATTTACGATGAAAATGGGTTCCACAATACTTATAGCGGTAATATTTTCAGTGTCGATAAGGCAAAGCTGTATTTTGATTATTGGATGGAATGTGTGTTTTCTAAAAATTCTTCCGGGAAAAACAAAAATTCCAATTATCATTTAGAGCTTAACCATGGTTACTCAAACAGAATAGAAAAAAATAATAACCTCGGAATAGAACTTAATAATTGTTACAAAAATGAGATATATGAAAATGAGCTTCGTCTTGTTTACCTTGACTACGGAAGTTCGCAAAATATTATTTACAATAATCTTTTTAAAAACGGTATGGGATTGGTTCTGCTAAATAGCAAAAGCATGAAACGTAATTCATACGAAAATAAAATTATTAATAATAGTATTGAGAATTGTAAAGAGTCAATTACAAAAAGTTACTACATATCTTGTAACACAGATCTCCTCATAAAAGATAACTATTTCATAAATGGTTATCCCTTACTTTTGTCAAACTCCGGCAATGTTAAAATAATAAATAATACAATAACCGCTAGTAGTTTTACCGGAATGAAGATAGAATATTCCAATGATATCTTATTTCAAAAAAATCAGATTTTGGATAATTGGGATGTGGGACTGAAAATTACGGACACTAAAAATATTGATGTTATTGGGAATACTTTCCGTAACAACAGTTCGGGAATTGTTACGGAAAATGTTCAAGGCGGATACTTTTCAAATAACATATTGATAAACAATAAAGGAAATAACACTGGATTTCATGCTTTTAATTCCGATATCAATCTGAGGTTCAATCAAATAACAAATAACGCAGGAGGCGGAATAAAACTTGCAGAAGGAACTACGGCAAATATTCAGTACAATAACATTTTCTCTAACGAAACCGTTCAAGCAGAAAATAGCGACGGCAATCAATCGCCGGATATTTCTAACAATTACTGGGGAAGTCAAAACGGTCCCGCGCCAAATGATATTGCAGGTAATTTTTTAATCAACGGATACCTCACCGAACCGGTTAGTCTCGTCCTCACCGTTCCGTATGATACTGTTAACGCAAAAGCAGGTGCCACGGATTCTACCGCAATAATCATTGACAATTACGTTAATGAAAACGACAACATTCAATTGAATATCAGCGACACAAAGGGCTGGGTTCTTCCGCTAAGCACCAATCCTGTCAATTTAAATGCAAACGGGAAAGTTGCCTATTTGAAGTACAAAATTCCTCAGAATGCCGGGGATAACAGCATTGATGAAGTTACGATAAAGGGAATTTCTCTTGCCGATACTTCGATTACCAAAACCGTAAATTTTGTATTGGCTACCTACACTCCCCAAATATCAATGATGAAAATATTTCCCGATTCGCTGACAATGAACTTCAGCGACACGGTAAAATTCACCGCGATTGTCCAAGACCAGCATCACGATACTGTTAATGTTTCACCTGTTTGGACGGCAACGCGGGGAACTATTTCCGACAGCGGATATTTTGCATCCGACTCAGCTGAAGGAATTATTGAAATACGAGCAACACTGCCTGGCAGCAACTTCTCAGCTACTACCCACGTTTTCAATACCAATCAGGAAGTTGTTTTGAACAGAGTGGAAATTTATCCCGATTCGGCTAAGCTTTTGCGGGGTGAGATGATATTATTCAGAGTGCGCGGATTCAATCAATTTGAGTTTCCATTTAAATTCGAAAAGGAATGGACTGCCTCGGGAGGAGAAATAATCGACAAGGGATTTTATGTGGCGGATTCTATTGAAGGGGTTTACAATGTAATCGTTTCCGATACTTCGGGAACATTGTCCGATACGGCGATGGTTATTATTGAAAAACCAACCTTAGTTGAGGAAGGGGAAATCCCCACGGAATTTTCTCTTTCACAAAACTATCCCAACCCGTTTAATCCTTCCACAACAATCCGGTACTCGTTGAAATCCTCCTCTCTGGTAAAATTAGAAATATTTAATATTTTGGGACAGAGAATAATGATGCCTCTTAACAAATTTATGAAACCGGGAATTTACGAACTCAAGTTAAATTTCGCCAATTATTCAAGCGGCGTTTACTTTTACAGGTTAATCGCAAACGGCGAAGTTATTAACGTTAAAAAGATGATTCTACTAAAGTAGGTTTTCTTTTGGAGAGCAACAGCGCGCAATTCAAATTGGGTTGCGCGCTTTTTTAACAACAAAAAATAAAAGCCGCCCGATTCATTTTGCCATTGTTAACCACAACAAGGAAGAACCGGAACGGCTTAGAGGTCGAACTAATCGAACAAAAGTGAATTTATTAGTCCATCATCATTCTTAAAAATGCGGAGGTGTCTTCTTCCTCGAAATCATCAACAGGCTTTTTCTTTTCCGCCTTGGGTGCTTCCGCATTTTCAATTGTTTTGCGAGGAGAAGAAACGTTAAAATCCGGCTCATCGTCAAACAACGTATTTGTTTGCTTCACTCTTAAAATTGTCGGTTTCTCGAGCGTTTCCGGTTTCGAATAATCGGCATCGGGGAAATTAAATCCTCCGCTAAAAATACTCTCTTCTCTTTCTTTTCTAACGGTTGGCTTTTGTGGCTTTTCTTCCTCAACTAATAAGTCCTTTGTTGATTCGTTTGCATTAAAGCCCGTTGCAATCACTGTGTAGGAAACGTACTCGTTCATTTCTTCTTTGCTCACCCAGCCGAAAATAACATCGGCTTCTTCGCCGGCTTCGTTGAAAATGATTTCGTTGCCTTTGTTAATTTCGTCAAGAGTGAGATTCGACGAGCCGGTAACGTTTAATAATATTTTCTTTGCGCCTTTAATACTTATTCCGTCAAGGAGCGGGGAGTTAATTGCCTTGGTAGCCGCTTCAACTGCGCGGTTTTCGCCGCTTGCAATTCCGCAGCCCATTAAAGCTTCGCCGCTGCCTTTCATCACGGCGCGCACGTCTGCAAAGTCCACATTGATTACGCCGGGAATTGTAATAATATCGGCGATTCCCCGGGTTGCCTCAAACAAAACTTCGTTTGGCTTATCGAATGCCGCATCTGCCGAAACCGCTTTGTCCAGCACGTTCAAAAGCCTGTCGTTGGGAATTACTATTAAACTGTCCACGTATTGCCGCAATTCCTGAATACCTTGCTCGGCATTTCTCATCCTCTTCTTTCCTTCCCAGCGGAAAGGTTTGGTAACAATTCCGATTACAAGCGCACCGAGACTTTTGGCAATGGAAGCAACAACCGGAGCTGCACCCGTGCCTGTGCCACCACCCATTCCGGCGGTAACAAAAACCATGTCGCTGCCTTTCAAAGATTCTTCGATTTTTTCACGGTCTTCTTCAGCCGCCTGCCTTCCGGTATCGGGATCCGCACCTGCGCCAAGCCCTTGAGTAATGCCGACTCCAATCTGAATTTTGAAATCGGCAGAGCTGCGGTTAATCACTTGGGAATCCGTATTTATTGCTACGTATTTAACTCCTTTGAGACCTCTCTTAAGCATGCTTTCAATTGCGTTGCAACCGCCTCCGCCAACTCCAACTACTCTTAAATCAGCAGACAAAGGTTTTTCTCTGTCAATAGTTACAAATTTTGCCATTTTAATTCCTCCTTGTTGTGGTTTATAATTCGTTAAAAAACTCAATAATCTTTTGTAAAAAACTTTTTTTCCATTTTCTGCTTCCGCCACGCGCAAAACCGCGGGGAGATGTTTTCTCCAAACTTATTCCCGGAATGTCTTTAATTAATCCGGCAAGTGTAGCAAATTCGGGGCTTTCCATCGCTTGCGAACGTCCGCCGCCTAAGTCAATCGGCACGACCAACCGCGTCCTCACGCCACACACTTGCTCTGCCAAATCGGTTGTTCCTCTCAAAAGCGAACCGCCGCCGGTTAGTACAATTCCCGATTTCACCATTTTCTTGAAACCCGTTTGACGCATTTCGTTGTCAATCAAAGTAAAGAGCTCGCGCATCCTGAGGTTTATTATTTGAGTTAAAAGGGAAATTTGAATTTTTACGTTCCCCCTCGCGCCGATGCTTTTGATGTAAATATCTTCGTCCCTTACAATCGCATCGTCAATGGCGTAGCCGTATTCTTTTTTCAGCTCTTCCGCTTGAGAAGTAACAATGCCAAGCGTTTCCCGGATGTCGTGCGTAACCTGATTGCCTGCAATCCCGAAAACTTTTGTGTGCTTAATACTGTTGTTTTGGTAGATTGCCAAATCGGTTGTTCCGCCGCCAATGTCAATGAGCGCAACGCCAAGGTCCATTTCGTTCACGTCAAGAACGGAATAGCTCGAAGCAATGGGCTGCAAAATGTGATTCTTAACCGAATAACCCGCCCGCGTTACCGACCTCTCAATGTTTTGAATTGCGGGAATGGAAGCAAGAACCACGTGGTTTAACGCCTCCAATTTGGAACCACTCATTCCAATCGGGTCGTTTGTTTTTGTTTGCCCGTCGATGTAAAACTCTTCGGGAATAATGTGTAAAATTTGCCTGTCCGAGGGAATCGGAATTGTGCGCACGTCCATTCTCAAACGCTCCAAATCCTCCTCCGTAATCTCACGGTCGGGATTGGAAATGGTAACATAATTTCTGTGCCTCAAACTTTTAATGTGTTCTCCCGCCACGCCGACGTTTAGTCCCTTTACTTTCAATCCGGCTCTGTTTTCGGCAATTTCCATTGCTTCCTTAATTGCTTCGGCGGTTTTGGCAATGTTAGCCACCAAGCCGCGGTTTAAGCCTTCCGAAGGCGCTACACCGAAACCCAAGATGTCAGTCTTGTCTTCCTGAACACTTGCAATGATGGCTCCTACTTTCGTTGTCCCCAAATCCAAGCCGGCTACAATTTTTTCTTTCATTTATTCCTTTTCCCCTTCTAATTTCAAACTTTTTTAACCGTTACCATTAAAGATTTTATCGTCGAACCCGAGGCAAATTTCATCTTTAAACCTCAAGTCCACGTAACGTAACATTCTCCCTGCCTTAGCCTTTTTTAAATTTCCGTAAAGTTCGTCGAAGTAAGCTAATTTCCTGATTTCATCCCCGCGCCCAAGCTTAAGCACGTAATTGGCATCTGCAAAACGGATTAAAACATTTCCGCCGTTGTTCATATCCACTTCGGAAATAGAATTGTAAAGGGATTCGTCCAATAATTTGGCTGCGTAAATCAAACCTGCTGCGAGTTTCAAATCCGCATTGCCGTTTCCTCCGCGTTGGCTCAAACCTTTTACATTTTCAATCACCGGCAAATCAATATTGTTCGTTGCAGGCATTAACGGAATAAGATTCAAATTGTTGTCAATTAAAAATTGCTTACCTCCAACCAACACAAATCCTTGAAAATCTTTTTCGTGTAGCGTTGCCGAAACAGTGCCATCGCCGTTAAACCGGACGTCGGCAAATTTTACGTAAGGATGTTTTTCCAGTCTGTCTTTCACTTCGTTTAATTTCAATCCGCTCAGTTCGTCCGCTGTTTTCAAATGGCCGAACTCCAAATATTTTTCCGCAGTTAAATATTTATTTCCGTTAATCGAAACTTTCTCAATCACAATTTTGTTTTCCGTGTTCGAAGCGGGCAAGGCAATAATAATAAGCCCAAGCAAAGCAAGGAACAAAATAATTCCCGAAGAAACCTTTGCTTTAGTTTTCATTGCTCTCTCCCGATTGCTTTTTTAACTGCCGTGCAAACTCCCGGATGTAATGTGTAATGTCGCCGGCTCCCATTCCGATTACAATATTTCCTTCACTTACTTTTTTCTGTAAGAAAGGAATTAACTCATTTTTCCCGGGAACATAGAAAACATTTTCCTTTTTCAGTTCGTTTAATTCGTCCACAATTAACTTGCCGGAAACTCCCTCGATGGGCTCTTCCCGGGCAGGGTAAACGTCCATTATTATTACTTCGTCCGCCGTTGCTAATTCCGCTGCAAACTGTTTCCTGAAATCCAGCGTGCGAGAGTAAAGGTGTGGTTGGAAAACAGCTATTATTTTTCTTCCTTCGAAAGATTTTGCCGCTTCCAATGTTGCCTTAACCTCGGAAGGGTGATGCGCGTAATCGTCAATTACTTTTACCGGCTCTTCCAAAATTATTTGAAATCTTCTTTCGGCGCCTTTGAATTTAGCCAACGCCTTTTTAATGTTTTCCACGCCGGCTCTTAATTCCATTCCTACCGAAATTGCACCGAGCGCATTTTTTACATTGTGCACGCCTGGCACGGAAAGCTCAAATTGTCCGAGGTCTTCTTCAAAATATTTTACGTCGAACGTTGCCTTACCGTTTTTGTACCGGATATTAAAAGCTCTGACATCCGCTTCTTCGGACAAGCCGTAAGTAACAACCGGCGAAGTTAAAAACGGCAAAATATCTTTCACGCCGGGCTCGTCAATGCAGGCAAAAATATTGCCGTAAAAAGGAACTTTGTTGGCAAACTCCACAAAGGCATTGATTACGTTTTCGTACCGTTTGTAAGTGTCCATGTGCTCGGCTTCAACGTTAGTAATTACTTCCACAACAGGGTTAAGCG
>JALWGH010000125.1 GCA_027013735.1 Melioribacteraceae bacterium
ATTTTTGGCCGGCTCGTTTGTGTTGTCCACCGCCGTTGGCGGGGCAGCAAAAATCGTGACAAAACGTTTAATTAAATTGAAAACCATTAGGAATCTTTTGCCACCAGTTTTAAACTTGTTCCCCCTATTTTAAAACTGTAAAAAAAAATAATTCCCCTAAAATTTGCTATTAGTCAAAATAAGTTCTATTATTACGTATTAAAATTTTGTAAGTACTTGGTTTACGCCATTCTCATTAGTTAACCCGGTTGTTTCCCCGTAAACATTCCCCGGTACTAACCTGAAGTTCGCGCACCAATTTCTGAGATGCTTCAACTTAGAATAGGCGGATGACAAAGTACCCATTTAGTAACACAATCAAAAGGAAAAACTATGGAAACCGGAAAGGTCAAATGGTTTAACGGAACAAAAGGCTACGGCTTTATCACGAGAGATAATGGCGAAGATATCTTTGTTCATTACAGTTCAATCGAGAGCGATGGCTTTAAGACGTTAAACGAAGGCGACGAAGTAGAATTCGAAGTCGAAGAAGGCGCAAAAGGTTTGCAAGCTACACACGTATCTGTAAAATAAGGAAGAGCTTGAAACACGCTTTAGACCCCGCTTTTAAGCGGGGTTTTTTATTTTAGTCAAGCATTTTTTCAAGAGTGGAAATCAAATCGTTTTGTTCCGCGGTTTTTAAGGATTTTAGCAAATCTTTGCTTGCTGAAATCAGGAACTCGGAATGCTCTTCGCAAATGTTTTCTCCTTTGGAAGTAAGTGTAAGGGCAACAGCTCTTCTGTCTTTGTCCGAGTGAAATCTTTTTAAAAGCTTTTTGCCCTCCAACTTGTCAACTATTGCGGTAAGATTATTTTTGGGGATTGAAAGAGCCGTGGAGATTTCTTTCATAATGCAGTAATCGTGATCGCCAACGTAAAAAAGCACTTGCGATTCGAGAACGGAAAGTTCGACCCCTTTTTGGTCTAAAAATTCTTTTTCCTTTTTTGAAAATTTGGAAACGAGTTTTTCAAGCTGCTCTTTTAATTTGGATGCCTTGCTTTTTGCCATTTTATTTCTCCTTTTGAATATTTCAAAAACTGAACTATTCAAAAATAAAAAGGAATTTTAAAGAGGACAAATGTTTTTGACTTCTCAAAGTTTGAACCTAAATTTGCAACTCTTTTTTACAGGAACTAAATTTAACAAACCAAAATAAAAGTTAAAGAAATGTTATTACCCGGAGCAATTAAACAAGTAGATTTTTTCTTAAAGAATGTTGATGTTAAAGAAAAAAATGTGCTTGTGTTAGGGAGCGGAGCCGAAGAGGCTGCTGTTAAAATGTTAAACAACGGGGCAGTCTCGGTTGAGATTGTTGTTGAAGATTACGAGCAATTCCTTCAGTCGAGGTTAAACTTGGAAAGCGTGGCGGAAATTGAAGTCAAATTAATGGAGTTCCAATCCCTTGATTACAAAGCATCCGAATTTGATTTTGTTTTTGCGCAAGCGTCAATCTCCGTTGAGGGGAGGAATAAAATAGTAAAGGAAATCCGCCGTGTGCTTAAAAAGGAAGGAATCTTTTGCAGCGGCGAAATTGTGAAATTACAAAAAGATGTTCCCGCGTTTGTCCGCAATATGTTCGAAAGCTCTGGACTTGAACCTCTCTTTTCCGGTGAAGTTCAAGGTTATTACGAGCAAAGGAAATTTGAATTGCTGAAGACAAAAGATTTGTCCTTTACACTAAAGGAGTATTATTCGGGCATTGTTAAAAAATCCGAGGAAGCCGAAAAGGATTTAACCCCGAAAGAAAAATCGTATTACAAAAAATTACTAAACAGAGTTCATCACGAGTCAAATGTTTATTTGAAATTAGGCGGGGCAAAGTTTATCTGCTTTCAGGTGTTTCTGCTTAAAAACAACAAGGAAAATCAGTAATGAAAAAAGGCGAAATTGTTAGTCTGGAAATAGAAGATTACGCATTCGAGGGCAAGGGAATCGCTAAGATTGAACAAGGCGAAGGGAAAAAATTTGTCGTCTTTGTTCACGGCGCTTACCCGGGGGACAAGGTTGAAGCACGGATTGTTAAAAAGAAAAAAAGTTTTGCGGAAGCCAAAACAATCAATATTATTAGGGCTTCGGACAAAAGAACACAGGCAAAATGCAAGTATTTCGGCGTTTGCGGAGGGTGCAAACAACAAGATTTAAAATACGAATGGCAATTGAACTACAAAGCCCGGCAAGTAAAGGACGCTTTCGAAAGAATTGCAGGCATTACTGAATTTGAAATGCAAGAGATTTTACCGAGCGAAAATATTTTCCGTTACAGAAACAAAATGGAATTTTCCTTTGCAGACAAAAGATGGTTGACGAAAGAAGAATTGGAAAGTCAAGAAGAAATCACGGACAGAAATTTTGCTCTCGGTCTTCACATCCCGCGGATATTTGACAAAGTGGTTGATATTGACGAGTGTTTTCTGCAACCAGAAGTAAACGACAATATTCTCAATTTGACCCGCGATTTTTTTAAGTCCCGGAGTGTCTCCATTTACTCAACCAAAACACACACAGGCTTCTTGAGAAATCTGGTAATTAGAAATTCCGCACACACAAACGACTTAATGGTAAACATTGTTACCTCTGCAGAAGACGATGAGTTAATGGGCAAATACGCCGAAACTCTCGTGAAGGAAATTCCGGCAATTACGACCATCGTCAATAATATCAACACCAAAAAAGCACAGGTCGCTGTTGGGGACTATGAAAAGACACTTTACGGCAACGGTTACATTTACGATTTTATTGGCGACAATAAATACAGGGTGAGCGCTAATTCGTTTTTCCAAACAAACACGTTGCAAGCCGAAAAGCTTTACGCAACGGCGTTGGAGTTTGCCGGACTTGCCGGCGACGAATTTGTTTACGATCTCTATTCCGGTGCCGGAACTATTACACTGTTTTTTGCAAACTACGCCGAAGCTCTGTTCGGCTTTGAGAGCGTGCAATCGGCTGTGGACGACGCAAAAGAAAACGCGGTAATGAATTCGAAAACAAATGCGGAATTTTTTACGGCTGATTTGAACAAATCGTTTTTACCCGTGGTAGAAAAACTTTCTTTACCTTTGCCGGATGTTTTAATTGCCGACCCGCCGCGCTCGGGGATGAACCCGAAAACGGTTAAAGATATTTTGAAATTGGCGCCGGAGAAAATTGTTTACATTTCTTGCAACCCGGCTACGCAGGCAAGGGACGTGAAGCTGTTAGTTGAAAATGACGATTACGAGTTAATTAAAATTCGACCGGTGGACATGTTTCCTCACACGTTTCACATTGAAAATGTTGCATTGCTCAAGAAGAAAGGGAAAACGGTTTAACCTTCGTGAAATCTTTCGAAGACAAGTTCCATTATTTTTTTACCCGCCTCGGGTAAAGGCGTGCCCGGACCAAAAATAGCCGAAACTCCGGCTTTAAAAAGGAAGTCGTAATCCTGCGGCGGAATCACACCCCCGACAATTACAATAATGTCGCCCCTGCCGTGTTTTTTAAGTTCTTCGATTAAAGCCGGGACAAGCGTTTTGTGTCCGGCGGCAAGTGAACTTACGCCGACAACGTGCACGTCGTTTTCAATTGCCTGTTTTGCCGTCTCTTCGGGAGTTTGGAAAAGCGGGCCGAGGTCAACGTCAAATCCCATGTCCGCGTAGGCTGTAGCAACAACCTTTGCTCCGCGATCGTGTCCGTCCTGCCCCATTTTAGCGACTAAAATTCTTGGTCGCCTGCCTTCTTCCTCGGCAAATTTATCTGTCAAGTTTTTTACTTCTTCCATTTCTTTCTCCTTTTCTTTTCCGAACTCACCGATGTAAACCCCCGAAACAATTTTGGTAGAAGCCTTGAATCGTCCGCTTACTTTTTCGATTGCGTAGGAAATTTCTCCGAGCGTAGCCCTTTTTCGCGCCGCTTCCACTGCCAACGCAAGCAGGTTTCCTTTGCCCGTTTCGACCGATTCGGTAATTGCATTTAGCGCCCGTTGAACTTCGTCGTTGTTCCTTCTTTTTTTAATTTCATTTAATCTTTTGATTTGATTCGTTCTTACGGCGCGGTTGTCAATTTCGAGTATTTCAATTGGTTCTTCCTTTTCGGGCTTGAATTTATTGACTCCGACGATTGTCTCCTTGCCGGAATCAATTAGAGCTTGTCTCCTCGCGGCTGCTTCTTCCACTCTCAATTTCGGGATTCCCGCTTCGATTGCTTTGGTCATTCCGCCATAAGATTCGATTTCCAAAATGTGCTCCCAGGTCTTTTTCAGTAATGCGTCAGTCAAATATTCAACAAAGTACGAACCGCCCCACGGGTCGATTACTTTTGTGAGGTCGGTTTCTTCCTGAAGGTAGAGCTGTGTGTTACGTGCAATGCGCGCGGAAAAATCCGTGGGCAGAGCAATTGCTTCGTCGAGTGAATTTGTGTGTAAGGATTGCGTGTGTCCCGTTACGGCGGCAAGCGCTTCGATGCAAGTACGCGCAACGTTGTTAAACGGGTCTTGCTCGGTCAAGCTCCAGCCGGAAGTTTGCGTGTGCGCCCGCAGGGACATTGACTTCGGATTTTTCGGATTGAAAGTTTTCATTAAACTTGCCCAAATCATTCTCGCGGCACGCATCTTTGCAACTTCAATAAAGTAATTCATTCCGACGCCCCAAAAGAAAGAAATCCTCGGTGCAAAAGAATCGATGTCCAGTCCGGCGTCAATTCCAACGCGTACGTATTCCAAGCCGTCCGAGAGAGTGTAAGCCATTTCAAGGTCGGCGGTGGCTCCGGCTTCCTGCAGGTGGTAACCGGAAACACTAATGCTGTTGAACTTCGGCATGTTTTCCGAAGTAAACTTAAAAATATCCGCAATTATTCGCATGCTTGTTTCAGGCGGGTAAATGTAAGTGTTGCGTACCATGTATTCTTTTAAAATGTCATTCTGGATTGTGCCTGATAATTGTGCGGGACTTACACCTTGTTCTTCCGCGGCAACAATGTAGAAAGCCATTACCGGAAGCACTGCGCCGTTCATCGTCATTGAAACGGAAATTTCGCCGAGAGGAATCCCGTCGAAGAGAATTTTCATGTCCTCAACCGTGTCGATGGCAACGCCTGCTTTACCTACGTCTCCCACAACGCGCGGGTGGTCGGAATCGTAACCGCGGTGGGTGGGGAGGTCGAAAGCAACGGACAAGCCCTTTTGCCCTTGAGCAAGATTCCTTTTGTAAAAAGCATTGCTCTCCTCTGCGGTGGAGAAACCTGCGTACTGGCGTATTGTCCAAGGACGCACAACGTACATTGTAGCGTAAGGACCTTTAAGGAACGGGGGAATACCGGGAAGGTAGTCAATGTGTTCAATGTTTTTAGTGTCTTCCGATGTGTAAAGAGGCTTGATTGGAATTCGTTCCAAAGTTTGCAAGGCAAAGTCTTTGGGACTTTTGCCTGTCTCCTTAATGAATTTCTCTTCCCATTCTTTCCTGCTGATTTTTACCGAGCGTTTTTTGAATTTTATTTTTGTAAAATCGGGTTGTTTCATTTTCTTAATTTTCCTTAATCATTTTGTTACCTTTTGTTCTTGCCTTGGAGCAAGTTTAAATTTCGAGGTAAATAAACACTTATTTTAATTATGTTAAAAATCACTCTTCATTTAAACCTTGGAACTCTCCCCCTGTTCAAACCACGTTGAAAATTACAGGTCAACAGAATCCCCCTCTCTTTGTAAGAGAGGGGGATATAGGGGGTGAGTTATTAATAAAATATTTTTCTAATTAACCTTAATTTCTCCTTTCTTATTTTCAAATAAGTATTTTATTTAAAATAATTTTGTAAACCTCAATCGCATTTATTCCCGGGTAAATCGAAAAAATATTTTTTCCGAAGTCTGTTTCTTCAGTCGTGTAAACAAAAACAGGGTAATCGTTTTTTCCCGAAAGTTTTTCAATAAATGATTTTGCTTTTGAATCTTCGTTGCTTAAAATAACCACAGCATCAGAGCGGGAGGTAATTGTTTTTTCAGTTGAAGAGAATTCGGTAACTTCAAATCCTGCGGCTTCAAAAAGACTTTTTACAAAGTCGGACTTTTTCTTTAGCACAAGGGGATTATCGTGAATTAAAAGGGCGACAGTAACTTTTTTATTTCTCTGTTGCTCAATCTCTTCCGCACGGATTCTTACTTCCTCAAACGTTTCGGCTAACCTGAATTGTTTTAACGGACGAGCGGTAATTGTTTCTTCCAAATTGTCCTGAAATTTTTGTAACAAATCATTTAACTCTTCCTCAAAAGTTTTTCTTTTGGGATTTTTTTTGCCGTAGGAATTGCGTTCATTTGTGTGTGCGTAATCGCTTGATTTTTCTTTAGGGTTGGCGTATTTGTTAATCCCGATTAGCACCTTCTTTTGGGCCTCGATGTTTTCAACCTCTTTTTGGGCATTTGCTTCAATATTTTCCTGAACAAATCCTTTTTGCAACGCCTTGATTATTCCTCCTTGGCGTTGAATCTCTTGGAAAAACCCCCAGCTTTTTTCTGCCAACTCGTTCGTCAAATTTTCAACGAAGAACGCTCCGCCTGCCGGATCGATTATTTGATTTAAATGCGATTCTTCCTTTAGAATTAAATGAACATTGCGCGCAATGCGTTCGCCCAAATCGGAAGGAGAGCCAAACAGAAAATCGAACGGAGCAATTTCAATTGAATCTGCGCCGCCTGCAATTGCGGAGAATGCCTCCGTAGTTACACGCAGCATATTTACGTAAGGGTCAAATTTTGTGAAGTTAAATTCGGAGGTAACCGCTTTAATGAAAACGTTGAATTCTATTCCGTACTCGTCAAGGACGTTCTGCCACAACATTCTAAATGCGCGCAGTTTTGCAATCTCCTTGAAAAAGGACGAACCTGTTGAAAAAGTAAAGAGGGAAAGTTTTACAACTTCCTCGGGTGCAATTTTTTTTTCTGCGAGCGTGTTAATGTATTCAACTGCTTCGGAAAGGGCAATTGCAATTTCCTGTACGGCATTAGCTCCGCCGTTTGAATAGGGGACTGAAGAAATGTCAATTGCTTTAAGTTGTGATTTCCTTTGCAAAGTTTTTTTTACTTGTTTTTCCAGAAGGAGCAACTCGTTTTCAAGAGTACCGTGAATAGCTAAACTTCCAATGGGATTGGAAAGAACACCGCCTTTAATTTTTTGAAAATCAATGCTGTTCTTGTCGGCAAATTTTTCGAGTGAAGTAAAAAGAGAAAGAGCAGTCTCCCCTGCATTAAAAAAAACAGGAATGGAAGTAAGGTTTATTCCGGCAAGAGCTTCTTTTAAGTCATCGTAGTTTTCTATTGCTGTGTTTTTGCCTGTGTCAATTGTGCCGGAGTTCATTCCGTTTTCAATAAGTGATTCTAACTTACGGTTAATTTCTTCAGCCGAACTTCCGTAAATTTTTTGTGTAGTGAGCCAGCCGTTTGCAACGTTTCCCGATGCTGTTGAGCCTCTTAAAAAAGGAATAAAACCCGGGTAGCTCTCTTTGATTTCAGGCTCAACATCTTCCTCAAAATAGAGAGGCTTTAGTTTTATTCCTTCGGCTAAAAAACTGAATAAAATTTCTTTGGATTTCCCTTTTAATTCTTTTTCTACAAGCTGTTCCCAATCTTTAATTTTAGGCGCGGGAAAGAGTTTTTTTAACTCGAGATTTTTAGGTAATGCAGAGCTTCTGCTTTTTTCCATTATTTTTATTAAATTTATTTTTTATTAAATATTATTAAGTTACTTTTAAAATTAGCAAAAATAAAGAAATTAAGAGGAGAAAAAGTTTTGCCTCTTACAACCAAGTTTGCTCCTCCGGAAAGAGCCACGGACGAGGAGCTTAAGAAGCAAATAACGTTAATTCGGAAAAAAAGTTTTACTAAAAAATTTCTGGATGCGATCCCGTTGTTTGTAACGGTACTTAATAAGTATCGTCAGTTTGTTTTCGTAAATAAGACATTTCTGATATTTGCTGGGGTTGAAAAGGAGGAAGAAGTATTAGGGCTAAGACCGGGAGAGGCGGTGAATTGTATTCATGCACACGAAAATGAAGCCGGATGCGGAACAACGGAATTTTGCCGTTATTGCGGCGCGGTTAATTCTATTTTGGAAGCGCAAAAGGGAAAGGCAAACGAGAAGGAATGTTTGATAACTCAGACAAATCACAATGTATTGGATTTGTTAGTCTGGTCAGCTCCTTTTCAAGTTGAAGATGAGCAATTTGTCATTTTTGCTATTCGGGATATTCAACACGAAAAGAGACGTAGAGCTCTCGAAAGAATTTTTTTCCACGATGTTCTCAATACTGCCGGTAGCCTGAGAGGTTTCAGTACCTTATTACAAGAAGCCGAGGATGAAGAGGAAATTAAGGAATACGGTAGGTTTATTTACGAAGTTACCGATAAACTTATTGAAGAGATTCAGGCTCAAAAGGATTTGCTTGCCGCTGAGAACGATGATTTGCAGGTACAAGAACGCGACATTTCCACTACCGATTTACTTAACGAGATTAAAAATCAGTTTAAAGAACAGCAAATTGCACTCGGTAAGAAAATTGTTATTGACCCCGAGAGTGTCAGAACACTTTTTATAAGTGACAAGGTACTTGTTCGTAGAATAATTTCTAATTTACTCAAGAATGCTTTGGAGGCAATCAATACGGGCGAAACCGTTACAATGGGCGTGAACCTTACTGACGAAGGCGTTGATTTTTATGTTCATAATCCCGGGTATATGCCTTTGGAAGTGCAGACTCAAGTTTTTAACCGTTCCTTTTCGACAAAGGGAGTTAACCGCGGTTTGGGTACTTACAGTGTTAGGCTGCTGACTGAAAAATACTTAAAAGGTAAAGCCTATTTTGAAACAGACAAGCAAAAAGGTACAACATTCCACGTCGTTTTTCCTTACAACAATAAAAGTGAAGAATGAACATTCAAGTAATCGGCACAAAGAAGTGCAAAGATACACAGAAAGCGGAAAGGTTTTTTAAAGAGAGAAGAATCCCTTTTCAGTTTAGGGACTTAACCGTTAAAGGTTTGTCAAAAGGTGAACTCGAAAATATTAAACGTGTGATTCCGGTTGACGATTTAATTGACAGAGAAGGAAAGCAATTTAAAAAGAGAAATTTGGAGTTCATGGTTCTTGACGTTGAAGAAGAAATTTTAGAAGATCCGTTATTGCTGAAAACACCAATTGTTCGTAACGGCAGAAAGGCTACGGTTGGTTACCGTCCCGAAGAATGGAAAGAATGGATTAAAGAGGAAGGGTAAAACATTTTTGTTTTTAATATTGTAGGGACAGCTCATGAGCCGTCCCCAAGCGAGCTGTCCCTACGACCAAGTTGTTTTAAATCATTTAATTGTTAAATCCCCTTGTATTTCAGCCACTTTACGACCTCCGACCATTTAGGCTTTTTGCCCGTTCGTAAAATTCCCACGCGGTAAATTTTTCCAGCAATTGGGAACACGGCAAGGATTGTCAAGATGTTTACAACTATTGAAACAATAAATTTCCAAAGGGGTACATCGACTAGCGTCATTTTTGCCGGCATTACGATTATTGAAAAGAAAGGAGCCATTGAAGAAATTTCCCCGATGAGACTGTTGGGGTTTTCCATTAAAGCCATTGCAATAAAAAACGGAATTAAAATCAAAAGCATAATCGGCCAAATGCCCGACTGTGCGTCCTGCGCGTTTTCAAATATCGAGCCCACCATTGCAAAGAGTCCGAGAAAAGTAAGCAATCCCAAGAAATAGTTAATCAATAGGTAAACTATTTGCCCGATTGAAATTTCAAATACAATTTCCGGCGGAAGCGCAAATAGTGAAGTTGTAATTATTAAAATAACAGGGGAAAGCCAGATAGCCATTTGTGCAACTCCGATTATCGCCGAGCCGAGTATTTTGCCTGCCATTAATTCTTTCGCATTTACGGAGGAAAGAATCACTTCAACAATCCGGTTGTTCTTTTCTTCCATTACAGACTGCATCGTCAATTGTCCTATCATTAGCAGGCTCAAATAGAGCAGGAACGTGAAAAGGTAAGCCAGTATTAGGTTTCCGTAGCCTGCTTTTTGAATTCCCGTTTTCTCGGAAACTTTCATCCCTGTAAAATCAATTCCGCTCCGCGCAAACTTTAAATCTTCGGGCGAAAGATTTTTGCCTTCAAAGTAAATGTCCACAAGCGCTTTGTTAATCGGCTTGCTTAATTTTTCCCTTAACTTAAAGTTGTTAGGAGTCTTGGAATAGTAGCGCACCTTTTTTTCTTTCAGAGAATTGGAGGGAATGAAAATTATCCCCGTCAATTTTTCTTTTAAAATTTCTTTCTTTCTCGCATTCACGAGCGAATCTATTTTACCGCTTTCAATTGTAGCGAAAGAAAATTTAAAATTGTTACTTTTCAGATTTTTGTTGGAAGAAAAATCCTTCTCCAATTGTTGCGTAACAGTCGCTTTGTCGGAAACCACAAGAATGTTTTTTGCATTTCCTTCATCCACATTGAAAAGCACGGCTTGCAAACCGATGATGAGAAACATCAACAACGGCAGTGCAATTGTAGTGTAAACAAAAGTTTTGGAAAGCAGGCGTTCGCGCACTTCCCTTTTAATCAGCGCAATAATTTTTTGGTTAAGCATTCGGCACCTCCTTTCCTTTTTCGTTTCCGGCAAGTTCCACAAATATTTCGTGCAACGAAATGTCGTTAGCGTTAAACTGCTTAATTGTTATTCCTCTTTCGACCAACAATTTCAACAACTCCTGAGTTTGCCCGGGAGATTTTACTCGTATTCCCGTGCTGTTACCGAAGTCCGTGATTTTTTCGACGATAGGATGATTGTGCAGAAATGAAATGTCTCCCTCGAACGTCAACGAAACATTTCTCTGAGCGTATTGTTTCTTAATTTCGCTTAACGCCCCTTGCAAAATTATTTTTCCTTCGTCAATCATTGCGAGGTGGTCAACCATTTTTTCTGCGTAGTCCATTAAGTGAGTGGAAAAAATAATTACCTTCCCTTCTTCTTTTTTCTCAAGAATTATTTCACGCAGTAAATCTGTGTTTATCGGGTCTAAGCCGGCAAAGGGTTCGTCGAGCACAAGAAAATCGGGGTCGTGGAGAATTGTGGCAATGAACTGAACCTTTTGCTGATTGCCTTTTGACAGGTCTTCGATTTTTGAAAGCCGTCTGTCGTAAAGGTCGAATTTTTTCAAGTAATGGATTGCCTTGTCCTGTATGGCTTTACCGGACTTACCCTTGATTTCGGCAAAGAATAGCAGCGTGTCCCACACTCTCATTTTTTTGTAAAGCCCGCGCTCCTCAGGCAAATAGCCTACGCTGTCGCGGAATTCACGTCCCACTTTATTCCCGCGGAAAAACACCTCGCCCGAATCGGGTAAGTAAATGTTGAGTAACATTCGTATTGTTGTTGTTTTACCTGCGCCGTTTCTGCCGATTATTCCGAAGACGGAATTTTCAGGTACGGCAAAAGAGGCGTTGTCAACGGCAGTTAAGCCGTCGAATCTTTTCGTCAAATTTTTTACTTCTAATGCGTACATTGTCCTCCCTGATTTTATTTGATTTTCTTAGCATTAAATTCTTTACCGTTTTGAAAAAGCAGCAGTCCCGTTACTCCTCCGCTTTTGTCTTTTTTGAATTCAATTTGGGCGTTCACCACTTTGTAATAAAATTTTGTTTTACTCATCGGAAAAATCTCGAATTCCGGTTGTCCCGTTGCCTTTGCAAAAAGCCGGTTGTTTTTTGCTCTTACTAAAATATTAAAATTGGGCATCAGTTCATATTCACCTGTGTAGGATTGTAGTTCTTTTGCAGTGGGCATTTCTTTGTTGGCGGAAAGATTCACGCCGAGCTTCTTTAATATTTTTACACCGTTCTGATTGCCCGGATTAAGCTCAACGGATTTTTTGTAATTTCCAATTGCAGCGGCTGTGTCCCCCTTTGCCAAAAGGGCTTCGCCCATGCTGTCGTAAACGTTCGAGGATTTTGGAAACGAGGAAATATTCAACTTAAAAATTTTAATTGCGTCGTCAATTCTTTTTTGTTTCAGCAGCCAATAGCCGAGGTAATTCAGTTCGTCTTCGGAAAAATCAAACACATCCGGTTCTTGAGCTTTAAGTTGTTTGTACTCCGAAACTGCTGAGTCAATCCCCTCGTCACGGATTATTTCGTAGAGGTAATCTTTAATCGGCTTTTTGGGTAAAACGGGTTGCCCGCCGTGCAAAAGCATGTGAATATTTTGAGCCATCGAAACAAGTTTTGTAGTGCCCGTGTTGTTGAAAAGCAGAACAAGATTTCCGGAGCTTGTGTCTCTTGAGATGATTGTGTTGAAACCGTTTATTCCTCCCGTGTGCCAAATAATTGCGAAAGAGTCCCCGTCAGGGAAAACCGTTTTGTAAACAAACCACCCGAAACCGTAACCGAATTTGTTCGGTGTAAACATTTCCTTTTTTGATTGTTCGGACAGGATTTTGTTGCCGTAAAGTGCTTTGTCCCATTTAACCATGTCCTTAACCGTTGAGTACATATTGCCAGCGCCGAGAGCATTCGGCATGTAAATGTACGGGTCTTTGAAAAGCTCGAAGCCTGCTTTAATGTAACCGCTTGCCATTTTCTTAACCGGTTTTTCTTCTTTACTTTCGATTCCGGTGTTGTTCATTCCGAGCGGCGTTAAGATTTTTTCTTTCAAAACTTCCCCGTAAGACTTGCCGGTTATCCTTTCGATGATTGCCCCGAGCAGATAGTAGCCGGTGTTGTTGTAACTGAATTTTGTGCCGGGCTCAAACTCCAAATCCCCGCTGCAGAAATGTTTAATGAAATAATTTTCGTCGTAGTGATTTCTTAGCGAGTCGCTCCAAACATTAGGCAGGGAGGTGTAAGAAGGGATTCCGGAAGTGTGATTCAGTAATTCCCTGATTGTAACTTTTTCGCCGGTATCTTTTCTGTAATCTTTTAAGTAATCGGTAATTTTGCCGTCGAGGAAAATTTTACCTTCTTCCGACAGTTGCAAAATCATTGCGGCAGTGAATTGTTTGGTTATCGAACCGATCCGGAATTTTGTGTCCGGCGTGTTCGAAACATCCCATTCGTAATTGGCAAAGCCGTAGCCTTTCGAAAGAATTACTTCCCCGTTTCTTTCAATCAGTGCGATGCCGTTAAAATAACCGAATTCGTTGTAACGTTGTAAAAGATTGTCAAGCTCGGTTTTCAGGTCTTGAGGAAAATTACTCGCAGGCGAGAGCAAAAACAAAAAAAGTAAAAACAGTTGTAATTTTTTAAGTCTCATTTTTCACTCCGGGTTTTATTTTTAGACGAATTGATTTCGACGAGGTTCGGGTTGCAATTTGTGACGCTTTAATGCCGATGATAGCTCCGCAGGAAGGACAAAGTAAAATATTAGCATTGAACGCTGTCCCCGAATAATAGACGGAAATTACTTTTTGCAAATGTTCTTTGCAATCGGGGCAGAAGTAATTTTGGTTCTCTATTTTCACCGTTTTACTCATACAA
Organism: Melioribacteraceae bacterium; assembly: GCA_027013735.1. Lineage (GTDB taxonomy): Bacteria > Bacteroidota > Ignavibacteria > Ignavibacteriales > Melioribacteraceae > WFQV01. The sequence continues at coordinate 13,522 of JALWGH010000125.1, forward strand.
ATAAATTACACACAAAACAAAATTTTATTCGATTTCGGAATGGAGTTTTTAATTCCTGAAAAAATATTTTCGTAAGCTTCGATACCTTCGGCATCGGTTTATCTTTTCATTATTTTTTTTTCTACATACTTTCGACCCCCTTGGGGTCGGTAAATTGTTGGCAAGCTGTAGCGCGGATTGCTTGCAATCTGCGTAAGGGTTTAGTTTTTGTTACGTTGGATTAAGGGGCGACAAGTTTGAGAAGAAAAAACTGTCATTGCGAGCGGAATGAAATGGAGCGAAGCAATCTGTATTCTTAAAAAGCCAATGTTGAATAAACGACGGATTGCTTCACCGCTCCTGACGTCGCGGTTCGCAATGACGGGATGAACGACAGATTGCTTTATCCCGACAAGTCGGGATTCGCAATGACGTTTTTCATTAACCCACGGCTTCAGCCGTGGGGCAGCAAGACAATCAACCCCGTACAGCCAGAACCGTTTCAACGGTTTCCCCACACCGAAAAAACAAACCACTCTAAAATCTGTTTTGAGAAGCCAACAAAACTAATTCCTTCGATACCTTCGGCATCGTTTTTTGTTTTACTTTATTCTTTTTCTACTGACATTCGTCCTCCTTTATTGTCGGGATCTGAAAGATTTTTAATACCTAATTGTAGTGAATGTTGGTTGGCATTTCAATAATTTAAAGGGTTCAGGCTGGTTTCAACCAAACAGGAAATTCCCGAGAATCAAATGCTTACACTTTTCCAAATCCACCCCTCCAATTATCCAAGTATCCAAGAGAAATGCTACCGAAGGTGGAACAAATAACAAAAGCGGATAATAGAAAGGTTCGTGGTGTAATTCCCTTCCCCTCGAGTTTTTTTCTTATATTTGCAAAAAGAAAATTGGAAAGGTTTCCGTGAAAAATAAAAGCGTTTTGTTTTTTTTAGCCTCGGAAGATTTCAACGAAGTTGAATTTAATACCGTCAAAAGCGCGGTGGAAAGGGCAAACTTTAATCTCTTTATTGCTTCGGATGCTTTTTCCCTTTGTACGGGGGACAAGGGTTTGAAAATTCGCCCCGATGTTTCCGCTTACAACATGAAGGCAATAAATTTTGGCGGACTTGTTATTATTGGCGGCGAGGGTATTAGAAAATATTGGAATAATAAAAATTTGTTAAAGCTGGTTAACGGTTTTGTAGCTCAAAGAAAGCCCGTCGGGGCAATTTGCATGGCGCCGGTGGTCCTTGCCAGGGCGGGAGTGTTAAAGGAAAAGAAAGCGGTTTGTTACCCACCCGTTAAAGCCGAGCTGGAAAAAGAAGGCGTTGAATTTAGAGATGAACCTGTTGTAATGGAAGGTAATATTGTTACCGCAAGAGATTATTTGTCGGCGGAAGAATTTGCCGGTTCAATGATTTACCTCCTCAAAAAATAATTCCCGAAATGAAAATGGAAGAAAATAAATACTGCGTTAGTTTGACTAATCCGCAAAGATTTCCCACACGCGTTGTTAATATCGGCGATGTCCCAATGGGTGGGAACTACCCAATCAGAATCCAATCGATGACGACGACCGACACAATGGACACGAACAGCACGGTTGAACAAATCATTAGGATGGTTGATGCGGGCTGCGAATATGTGCGCATCACGGCGCCGAGTATTAACGAAGCCCGGAACTTGCGAAACATTAAAAAAAAAATGAACCGCCGCGGCTACAATGTTCCTTTGATTGCCGACATTCATTTTACGCCCAACGCTGCTGCCGAGGCGGCAAGAATAGTTGAAAAGATCCGGATTAACCCGGGCAATTTTGTTGACAAAAAGAAGTTCGAAACGCTCGAATATTCCGACAAGGAATACGAAGAAGAGCTCGAAAAAATAAGGGAAAAGTTCGTTCCGCTGATTAATATTTGCAAAGAACACGGCACGGCAATGCGGATTGGGGCAAATCACGGTTCCCTTTCCGACAGAATAATGAGCCGCTTCGGCGACACTCCGATGGGAATGGTCGAATCCGCGCTTGAGTTTGTGCGGATTGCGCGGGAAGAAAATTTTCACGAGATTGTCCTTTCGATGAAAGCAAGCAATCCCAAAGTAATGATTCAGGCTTACAGGCTTTTGGTAAATAAAATGATTGCCGAAGGAATGAACTACCCCTTGCATTTGGGCGTTACCGAAGCGGGGGAAGGCGAGGACGGAAGAATTAAATCCGCTTTGGGAATCGGCGCTTTGCTCGAGGACGGACTCGGCGACACTATTCGCGTTTCCCTCACCGAGCCACCGGAAAACGAAATACCCGTTGCCAAAATGTTAATCTCAAGATATTCGGAGTACAAGCAGACAAGTGGGATCCCACCTCTTGAAGAAGTTCCGTTTAACCCCTTTGAATATGAAAGAAGGAAGACGTTTCCTGTCGGTAACATCGGAGGGAAAGAAGTTCCGAGAGTAGTAATTGATTTGCGAGGAAAGGAAGTAAACGAGGAGGAAATTAAAAGAGCCGGCTACGTTTACTCTTTGGCAAAAGGGAGGTGGCAAGCCTCGGACTTGGCAGCGGATTTTATTTTTACGGACGCTGAAGTTCCCAAAATCAATTTGCCTGAAAGTTTGACGATTGTGAGTAAGAATAATGTCCCGCAAATCGGTGAGGGAAGCATTCCGTATTTTAAATTGAAAGAAATTTCAGACAACAAAATTAAAAATGTAGAACACGCTTTTGTGGAAATTTCTTTGTCTGATGTTTTTGGAAATGATTTTGAAAAAATTGCAAACAACCGTAAAATTGTTTTTGTAGCTTCCTCAAAATCGGAACATCCGATGATTGAACTAAGGCGTTTGTTTTTCGAATTGAAAAAAAGGCAAATTGAGAATCCGGTTCTGATTAAAATCGACTACGGAACGCAGGGCTTTGAAAAGTTGCAATTGTTTGCGTCAACTGACTTTGGCGCTCTATTTACCGACGGCTTTGGCGACGGAATTTGGATTGTTTCGAATAATCCCGGATGCAATGTTGAAAAATTAAACTCCCTTTCGTTTGGAATCTTGCAGGCTGCGCGAGTGCGAATTTCGAAAACGGAGTACATTGCTTGTCCCTCCTGCGGCAGAACACTTTTTGACTTGGTTGAAGTAACGCAAAAAATCCGCAAAAGAACGGAACACTTGAAAGGCATTAAAATAGGAATAATGGGCTGCATTGTAAATGGTCCCGGGGAAATGGCAGACGCCGATTACGGTTACGTCGGCACGGGAGTGGGAAAAGTTTCACTCTACCGGGGCAAGGAAGTTGTGAAACGAAACGTTCCTTCCGAAAAAGCTGTGGATGAATTAATTGAATTGATTAAACAAGACGGGAATTGGCGAGAAAGGGAAGAGTAAGTTTTGCATTTGTGAACTTTGGAAAACAAAAAAGGGATGCTTACTTGCATCCCTTTCTTTTTGGGGGTTTGGTTAAAATTAAAATCTAAAGCGCGAGCCTAAAGAAATCCCGACTTTCTTAGCCGAATTAAGTGAGAGTAAGCTATTCAGATTTGCTGCGGCAAAGTCAATTGAAAGCGCGCCGGTGTCAAGTCCGAAGCCGAATCCCCAATTGAAACCTTCGACTCCGCCGAAAGAAAAGCCGCTACGAATTGGAAACCAATCCGCAGGTTTCCACTCGAATCCTAATGAGAAACGGGGCGTTTTCGAGTTGTTAATCTCGTTGTTAAATCCTTGATTTAATCCTGCGACAATGAGCATTTTGCCGGGGAAATCTCCTTCGAGGAAATTATCCAAGCGGAATGCTGCGCCCAATCTCAAAGCTGTGGGGAGTGGGGAGGAAAATGGACTTCCGTATTTCCCTTCACCTTTGAAACTATTGCCAAGTGAATCTAACTGAGCGGAATCAATTTTTGTAAGTGTGAATTGCCCTGTGGATGAATAAGTTACTATTTCATTTTCCCAATTTACTTTCCCGATGTCCGTAAGTGCAATGCCGAAAGACCAAACGCTGTCAAGCTTGGCTGAAAAACCAATGTCGAAACCTACGCCGCTACCTGCCGGAGTTGGGAAAGGACCAATGTTTGCGTTTTTGGTTGTGTCTCCTTCAAAATTCCACACAATTCCAAAATCGGGAGAAACGGCAATGTTGGCTTCGGAACTATTGTCCAACAAAATGCTGTGATCTTCCAAAGTTTCAATGGTTGTGTTCATTTTGCTAATTTCGGCATGAGCGTAGCCCTTTACAAACTTTAGGCTAAATCCCACGCTCAAATTTTCAAAAACATCGGGTATTAAATCTGTAATGTCATGTGCGTAGCTAAAAGAATAAGTCCGCAGGTACGAAGCCTTCAAGTCCAAATCATTGAAATCAAATTTTTTCCCAACCGGGTTTCCGTTCAAAGCAAAGTCGAAAAGTTGAATTGGTAAAGTAACTTTCATGCCGAATTGGTCGTAAATTCCAAAGCCGAAAGAACCTACATCTTTGCCGGCATTAACCGAAAAAGAAAGAATAGGAATGGAAAAGCCCGTTCGAATTTGCGAGCCGTCTTTGAATAAATCAATAAATTTCTGTTTGTCCGCATCGTTCAAAAGTTTCCCTTTCGTTTCGCCATTAATATCAACGCCGGTAAAGAAGTAACTGAACTCGTCGATGTTTAGGAAATCGTTTCCAACTGAAAAGTTCCAATTCGGGATTGGGAATAAAGTGGAGATTTCTACGGTGTGTCCCGAGGGGATAGCAAGATTAGCGGGGTTTATTCCTATTGTGTAAACTCCTTGTGACGAAACAGTGTAAGTGTTACCCAATGCCGTAGCTCGCGGGTTAAACAATCCTGATGAGCCCCACGATTGAGCGAAACTTAAGGAACTAACCAAGAAAAACAAAAGCATATATTTTAGCGTTTTCATTTCCTTCTCTCCCAATTTTAATTGTTAACTCTGTAATTAATTGTACCGTACATCTTAACCGAAATCCAATCTGTGTTACGGAAATTTACAGGATTATTGTTATTTGGCGGAGGAGTGGAAAGTTTTAAGCTCATAATTATTTTTATTCCTCCAAGCAAGAAATGCTTTGCTTGTTCTCCTGTTAATTTTATCATTTGCTTGTTGTAGCCGGATTCCGCAGCAAATCCGTCGTTGTCCACAGTTGGAGCGGGAATTACTAAAGAATCGGCGGAACTGCCTTGAGGAGGCAGGGAGAAAAGGAAGTTGTTCGTTGAATCCAAAACAGAGCCTTTGAACACAATGCTGACGGGGATTTTGTTTTTCGTTTCTAAATAAACTACTCCATAATTAATTGCGTCAATCATATCAACATCGGCGTCTTTGTTTTTGTCAATGGTTACGGTGTCCTTGAATGCTCCGCCTTTTATTCCTATTTCAAGCGGGACTTTTATTTCGGCGTTTCCGTAAATTGAATCATATTTGGATACGCTGCCTGTTTCGTAGTAAGGATTAACAACAGCATTGCCTCCAAAGACGAAATGGTCGGGAAGGTTACTTAGAAAGCTGTTCATAAAATCTTTTAATCCGTAATCCTTAAGATTGATTACCGTTGTGCCCGGAGAATTAATTAGCACATTTTTTAAGCTCATATTTTGCGTCTGTGAGCCGTTTGTGGCTTCCAAGTCCCCGTTCAAGAGTAATTTAATATTAGCGCTGGAAGTAAGGGAAAGTGAAATATCCGGGTCTCCCAAATTGATTTCCTTGTACTGGAATTTATCTTTAAAGTCTCCCAAATCAAGATCAAAAGTGGAATTGGAAATTTCGAATTTTGTAGGTTTAATTTTACCTGAAACCGAACGGATAATAATTTTGCTAAAGTCTATCTGAACGCTGATGCTGTCGTCTTTGGAAAGTACTCGTGGCTGGTCGGAAGCCAGAGCGGTAACCGTAGCGGAATAGCTGAGTTCATTTGTTGCCTGTCCTGAGGAACCGGTAATAGACCAACCGCTTAGAGAAGGTTCGCTGATTGATTTATTACTTTCCTTTCTTCCCAATAAGAGGGAAACGGTGTAAGGATTCCCGTCAGTTTTTTTAAGATTGTCAATTTTTAAATCGAGTTGAATATCCAAATCCAAATTATTGTTAAAAGTAATGTTGAACGAACCCGAGTCAAACACAGCTTCTTGTAAGTATGTGGAATCATCCATTGTAACCGTGCCTGTTTTGGTAAACGGATCCTGCGCAGGCAAGACAGCTTCTACACGTGAAATAGAAAGATTCGTTAAACTTACGGTTATGCGTGTACCGGCATCTGCGGGGATTTGTACCTGTTGACCGTGGCTGCCGGGTGTGTAAAGTGTCCCGATGTAAAAAAGACTGTCTTCAATTGTTTTTCCAGTAAGGTCGAAAGAAATTTCCGTGCTGTCTTGCGGTTGCAAGTTGACAGGCGAACTTTTGGGACGGTTAGCAACAATTGTTCCGCTGACAGCGTTTTTAATTGTAATTCCTTGCAGTTGAATATCTACGGGAAGTAGATTGACAATTTTAACTTTCATTTGTCCGGATTCAAGTGTCACGGATTTGAACTGTGGAATTTTTTTGAAAGGCACGTTTACGTCCCCGACGTTTTCGGGGAAGATCATTGTCGAACCACTCGAAACTCCGCTTGCCCAATCCTCAACCCATAGTCCTATTTCTACAGGTTGAGGGTTGTTGATTCTAACAGAACCAATAGCCTTGGAAAAATGAGTGGAAAATCTGTCGAAAGTGAGTTTGTCCCCAACAGTAAAAGTAGAAATATTCTGTTTTTGTGAATAGTAAAGTAATCCCAGCGTAGCCGGATCTTTGGAGACATTTAAAGTTGAATCGTCTTTCAAAGCATCATCAATTGAAAAAGTTGTGTCATTAATGGGAAAATTCAATGTAACGTCGTAGCGAGGAGGCGCAACATTTTCGGGTAAATCAACGCAGCCGTTCCATACCAACATAGATAGAATCGTTACCGATAGTAGCCCTTTAATCGTCTTGGATTTCATGACATATCCCCAATAGTTTTTTAAAATAAAAAACCGGAGTCGTCAGTGCGGTTTAATTTACAAAAATTTTCTGTTATTTGACAAGAGTCATTTTCTTTGTCAGCAGAATATTGTTCGTTTTAAGAGTGTAGAAATAAATTCCCGAACTCAATTTTGAAGCGTCAAAGGTAACTTGGTAATTGCCTGCATCCTGATGTTTGGAAACCAAATTGGCAACTTCAACACCGAGAACATTGTAAACCTTGAGTTCAACATTACCTGCTTTAGGAATTGAATATCTAATAACGGTAGTGGGATTGAACGGGTTCGGGTAATTTTGCTCAAGCGCATATTTGGTAGGCATTCCTTCCAAGTTTTCCAGACCTACTCCGCTGGCGCTGGAAATGTGCCCGCGTCCACCTCCGAATTTCGAAAGGTGGATTGCTTTAAATTTTACGGTGTCGGGTGTATTTTCAGTTGTTATTCCTTCGGGGATCCAACCTGTCTGGCCTACGTAAGCAAAACCCAAATCGTTTGCAACCATTCCGAGAATATTAATGAAATTTAGGAAAGCCTGACTTTTTGGTATGGCAAAGGAAACGTATTTGCCGTCGTTGAAATAGTAATGCCCGTGGTGAGGTTGACCGTTTTCAAAGACTTCTACTTTTAAAGCAAGGAACAATGTGTCGCCAAAAACATTTACGTAACGCTTAGTACTCAAATCCAAACTGTCAAGCGTTATTTCGAGGAAAATGTCACTGTTTAATGCTCCTCTGTCAATTTTAAATACTGCTCCGGTAATTGCGTCGTAAGCCGGCTGCAAGACCGATGCTTCGCCCGGAAGCGTGTAGGGAGGCACAACGTAGCCTTGCCCCTCATTGAAACTTCCCGAATCTGCAGTGGTCGTCATCCAAGCGTAACCACCGAACGAGAAAGTTTTTTTGTACCGCACTTTGAAAACATAATCGATCTTATGCTGAGCATAAGAATCAGAGAAAAATAAAAAGGCGGTTAAAATCAGAAATCCTGTCAATATTTTTTTCATTTTTTGTTTCCTCCAAATAATTGAATAATTTTGGCTTCAATATACGATTATTAAATAACTTGTCAAGTGAGATAGGTCAGAATGTTATCTTTGTCACAGAGGGAGGTTTTAAACAATTTGGCTAATAATGTCTTCTATTTCCTGAGCTCTTTCAGGTTTGCGTCCGTAAACGAAATACATATCAATCTTTCCCTTACCTTTGGCTTCTACTTTGCCACGGTATTCGCATTCGTAATAATCTCGGATGAGCATGTAAGTAAATGCAGAGACATTTATTTTACCCGGTTCGCCGGAGCTTTCCATTCGGCTGGCAATGTTGACGGTATCTCCCCAAATGTCGTAAGTGAATTTTTTCAAACCTACGACTCCGGCAACAACTTGTCCCGAGTGTAAGCCAACGCGCATCTCCCACTTTATTGCGGAATTTTCGTTTCTCTGTTTAATGTAATCCTGCATTGCAATTGCAGCTTCTACGGCTAAGATTGCGTGGTGTTCTCTTTCCTCCGGCAATCCACAGGCAGCCATGTAGGAATCTCCGATTGTCTTCATTTTTTCCAAACCGTATTTGGAGATGATTTTGTCGAAAGCTGCAAAAATATCGTTCAGCTCATTTACGAGTTTGTCTGCCGGCAGGACGGAGGCAGTCCAAGTAAAACCTTTGAAATCTGTAAAGAGAATAGTAACGTTTTTGTATTCTCGCGGTTCAACTTTCCCGTTTTCTTTTAACTCTTCTACGGCGGAAGTGGGCAGAATGTTTTGTAGCAACTCATCGGATTTGTTTTTCTCATCTTCCAATTCTTTTGTACGCATTCGGACCATATTGGCAAGTTCAATGTTGCGTTTTTTAACTTGCTCCGTTTTGTAAATGTAAAACAGGTAAGTTGAGACAATCAAGAAGATTACTACTAACGTGTAAAACCACCAAGTTGTGTAAAAAGGCGGAGAAATTACAAAACTAATCTCGAGCGGTTTTACGCTCCAAATACCATCGGCATTTCTTGCCTTAATAATTAAATGGTAATTGTTTGGCGGTAAAAACGGAAAAGAAATGTGATTCCCTTCGGTTTGCGTCCACGAAGTATCCCGCAAGCCTAAGATTTTGTATTTGTAAATGAGTTTGTCGTGTGCATTAAAACTGATTGCTGTGAAAGAGAAAAATAAGTTGTTCTGATTGTAGTCCAATTCAAAATTGTGACCGAGGGAATCCATATTTGCAATTTTGTTATTGATTTTTATCCCTGTCAAGTAAATTGGCGGCGGGAATTTGTTCGGTTTGTTTAACGGATTAAAGGAAACCACGCCTCCTTGTGTTCCGAACCAAAGATTACCTTTTTCGTCCTTGAAAGAAGCGCCTTGATTAATTTCGTTGTTTGGCAAGCCATCATCATTGGTAAAAACTCTTATTGCATCGGCACCTAATTGATCCCACATTGTGTAGTCTATTCTGTCAATTCCGCGCTGAGTTCCAACGTAAAGGTATTTTCCTTCTTCAAGAATTGTGTAGCAAGTGGGATGCGAGAGTCCGTCCTTGGTTGTGTACTGTTTAAAATTTTCTCCGTCGAATTTTACAAGTCCGTTGCCTTCCAGACCAAACCAGTAATCACCGAATCTGTCTTCTATTATTGAGAACACAGCGCCTTTTGGAAAGCCGTTATCTTGATTGTAGGTAATGAATTTTTTTCCGTCGTAAAAAGTTACGCCGCCAACATCCGAGCCGAACCAGAGATTACCTTTTGAATCCTCGTAGATTGAGTAAATCCACTCGGGGGCTAAGCCGTCTTCCTTTGTGTATTTAATGAATTTTTTTCCGTCATACTCGGTTACGCCACCTTCGCCTCCCGCCCAAATATGCCCGCGAGAGTCTTTAATTACTGCAAAAATACTATTGCCTGCCAATCCGTTTTCGGAATTGTAAACGGTAAAATTTTTGCCGTCATATTTGTCCAAGCCGTTTAGTGTTCCCAGCCAAACAACATTCTTGTCGAAAAGAATTGAAGAAATGCTGTTGCTCGACAACCCGTCCGTTGTATTTAGAACTTTTATTTTTCCCTTGTCGAGAATGTTAATCCCGTAACCGAACGGAGCGAACCAATAACGTCCTTGCGGGTCTTGGTTAATGGCGTAAACAACGTTGTCGGAAAGTCCTTCTTTTTTTGTTAATGTTTTAACTCTCTCGGCATTAATTCTAATTAATCCGTTTTGAGTGCCGAACCAAAGATCTCCGCGGCGGTCTTCTAATCCAGTAAAAACAAAAGCACTGGGTAAGCCGTTTTTTTCGGTGTAATCAATTACTTCTTTCCCGTTGAATTCCCCGATGCCGCCCCCTTCGTAGCTGACCCAAAGGTTGTGGTATTTGTCTTCCAAAATTGATTTAATTGGAAAGTTTTTAAATCCTTCTCCGCAAGAAAAATTCTTGAATTTTGTGCCATCGTAAATAGAAAGCCCGTGAGAAGTCCCGACTATTATTCTGCCTCTGTAATCCAAAGCAAGCGAGTAAGTGCTGTCGCAGAGCAATCCGTCTTTGGAAGTAAATCGGACGAATGAATTCCCGTCCCTTTTAATTAAGCCGTTGCCAAGTGTGGCAAACCAAAGGTTGCCGTCTCTATCTTTACAAATGTCCAAAACCTTGTTTGACGGAAAACCGTTTGACTTGTCAAAGGAAGTAAATTTATTATTAAAAAAACGAACAACACCTTTTTCAAATGTCCCTAACCAGATAGCGCCCGTATTATCTTCGGCAACGGCAAAAATAAAATCGTCCGGCAAGCCGTTTTGCTTCGTGTAATTAGTGAATTTTTTCCCGTCGTAAATACTAACGCCCGCAATAGTTGCAATCCAAATATTGCCTTTGCTGTCTTGAAAAAGATTGTTTACGTGAGGAGCAACCAAGCCATCGCCCGGCATGAAAATTTGAAATTTTCCACCGTCGTATTTTGCCAAACCGCCTTCGGTGCCAATCCACAAATAACCTTGTTTATCTTGAAGGATTGCGTAAACGGAACTTTGCGGAAGTCCGTTGTTTGTGGTGTACTCCTTAAGAAAAAGTCGTTGCCCGAAAGCATTAAGCGAAAGTAAAAAAAAGAGTAGCAGCGATATTTTTATTTTGGCTTGCGTCACTTTTCGGTGATAATTTAAATTATCGAAATTAAAATTTAATTTATTTTATCTTCTTTATCAAAATTAGCGTAGCCAAAATTCTGCTGCTGTTCAAGTTTTATTTCACCAAATCGTGCTTCGTATTTTTCAATATTGTCGCGCAGAGCGTTTAACAGCATCTTGGCATGTTGCGGAGTGGTAATAATTCGTGCGTGAACTTTTGCTTTTGGTAAGCCGGGCACAACGCGTGTGAAATCAATAATAAATTCCGCAGGGCTGTGTGTGATGATTGCAAGATTTGAATAAATACCTTCGGCTTCTTTCTCATTTAATTCGATGTTAATTTGTTGTTGGTTCGAAGGGTTATCTTTGTTCTCCATTGTTTCCTCCTAAATATTAAAAAGCCCATAGAAAATTCTATGGGCTTACAAAAATCCAATGTGTAATACTACTTTCTAAGTGCATCGGCTTTATTAAATGCTTCCTTGGATTTGTCATTCATTCCGAGGTTTGCGTAAACCTTGCCCAAAAGTTCCCAAACCGCAGCTTCGTTCGGTTTGAGTTTTAAGTACTCTTCCAAGTAGGGATAAGCAAGTTTGTATTTCTCTTTGTATGCGTCGCTATCTTCACCTTTTGCGAGGGCTTCTTCATTCATCGAAGCTCCCCATTTCACATAAGTAACGGCAAGGTTGTAAATGGCATTTTCGTATTTGGGGTCAATCTCCAAAGCTTTTTTAAATTGCTCTGCTGCCTCGGCGTATTTGTTTGCTCCCAATAGTAGAACGCCGTAATTGTATCTGTAATATTTGTTATTGGGTTCCTGTTCAACTCCGGCTTTGAAAGCGTCCATTGCAACGGAAATTTTGTTTGCTTTAATGTAAGCGTTTGAAAGCAAAAGGAGAATGTCGCTGTTGGAAGGATATTTTTTACGTCCTTCTTCAAGATACGAAATGCAGGTGTCGAAATTTTTCATTGCTGCAATGCTGTCCGCTTTGTCTTTTGAAGTGTAGAATTTATTTAATTCTTCAACACCTTTATTAAAATAAATTTGACCGAGTCTTATGTAAACATCCGGTGAGTTTTTTAGACTTTTTAATTTTAACAAAGGATCGATTGCGCTATCGGGCTTCTCGGCACTTAGATAGGCAAACGCAAGGTTTTGGTAGTTTGCTGCGGAGTCAGGTTCGCAAAGAGCTGCGTTCTTGAAAAAATTAATTGCTTTCGTGAAATTAACATCCGCCTGTTTTTTGTCTGCTGCTTTTGCCGCCTTATTAAAGAATTGTACTCCCTTGTTGAAATTTTGTGCCCAATGATATTTGCGTGCGTCTTTGATTTTTTTCTCAAATTTTTTGCTTATTTCAAGAGATTTGTTGAAGCTTTCAACCATTTTCTGGAAGTTGCCTTCCTCGCCGTAAACATAGCCTAACAAATAATAACCTTCGTCGCTCTTGGGATTTTTCTTTACTTCTTTCAAAAGAGATGCTTTCGCCTTCGGCAAATTTTTCTGTTGGATGTAAAGCTTTGCGCTGGTCATTTCAGTTGACTGGCACTGGAAAGCTAAAAATCCAACCGCCATTGTCATAATAAGCAAATAGCTTAAATACTTTTTCATGTTTTCTCCTAAGTTAAATTATTTATTGAAATAATAATTTTATTTATCTAACAAAAATAATCATTTTAACTCTCTTTAGTCAAGGAATTCGTTTGCCTCTTTTATTTTGATTCCTCTTTCAATAACTTTCCGACTTGTATTTTGGAATATTCCGAGATTAAAGAAACAATTATTAAAAACTCATTGTAGAAATCCTTTAATTTTTACAAAAATAAATTGGGGAATAAATGGAAATCACCGAACTTAATGAAAAGATCAAGGAAGAAAGCCAGTTTATTGACGACCTTGTAGGCGAAATTGGGAAATCCATTGTCGGACAAAAAGACATGGTTGAGCGGCTCCTGCTCGGTTTGCTCGGCGACGGACACATCTTGTTGGAAGGCGTGCCCGGTTTGGCTAAAACGCTTGCAATTAAAACTCTTGCGGCAGCTACCGACGCAAAATTCCAGAGAATTCAGTTCACACCGGATTTGCTCCCTGCAGACTTAATCGGAACAATGATTTACAACCAGCGTGAAGGAAAGTTTACGATTAAGAAAGGTCCGATTTTTGCAAACTTTATTCTTGCCGACGAAATTAACCGTGCGCCGGCAAAAGTGCAAAGCGCTTTGCTGGAAGCAATGCAGGAACGTCAGGTTACAATAGGGGAAGAAACATTTAAATTACACGAACCGTTCTTGGTGCTTGCCACACAAAACCCTATTGAACAGGAAGGAACTTACCCTTTGCCCGAAGCGCAGGTGGACAGGTTCATGCTTAAGGTTAAAATCACTTACCCGGAAAAGGACGAAGAATTATTGATTATGAGACGTAACATTTCGGGCGACCCCGAAATTAAGCCTGTCGTTAAGCCTGAGCAAATATTAAAAGCGCGTGAGCTTGTTCGCAACGTTTACATGGACGAAAAAATTGAGCGGTACATTTTGGACATTGTTTTTGCAACAAGGCAGCCAAAAGAATACGGGCTCGAAAAATTAATCGACTTGATTCAATACGGCGCTTCGCCGAGAGCTACAATCAATTTGGCAATAGGCGCAAGAGCAATGGCGTTCATCCGCAGGCGCGGTTACGTTATTCCCGAAGACGTGCGCGCTATTTGCATGGACGTGCTTCGTCACCGTATTGCCGTTACTTACGAAGCCGAAGCCGAAGAAATTACGTCGGAAAATATTATTAGCGAAATCCTGAACACCGTTGAAGTGCCCTAATAGTTTGCCCGGTTGAATATGACAACAAAAGAATTATTAAAACAGGTACGTGAAATTGAGCTTAAGACCCGTGGTTTGGTCAACGAGGTTTTCTCCGGCGAATACCATTCCGTCTTCAAAGGCAGGGGGATGGAATTCTCCGAAGTGCGTGAATATCAAATAGGGGACGACATCCGCTCAATAGACTGGAACGTTACCGCGCGTTTCGGGCATCCTTACGTTAAAATATTTGAGGAGGAACGCGAGCTTACGTTAATGCTGCTTGTGGATATGAGCGGCTCGCAGATGTTCGGAACTTTTGAGAAGACCAAACAACAAATTGCCGCGGAGCTGAGCGCAATCCTTGCTTTTTCCGCAATGAAGAATAACGACAAAGTGGGACTGATTTTGTTTACGGACAGAATTGAAAAATTCGTTCCACCGAAAAAAGGCAAAAGCCACGTGCTCCGTTTAATCCGGGACATCCTTTCCTTTACGCCCGAAGGCAACAGAACGGACATTAAGAGTGCACTGGAATATTTCAACGGCGCTGTTAAAAAAAGAAGTATTGCATTTTTAATCTCCGATTTTATTGACGAAGGTTACGAGAAGATTTTGAAAACCGTCGGCAGAAAACACGACTTAATCGGAGTGGTTTTGAAAGACCCGCGCGAGGCGGAAATTGACGGCTTCGGACTTGTGAAATTCAAGGATTTGGAAACGGGAGAGGTGCGTTGGATTGACACAAGCGCTAAGGAAATTACGGAATATTACAGAAACAAAATTACAGAAATGGAAAACTTAAGGAACTCGCTTTTTATTTCCGGCGGTTTGGACAAAATAGAAATTCACACGAACGAGTCGTACATTATGCCGTTGATTAAATTTTTCAAAGAGAGAGAAAAAAGATGGTAAGGGTTTTAACACTGATATTATTGGTTCTCCCGCGTTTGTTGTTTGCCCAGACGATTGAGGTCGAAGCAAAAACCGATTCTTCCCTTTACCTTGTCGGTGATTACATTCATTACAAAATAGATTTAAAGTACGACAAAAATATTAAAGTTTATTTCCCGTCGGTAAAGGATTCCGTTAAAGATGCGGAGTTCATTTCCCAAGCGCCGGTTAAGCGCGACGAAAGCGACGGTAAGGTAATAGAAGAAAGAGATTTTGTCTTTTCGAAATACGATTCCGGCGCAGTGGTTTTTCCGCCGCTGCCTATTTACTACACGATTGGCGCGGATACGACGAAATCGGTAATCCGCACAAACGAGGTTAAGGTTACTGTCCAAACAATAAATGTTGACCCGCAGGGAAGAATCCAAGACGTAAAACCACCGGTTACCGTGCCTTATCCGTGGTGGTGGATTTTGTTGGCTGTCCTTGGCGTGATTGCCGTTGCAGCCCTTGCCTATTGGCTTTGGAGGCGCAGGCAGTTCAAAGATGTTGAAAAGAAAATAGTCAAGAAAGTTGTTGTCCCGCCGGATAAATTGGCATTGCAAAGACTCCGCGAGTTGGAAGAAAAGAAACTTTGGCAGCAGGGGAAAATCAAGGAATATCATTCCGAAATTACCGAAATCATTCGCAGGTATTTTGAGGACAGGTTCAAAATTCTTGCAATGGAATCCACTTCTTCGGAAATAATTGAGCAACTTGCTAAAGTTGACGAAGCGGGAAAAATTCTTGACATCACCCGGCATTTCTTGAGTAATGCCGATATGGTTAAGTTTGCAAAGTTCGAGCCGATGCCTTCGGTAAACGAGGAGATGATGAAACAAGCGGTGGAAATTGTTAAATCCACTCCTGTTAAAGAAGCGGAAGTAAAAACGGAGGAGGCAGGCGATGTTTAAGAATATCTCGTTTGCTTATCCGTATTTACTTTACCTGCTGTTGATTATTCCTGTCTTTGTTTACTTCTACATCAGGAAATTCAAAAGCGGGACGCCGGAAATTCATTTCCCGTCACTCGGGATTTTCAAGGAGACGAAAAAATCTTTAAGGGAAAGACTCGTGCATCTTCCTTTTACTTTGAAGATGCTTTCGTTGGCGTTACTAATTGTCGCGGCAGCTCGCCCGCAAACTTTCTCAACGAGCGAAAACGTTTACACCGAAGGTATTAATATTGTAATGCTGCTTGACATTTCCGGCAGTATGCTTGCCGAAGATTTAAAACCCAACAGATTGGAAGCGGCTAAAAAAGTAATTGACGAATTTATTCAGGGCAGGAAGTCCGACAAAATCGGGCTGGTGATTTTTGCGCGAGAGAGCTTTACACAATGCCCGCTAACCATTGACTATTCCGTTTTACGGGAACTGCTAAAAGAAATTAAAAGCGGAATGCTCGAAGACGGTACCGCAATAGGAATTGCAATTGCGAACGGCATCAATAGATTAAAAGACGCGAAGGGCAAAAGCAAAGTAATGATTCTGCTTACCGACGGCGTTAACAATGCCGGTGAAATTGACCCGATTACAGCGGCGCAAATTGCCAAGGATTACGGCATCAGGATTTACACGGTTGGCGTTGGAACAAGGGGAAAAGCTCCTTACCCGTTCATGACCCCTTTCGGCAAGCAATACCAAATGGTGCCGGTGGAGATTGACGAAAACACGTTGCGTCAAATTGCAAAGATTACGGGAGGTAAATATTTCCGCGCTACGAACAACGCCAAGCTGAGAGAGATTTACAAAGAGATTGACAAAATGGAAAAGACTCGCGTTAAGGTTACTTCCTACAAACACGCTTCGGAAAAGTTTTACACTTACGCGGGCGTTGGACTTTTGTTGTTGCTTTTGGAAATTTTACTTTCGAATTCTTATTTGAAAACTTTACCTTAAAGGGAAAAGAATGTTCAGGTTTCAGCATAGCGAATATTTAATGTTGCTTTACATCCTGCCGTTTTTGGCGGCACTCTATTGGTACGCTTCTTACCGCCGTTCCAAAAAACTGAAGGAGTTTGCACGTCAAAAAATGTCCGGCGTTCTTTACCCGAAGTTTAGCGCCAAAAAAAGATTGGTAAAGTTTTCGTTGAAATTTTTAGCCGTTACGCTGATTATTTTTGCACTTGCCAATCCGCAGTTGGGCTCGAAGATTGAAGAAGTTAAGCAAGTGGGAATTGACGTTTACATTTGTCTCGATGTTTCCCTGAGTATGCAGGCGGAGGATATTAAACCGAACCGCTTGGAGAAGGCGAAGTACGAAATTTCGAAGTTGATTGACAGGCTGAGGGGAGACAGGCTCGGATTGATTGTTTTTGCAGGCAACGCTTATGTGCAAATTCCTTTAACAACGGATTACGCCGCAGCGCACTTGCTTTTGAATGCCGTTGACGTTAATTCCGTGCCCGAACCGGGAACGGCAATTGCCTCTGCAATTAAGCTCGCAATAGATTCATTCAAAAAAGACGCCGAGACACAAAAGGCAATTGTTGTAATTACCGACGGCGAAGACCACCAAGGAGATTTGAAGCCGGTAATTGAAGAAGCAAAGAAAAAAGGAATTTTAATTTACACAATCGGGCTTGGTTCGCCCGCCGGTGTGCCTATTCCGATTTACAATTCCGCAGGGCAAAAAATCGGTTACAAAAAAGACCGCCACGGTAATGTTGTTTTAACGAAACTCGATGAGGCGACGCTTAAGGAAATTGCGGATGAAAGCGGAGGTAAATATTTCCGTGGCACTAACACCGAAGACGAGCTTGAAAAGATTTACAACGACCTTGCGCACTTGAAACAAACGGAATTCGGAGCTACGCGAATTACCGATTACGAAGACAGATTTTACTACCCGCTGATTTTGGCTATTTTACTTCTCATTGTGGAGAATTTAATCCCAGGAACAAAATCGGAAATTCTTAGTAAATTACTTGCAAAAAATGAATAATTTGTATTGAATACGATGCCGGACGCTAAAGAAAAAATAAATTTTAAAATGAGTTTAAGAAACTTAAGTTTTGTGATTTGCCTAAGTTTGTTTTCCCTTTTATTTACAGGGCTGTCGTTTGGTCAATCTGCAAGGAGCCTTGTAAATAAAGGGGTAGATGACTATAAGCAGGGAAAGTACTCGGATGCGGAAGTAAATTTCAAAAAAAGTTTGGACGAGGATTTCGATTCCTTTGCCGGACATTTCGACCTTGGCGATGCGTTGTACAAACAGGGAAGGTACAACGAAGCGCTCAAGGAATACAAAAATGCTTTAAGCTACGCCGAAACAAAAGAGCAAAAAGCAAAAGTTTTTCACAACGTTGGCAATGCGTTGCTGAAGTCGAAAAAAATTAAAGAAAGCATCGGCGCTTACGCAAATGCTTTGAAGCTAAATCCCAACGACATGCAGACGAAATACAATCTTTCTTATGCGTTGAGGATGTTGAAAAAACAGAAGAATAAACAAAAGAACAAACAGAACAAAAACCAGAACAAGAAGAACAAACAACAGAAAAAACAGCAAAACCAGAATCAGCAGAATAAGAACAAACAACAAAAACAAAAGCAACAACAGCAAAAGCAGAACAAACAGCAACAAAAAAGACAGCAGCTAAATAAAGCTCAGGCTAAAAGAATTCTTGACGCTTTGAAAAACAAGGAAGCAAAACTTCAGAAAAAATTGAGAAAAAGAAAAAGCGGTAAGAAAGTAAAAACGGACAAGGATTGGTAATAATAGATGGGAAGAGTCTTGTTAAATAATATCCGGAAAATTTTTTATTTCTTTTTGGCATTTGCATTTTTTAATGTTGCCAGCCTTCGGGCTCAGGTGTTTAAGGTATCGGCGGACAAAACCACTGTAGGACTTGGCGAAACTTTTCAGATTTACTTTGAGTTTGACGCGCCCGACATGAATTCGGTTAGCGGATTTCACGCTCCTGCTTTCAAAGGGTTTACAATTCTTGGCGGACCTAATCAATCCACAAGCATGCAGATTATTAACGGACAGATGTCTTCCAGCGTTACTTATTCCTATGTTTTAACACCGCAAAAGTTAGGCTCGTTTACTATCGGCACGGCGTCTGTTAAATACAAGGGCAAAACTTACAAAACAAAACCGTTGACAATTAAAGTTGTGAAAGGGAAAGCAAAGGCTTTGCCTAAACCGGCTCCGCCTACGCAAAATGGAATTGACGAACAGGAAATTGCAAAGAATGTTTTCATTCGTGCCATCCCCAACAAAACAACTGTTTACCAAGGGGAACAATTAACGGTCGTGTACAAGCTTTACACGCGTTTGAATATTTCTTCTCCGTCGCTTACAAAGCTGCCAACGTACGAAGGCTTTTGGGCGGAAGATCTCGACATGCCGAATACGATTAATTTTCACATCGAAATGTACAAAGGGCAAAGGTACAGGGTTGCCGACATTAAAAAGGCTGCGCTCTTTGCAACAAAATCCGGCAAGTTGAAAGTAACTCCGTTCGAGTTGAAAATTCCGGTTCTAATCAGACGCCGTAACAGAAACCGCAGTTTGTTCGATGACTTTTTTAATGACCCGTTCTTTTCCCGTACGGAAACTTACAACTACAATGCAAAATCGAACAGTTTGACCATTAACGTTTTACCTTTGCCCGTAAAAGGTGTTCCGCCCTCGTTCAAGGGCGCTGTGGGGCACTTTAACATCTCGGCAAAAATAAATAAGAACAACGTTAAGGTAAATAATCCTGTTTCCCTGAAGTTGAAGATTTGGGGAGAAGGAAACATTAACTTAATTGATGTTCCCGAAGTTAAACTTCCGGCAGGCTTCGAAGAATACGAACCGAAAGTTACAACCAAGGTAAACAAAAAAGATATTGTCAGCGGTTACAAATCCATTGAGTATTTGATTGTGCCGAGAATTCCCGGACGGAAGGTAATTCCCCCGGTAGAGTTTTCCTACTTTGACCCGGCAAAGAAAAAGTACATTACTTTACGCACTCCCAAGTTTGAAATAAACGTAACCGGCAGTGCTTCGATGGCAGAGAACATGCCAGCCGGTTTCAGCAAAGAAGACATCAAGCTTTTAAATAAAGACATCCGCTTCATTAAAGTTTCGGGTTTCGAGTTCGTCAAAAAAAGTGACGTGCGCGGAATTCCCGCTTGGTTTTATTGGTCGTTGATTGTGCCGTTATTACTGCTTTTTGTGGCTGTCGGCGTTAAAAAGCATCACGACAAAATCAGCGGGAACGTCGAGCTTTCACGTTCATTAAAAGCAGAGAAGTTGGCGCGCAAGAGATTGAAGAATGCCAAAAAAGCTCTCGATTCAAAAAGCGCTACTCTTTTTTACGAAGAGATTGCAAAAGCGCTCTACGGTTACCTTGGCGACAAGCTTCACATTAACATGTCCGAATTTACTTTGGAAAAGGTTGAAAAGAAATTGAACACTGCCGGTATTGAAGAAGAGCTGATTAAGAAAGTTCGCGAGATTGCCGACAAGTGCGAGTATGCGAGGTTTGCTCCTTCAAAAGATGAAGCGGCTGAAGAAAAACTTTACAATGAAACGCTTGAGTTGATTTCCACGCTGGAAAAGAAAATTAAAAAGTTTAAGAAATAAGACAATAATTGAAAATGAAAAAAAGAAGTTTGCTTTTTAGCTTGGTATTATTGCTTGTTCTCCTTGTTGGAGCCACGAACTCCTTTGCCTACAGGTTCGAGGATGTGATTAAGAAAGGAAACGAGCTTTACAAAAACGGGCAGTTCGAAAAAGCAATCGCCGAATACAAAAGTATTTTAGACCAAGGTTACGAAAGCGCGGGAATTTATTACAACCTTGGAAATTGTTACTACAAACTCGGCAAATTAGGTTACGCAATTCTTTACTACGAAAAGGCATTAAAATTAAACCCGGACGACGAGGATATTAATTACAATCTGAAAATTGCACGTGCACATACGGTTGACAAAATAAAGGAAGTTCCCCAAATATTTCTTGTCGAATGGTGGGACGGACTTCTTGCCGCGTTAACGTTAAAAGGCTGGGCAATGCTTGCTTCGATTCTTTTTGTGCTTTTTGTCCTTGCTGTAGGATTTTATTATTTGTCGAACAATTTGGACTTACGCCGTTTCTCGTTTATTGCCGGCTCATTTTTAATTACATTGTTTGTGATTAATGTTTTCGTTTTAATTGCAAAGTACGACCGCGAAACAAAAACTCAATACGGCGTGGTGGTTACGAATGTTGTAACCGTAAAACAATCCCCGGACGAAAAATCCTCGGACGCGTTTATCGTTCACGAGGGATTAAAATTCAAAATTGAAGACTCGTTGGACAATTGGGTTAAAGTTCACCTTTCCGACGGTAAAGTGGGCTGGATGCCAAAGGGAGTGTTCGAAATAATTTAGTTTATCGCTTAAAAAGATAATAGGGAACAGAGACACTTAAGACTCGTTACGTGAGACTTAAAACTTATTCAGTGGAAAGTTGAAAATGGAAAGTGGAAAGTTAGGATGCAATATTTTCTGCGTCCTCTGCGCAAAACCTTTGCGTTCTTTGCGTGGAAAAACAAGAAACGGTTAAACGAGAAATACAGATTTTCAGATAACAGATAACAGAGAACAGTGAACAGAGAGAAATGATTGTTGCTTTGAATTTGTCAGTTAATACTTGTAATCATTCCATCCAACAATCCAAAAATCCAATCATCCAAAAGTATTATTTAAAAGCACCCGATATTTTTTTGGGAATATTACACTCCCTTTTAATAAATTACGAGTTCGAAAATTAGTTTTAAATTAACGGAGAAATTTATGGCTGATACTTCAGACTTCAGAAACGGATTGATTATCAAATTCAAGAACGATCTTTACACGATTGTGGAATTTCAACACGTTAAGCCGGGCAAGGGCGGAGCGTTTGTAAGAACAACGTTGAAGAATCTCAGAACCGGCAGAGTGTTGGACAACACTTTCCGCTCGGGCGAGTCGGTTGAAGTGGTTCGTGTTGAAAGAAGAAAGTACCAGTACCTTTACAAAGAGTCCGGCGGTTTTGTCCTAATGGACAACGAGACCTACGAACAAATCACCGTGCCGG
The DNA here is from genome assembly GCA_027013735.1 of Melioribacteraceae bacterium. GTDB lineage: Bacteria > Bacteroidota > Ignavibacteria > Ignavibacteriales > Melioribacteraceae > WFQV01. Next base: position 35,374 of record JALWGH010000125.1, read on the forward strand.
AAGATATGTTTGGCGAAGGTAAAAAGTTTCTTAAAGAAGGCGAGGAAGTTGAATTGCTTGTTGACGATGACGAAAACATTGTTACAACGGAACTTCCGATTTTCGTTACTTTGAAAGTAATAGAAACCGAACCCGGGTTCAAAGGCGACACGGCGACGAACGTGTTGAAACCTGCAAAAGTTGAAACCGGTGCTACGGTTCAGGTACCGCTGTTCATTAACGAAGGCGACTTGCTTAAAATAGATACCCGTACAGGGCAGTACGTAGAAAGAGTAAAAAGTTAGGGGTTAATATGGATTTAAACTTAATTAAAAGACTTATTAAAGTTGTTGAGAAATCCGACATCACCGAATTTTCCATTTCCGAAGGGGATGTCAAAATTAAAATTTCCAAAAACAACGGTCAGGTTTCGCAAGTGGTTACAAGCGTTCCCGTTCAGGCTCAGGCTCCCGTTGCAGCGCCGCAACCTGCAGCGCCGAAACCGGCGGAAGCTCAACCTGCGGCTGAAAAGCAGCAGGACGAAAATCTGCACGAAGTTCGTTCTCCCATTGTCGGAACGTTTTACCGCGCACCCGCGCCTGATGCCGACCCGTACGTTAAAGTGGGCGACCACGTAAGTCCGGGCACCGTGCTTTGCATTGTGGAGGCAATGAAACTGATGAACGAAATCGAATCTGATGTTTCCGGCACGGTGGAACAAATCTTAGTTGAAAATGCCACTCCTGTGGAATACAACCAACCGTTATTTGTAATTAGAACAGATTAAAATCCGGGGTTAGTTTTGTTTAGAAAAATATTGATCGCAAACAGAGGCGAGATTGCCTTAAGAATAATCAGAACTTGTAAGGAATTGGGCATACCCACCGTTGCGGTTTATTCCGAAGCGGATGCGGATGCGCTTCACACGGTATTTGCCGACGAAGCCGTTTGCATTGGACCTCCTTCCAGTATGGAAAGCTATTTGAAAATTCCCAGCATAATTGCCGCTGCGCAAGTAACGGGTGCGGATGCAATCCATCCCGGCTACGGCTTTTTGGCGGAGAATGCCGAGTTCTCCGAGATTTGTGCCGATTCCGATATTAAGTTTATTGGTCCTTCGCCTACAATGATTAACCAAATGGGCGACAAAGCTTTTGCAAAGGAAACGATGAAGAAAGTTGGCGTTCCCGTTGTGCCGGGTTCGGACGGAGTGGTAGAAGACGTTCAAACGGCAAAAAGGATTGCCGCGGAAATCGGCTACCCTGTGATGTTGAAAGCCTCGGCGGGCGGCGGCGGAAAGGGAATGCGCATCGTTCGCGAGGAATCGGAAATGGAAAAGGCTTTCCAAACCGCATCCACGGAAGCAAAGGCGGCTTTTAACAACGGCGCTTTGTACCTCGAAAAGTTTATTGAAAACCCGCGCCACATTGAGATTCAAATAGTCGGGGACAGCCACGGCAACGTTTACGCTTACGGCGAAAGGGATTGCACCGTTCAGCGCCGTCACCAAAAACTTATTGAAGAATCACCCTCGCCGGTTATTACGGACGAAATCCGCAAAAAGATGAACGAGGCTGCAATTTTGGGCGCGCAGGCGGTTAACTACGAAGGCGCCGGAACCATTGAGTTTGTTGTGGACAAGGACTTGAATTTTTATTTCATTGAAATGAACACGAGGATTCAGGTTGAGCATCCTGTTACGGAAATGATTCAAAACGTTGATTTGATTAAACAACAAATTGTTGTTGCTGCCGGCGAAAAAGTACCCGATTTGCCGACGGATAAATTATTGGGACACGCAATTGAATTTAGAATTAATGCGGAAGATCCGGAGAAAGACTTCAGACCTTCGCCGGGGCACATTGATTATCTGCATTTTCCCGGAGGTTTCGGTGTGCGTATTGATTCCCACATTTACAACGATTATTTAATTCCGCCCTATTACGATTCCCTTATTGCAAAGATGATTGTTTGGGGAGTGGACAGAGACCACGCAATAGCCCGCGCTAAAAGGGCTTTCGAGGAATTTAATGTTGAGGGAATCAAAACGACAATTCCTTTCCACGAAAAAGTTTTACGGAACGAGAATTTCCTCTCCGGCGATTATGATACTTCTTTTATTGACAAGCATTTTAAAATTTAGCGAGGTGAGAATATGAACATACCTGATAATTTAAAGTACACGAAAGATCACGAATGGCTGAAAGTTGAAGGCAACACGGGCTTAATTGGAATTACCGATTTTGCCCAGAGCGAACTTGGCGATATTGTCTTTGTTGACGTTGACCCTGAAATTACGGAAGTAAAAGCAGGCGAAGCATTTGGAACGTTGGAAGCCGTTAAAACCGTTAGCGATCTCTTTTCTCCGGTTAGCGGAAAAGTCTTGGAAATCAATCCCAAGTTGGAAGACGAACCGCAGTTGATTAACGAAGATCCTTACGGCGAAGGCTGGATTATTAAAGTTGAAATTTCCGATGCAAGCGAATTGGACAACCTGCTCGACAGCAATGCTTACAAGGCATTAATCGGTCAATGAGAATACTTTACATCGCCGGTTTAAACCGGATGGTATTATTTAACAAGTTAATACCAAAAGCCTTAAGAGAAATTGGCTTTGAAGTTGTTGAGTTCGATTGGAACTCCGTACTAAAATTTAACAAAGTGTTAAACATCCTTCCACGAAAAAAGGTGGAGGAGAAAATAAACAGTGAGCTTCTGAAAAAAGCAAAGTCTGTTAAACCGGACTTTGCTTTTGTTTTAAAAGGCGAACCTATTTTCAAAGAGACATTGGTGCAAATCAAGAAAGAAACGGGAGCCTTACTGCTCAATTGGTTTGGCGACGACCCGTGGGAGTTTCCTGTTTTTTCGGGACCTGTTTCCAAATATTACGATTTCTTTTTTACCTACGACCCTTACTCCGTTAGCCTTTACAGGGATGCCGGACACAAGCACGCTTACCATTTGCCTTACGGATATGATGAGGAAGTTACCCGGGAGTTAAGTCTTACAAAACGGGAAGAGAAAAAATATTCCTGTGACGTTGCTTTCATTGGAAGCCATTACCCCAAAAGGAATGAATTACTCCGGGAAATTAAAAATAAATTCGATTTGAAAATCTGGGGGCGCGGCTGGAAAGGCACGGATTGTCAGGATGTTTACCAAGGCAGTGCGCTTTACGGCTTGAATATGTTGAAGGCAATGAAGGCGACCAAGGTTTTGCTCAATATTCACAAGGGTTTCGGCGAGGGGGTTGAAGCATCGGGCAAAGGATTAAACCTTCGCGTAATGGAAGGTGCGGCTGTTGGGGCTTTCCAACTTTCGAATTTTCAGGAGGACATTCCGAAGCGATTTGTGCCGGGCAGGGAAATTGAACTTTTCGAAACTTGGGATGAAGCGGTTGAAAAAATCGGCTACTTTCTTGAACACACAAATGAACGGGAGGCAATAGGAAAAGCCGCGCGCAAACGACTTGAAAAAGACCACACGCTCAGGCAAAGAATGCAGGAGATGTTTGAAATTATTGAGAAAGAAAGGTAATGGACGCAATTGCAATTTTGGATTTCGGCTCGCAGTACACACAGCTTATTGCGCGAAGAATCCGCGAGGCAAATGTTTATTCTAAAATATTTCCGTACAACGTTAGCTTCGAAGAGTTAGAGGAGTTTAAGCCGAAAGGGATTATTCTTTCCGGCGGACCGATGAGTGTTTACGACGAAGACGTTCCTTCTCTTGACGAACGGATTTTCGAACTTGATGTGCCGATTTTAGGAATTTGTTACGGAATGCAATTGCTTGCAAAGGTTTTCGGCGGTAAAATAGAACCCGCAAAAAGCAGGGAATACGGAAAGGCGAATATTAATATTCTCGGCTATTCCGAGTTGTTAAAGAACGTAAAAAACAATTCGGTAGTTTGGATGAGTCACGGCGACCTAATTACAAAAGCGCCCGATGATTTTGACGTTAATGCTTCAACGGAGGAAACGCCCGTTGCCGCAATGAGCAATAAACTTGCGGGGATTTACGGTGTGCAGTTTCATCCCGAAGTGAAGCACACCGAAGAAGGCGGAAAAATAATTGGAAATTTTTTGTTCGAAATTTGTGAATGCAAACCGGATTGGACGCCGGAAAATTTCATTGAAAAGTCAATCAAAGAAATAAGGGAAAAGGTCGGCGACTCAAAAGCAATTTTGGCTTTAAGCGGTGGGGTGGATTCTTCCGTTGCTGCCGTGCTTTTGGACAAAGCGATTGGCGAAAATTTGTTTTGCGTTCACGTGGACAACGGACTGATGAGAAAAGACGAGAGCAGAAAAATCGTCGAACTTTTCAAGGAAAAAATGAAATTGAACCTTTCCCTTGTGGACGCTTCGGAACTTTTCCTCTCACGGTTAAGCGGCGTAACCGACCCGGAAGAAAAAAGAAAAATAATCGGCGCAACGTTTATTGAAGTATTTGAGAAAGAAGCTTCAAAAGTTGAGGGTGTCGAGTTCCTTGTTCAGGGAACGCTTTATCCCGACGTGATTGAATCGGTGCCCGTCAAAGGTGCTTCGGTTACAATTAAATCGCACCACAACGTTGGCGGACTGCCGGAAAAAATGAACTTGAAATTAATTGAGCCGTTCAGAGAATTATTCAAAGACGAAGTCCGTGAAATTGGAAAAAAATTAGGCTTGCCCGATGAATTGTTAAAGAGACATCCGTTCCCGGGACCGGGGTTGGCGGTAAGAATTCTTGGTGAAGTTACTCCCGAGAGATTGCGAATTCTTCGGGACGCCGATGAAATTTTTATTTCCGAAATTAAACGCTACGGCATTTACGATGAAATTTGGCAGGCTTTCTCTGTTTTGTTACCCGTGCAAACCGTTGGTGTAATGGGGGACTTCCGCACTTACGAAAATGTTCTTGCGCTTAGAGCCGTTACTTCGGCAGATGGAATGACTGCCGACTGGTACAGAATGGACGGTGAAATATTAGCTGCCGTCTCGAATAAAATTATTAGAAACGTTAAAGGAATTAACAGGGTTGTTTACGATGTTAGTTCCAAACCACCGGCAACAATTGAATGGGAGTAGTTGGAATGGACGAAGTTCGTAAAAAATTAGACCTTGCCGAAAAATTTGAAAACGAGAACAAACTTCTGCATGCTCTTCAAATTTACAAATCGTTAGCGGAAGGTGAAGAGCCTTCTGTAATTGCGCTGATGCGTTTGGCTTTGCTTTACGAAAAAATGGGAAGAACCGAACTTGGCGCGCAGACGCTCGAAAAATTTCTTGAAAACCATCCCGACGAAGCGCGGGTTAGAAGATTTTATCTCCAGTACTTAATTAAACAGCAAAAGTACCAAGAAGCAATTGAAGCGGCAAATCTTATTTCCAAAGAAGACGACCCGACGGTTTACACACTGGTGGGGCTTGCCTATTATTATTTGAACGAGTACAAAATTGCAAAAATAAATTTTGAAGAGTACATTAACTCAAATGACAAGAGTCTCCTGCCGGAGGCGTATTTCTACATCGCAAGTTGTAATTTCAAAATGGCGGAGTTGGACGAAGCGCTGAAATACATTAAAAAATCGGAAAAACTTTTCGGCTTGAATCCCGAGCTTTACCTTGTAAAAGGAATGACTTACTACGCAAAGAAAATGTATTTCCACGCTTTCGACGCCCTCCAGCAAGCGGAACTTTTGGACAAAGGGAATTTCCTGATTAAAGAGTTGAAGGCAAAGGTTTTGTTTGAGCTTGGGGATTACGCCAAAGCTAAAAAAGTCCTTTACGAAATTTTGGAAAGCGGGAAAGAAAATGCCGAATATTTTACTCTGCTCGGTTTGGTTAATTTGAGATTGGAAAACAAACAGGAAGCGAGAAAATATTTTAAGAAGGCTTTGGTGTTAAACCCCGAGGACAATCAGGCTAAAGAAGGTTTGCAAAAATGCAGGAAAAGGAAAAATGAAAATCAAGGACCTACCTCTTGACGACAGACCTCGTGAAAAGCTTTTATTGAAAGGAGTAAAAAGTCTTTCCGAATCCGAGTTGATTGCAATTTTACTCCGCACCGGTTCAAAAGGTAAAAGTGTTTTGACCCTTGCCAAAGAATTGTTCCGTAAAAATAATAACAGTCTTGCAATGCTTGCCACCAAAACCGTTTCAGAACTGCAAAAGGAAACGGGGATTGGCAAAGACAAAGCCGCCACTCTTGCCGCTGCGTTCGAGCTGGCGCGTAGGTTAAGCTATTCCGACAAATTACGTTCGGCAAAGAAAATCACTTCGCCGGAAGACGTAGCAGATATTTTCATCCCGATTTTGCGAGACGAAGTAAAAGAAAAATTCATTGTCGTCTGTCTTAACTCGGCTAACAGAATAATTAAGTACGAAGAAATTTCGACAGGGAATTTGAACTCTTCTTTGGTACATCCGCGGGAAGTTTTTAAGGTGGCAATTGACAATCTTGCTGCAAATATTATTCTTGTGCACAATCACCCCAGCGGGAATCCCGAACCGAGCAGGGAAGACATT
>JALWGH010000126.1 GCA_027013735.1 Melioribacteraceae bacterium
TTTAAATTCACCCCACCAGCATCCCGAGTCCCACAAAAACCAAAAGCGCTTCCCAATAATTTAAGACTTCGAACGCAAGACGGTTAAACACTTTAACAAGTTCAATGTCCGCAGCTACTATTGCCAAAGCCGAGAGTACAAACAGAACTACTGCCCCAAACAAGAAATTTTTCTTTTTCGTATTGTCAATAAACAAAATTAAAAATATTCCGCCCGGAATAAAAAACACCGAAGGCAGAACTACCTGCAACAAATTAAGTATTTCCCATTGTTTCACCACAAGAAAAACCACACCCAAGAGAAAAAGGAAAGTAGCGGAAATCAAACCACCTTTTAACTTTCTGCCAAAAGAGAAATAAAGGTAAACCGGAGAAGTGACTAAAAAAACAATTCCGAAAATTTCCGTTTCACTTATTTGCAAATTGCCCGCAAACCGGAGTAAAACCAAGAGTCCTGAAACTAAGAAGTAAAACGAAGGAAATAGAGAATAAACTTTATCCCGCATTTTCTTCCCCCTGCTTTCCCCTTGTGAAAAACAAAATCAAATAAACCAAACCACCAAAGCCGCCTGAAAGGAAAAAGAAAATCAGTCCGAGCATCCTTAGCAAAGTAATGTTTATTCCCGTGTATTTGGCAAGCTCTTCGAAAACACCTGAAATTTTTTCTTTCCTTTCTTCCCCTTCGTTTGCCCCCGCTGGAAGGAAAACGTTCCTTTTAACAAACAAAATTACGCCGAAAGTCAAAAGCATTACGGCGACAATCAATTCGTCAGGAAGATTAAACAAATTAAGCAAACTGCTCAACACAGTGTTGCGTAAAACCAAATAAGACCCGGCAAAGAGGGAGAGAATTCCCAAGAGAACAGAGGCGGAAGGCTCGCGCGTGGCGACATTTTCTTCCGAATCGGAATATGAGAGCAATGCCGCCGTTAGAATATAAACAATCACTCCCCAACCGCCGACAAGAATAAACAGAGCAAACAGCAATCTGACAATCAAAGGAGAAATGTTAAAATATTCGGCAATGCCTGCGCAGACTCCGGCAAAAATTTTATTTGTGCGGGATTTGTGAAGTTTTTTTGTTTTTAATGTAGTGTTTTCTCCGGGGAGCTTTGGGGAATTGTTTCCTTCGTTCACGGCTGTTCAATCAAGAAAGAGAATGTTCGAAAACGTTAATCACTCTTAATTCCGTGATTATCTTGTCCACGCGCGTATCCTTGGGAGTGGATTCAATACCGTCGAAAAGTTGGAACTCGAACGCCAGTACGATTTTGGGCACAAAAAGTTCGCGCAGTAATTTGTCGTAGTACCCTCCGCCGTAACCGATTCTGTGCCCGTGAACGGAAACCGCAACGGCAGGAACAATCACCAAATCCACGTCGTCAAGACTGTCATTAATTCCGATTTCAGGCTCAAGGTAACCTTCCTCGTTTCTAATCATCTCGTCCCACCCAGTAAAGCAACCGCGCATAAAAGTTTTGGAAACAGGATTTAACTTGGGAACCACAACAGCTTTATTCATCCCAACCATTAGATTAATTAATTGCGTAGTATCCACCTCACCCTCACGGCTTGCAATGTAGCAATGAACTGTTTTTGCATTAATGAATTCGTCCTGCTCTTTCAGGCGTTCAATCAACTTGCGTGTTTTTCGCTTGATTTCAATTTCCGAAATTTCTTTCCTCCTTTGCAGGACAAGCTTGCGCGCTTCGGATTTCGGGATGATTGTTCTTATTCTCACGTGAGGCTTCTGTTAAATAATTATTTAAGATAATATTCCAATATAAAAATTCGTTAGCTTTTATTAAAGTTTTCTTTTAATTATTTTAAGGTATTGGAAAAAATAATTTGATATTTGTAAAACAAATGTTTCACATCTTTTGACTATTTAACAATTTTCAAAGGAGTAACATTGATAGCAAAATATTTTCACTTCGAAGAACTAAACACAAACTTAAAAAACGAAATTGTAGGCGGCTTTACCACCTTTGTAACGATGGCGTACATCATCATCGTCAATCCTAAAATTCTTGAAGCTGCCGGAATGCCGTTCGAAGCCTCGATGGCGGCAACAATTTACACTGCATTCCTCGGAACATTTGCAATGGGAATTTACGCCAAACGTCCCTTTGCCATTGCGCCCTACATGGGAGAAAATGCTTTCGTTGCTTTCACGGTTGTGAAAACTCTCGGCTACAGCTGGCAAACGGCGTTGGGCGCGATATTCATCAGCGGCGTTCTTTTTACTTTAATCACTATCGGCAATTTGCGTTCGTGGCTGGCAAATTCAATTCCCGAGAGTTTGAAAATCTCCTTTGCGGTCGGAATCGGATTTTTCCTTGCATTCATCGGCTTGAACGAAACCGGGATTGTTCAGCTCGGTGTACCGGGCGCGCCGGTAAAAGTCGGGGACTTACGCCAACTTCCAATTCTCCTTGCAATCTTCGGTTTTCTTTTCATTGGAATTCTAATGATTAAGAAAGTCAAGGGCTCAATACTGATTGGAATTTTAACCACGGCAATTTTAGGTTTTATTTTTGGAGACACTCCCCTGCCCAAGCATTGGGTCAGCGCTCCGCCTTCAATCGCTCCGCTATTTTTGCACCTTGACATTGCAGGTGCATTTACGTGGGGATTCCTTGCGGTAATAATCACCGTTTTGGTAATGGATTTTGTGGACACAATGGGAACACTGCTTGGCGTTGGTTACAAAGCAAAACTGTTAGACGAAAACGGCAACCTGCCGGAAATCGAGAAGCCTTTCCTCTGCGATGCGCTATCAACCGTTACCGCTTCATTGCTGGGAACAACAACGGCGGGCGTATTCATTGAATCGGCTGCGGGCATCGAAGCCGGCGGACGTTCGGGATTTTCTGCAGTTGTAACTGCCGTTCTGTTTTTACTCGCTCTCTTCTTTGCGCCTTTCTTTACAGCTATCCCCGGCTATGCGTACGGCTCCGCCTTAATAATAGTAGGGCTTTTAATGATGTCGCCGATTAAAAATCTCAACTTCAATAAATTCAGCGAGCTAATCCCTGCTTTTGTAATTATCTCGTTAATGAGTTTTACTTACAATTTAGGGATCGGAATGACGGCTGGCTTTGTAGTTTACCCGATTACAAAATTCTTTGCGGGAGAAATTAAAGAAGTAAAAGCCGGTTTGTGGGTTTTGTTTGCCTTCTCTCTGCTCTTCTTTATTTTCTATCCTTACTAATGGTTTAAAATCAGTGGTAAAATAAGAAAGAAGAAACGAGAAATAAGAAATGATTTTCGCTAGACGCGAGAGGCAAGACGCTAAACGTTAGTCCTACTCAGATAACAGTGAACAGAGAAAATGATTGTTCCGAAATAATTGTGATAATTCCATCCAATAATCCAGTCATCCAATCATCCAAAAGCATTCGCTACAATCGCTTAGACGTGAGCCTTGGATAAGTGGATGAATGGAATGTTGGGTAGTTTTGACTTGCATTACTACTTTTAATCTTTAAAATGAAAAAGCCTCCGCAACACGGAGGCTTTTTTGTGACCCCAACGGGATTCGAACCCGTATTTCAGCCGTGAAAGGGCTGTATCCTAACCGTTAGATGATGGGGCCAAACTTTTTGGGGTGAGTAAAGGGACTTGAACCCTTGACCTTCTGGGCCACAACCAGACGCTCTAACCAACTGAGCTATACCCACCATTTAAGTACGCCAGAGAGGACTCGAACCTCTAACCTACGGCTTAGAAGGCCGTTGCTCTATCCTGTTGAGCTACTGGCGCATTTATTTTCCAAGCTCTTTTTCGGCAGAAGCTCAGTAGAATTTCAAAATCAAAAGAACAATTATTTTCATTCCGACCTACGGTCGGGACGCGCTAACCGCACTACACTAAATAAATAACAATTCGACGGTGCTTAGCCCGTCCTGCTTGTCGGGGCAGTCCCGATTTTCAATCGGGAAACCTGCGACCTTCCCGACCTATGGTCGGGACGCGCTAACCGCACTACACTAAATAAATAACAATTCGACGGTGCTTAGCCCCGTCCGGCTTGTCGGGGCGGCAGGATTTGAACCTGCGACCTCCTGCTCCCAAAG
>JALWGH010000127.1 GCA_027013735.1 Melioribacteraceae bacterium
CCCGTAAACGATGTTCCCGCTCCCGATGTAATGACAAATGCGCAGCATATGCTCTGGATGCTCGACGAGTTCGAAACAATTCACGGCGGAAGGTATCCCGGCTTTATTACGGGTAAACCGGTTGGAATGGGCGGTTCGCTCGGTAGAACGGAAGCTACCGGTTTCGGCGTGATTTTTACGCTTAGGGAAGCCCTGAAAAAATTAAACATTGACATTGCAAAAACTACCGCATCCGTGCAGGGCTTTGGTAATGTTGCACAATACGCAATCAGGAAATACACCGAATACGGTGGTAAAGTAATTGCAGTTGCGAGCTGGGACCAAAACGACCAAACGGCTTACACTTACAAAAAAGAAAGCGGTGTGGATGTTGACGAGCTGTTAAGCATTACCGATCGCTTTGGCGGAATTGACAAAACCAAAGCCGAGGAGCTTGGTTATGTGAGACTTGAAGGCGACGAATGGTTGAAACAGGATGTTGACATTTTAATTCCCGCCGCTCTTGAGAATCAAATTCGTGAAGATAACGTTAAAAATATTAGCGAAAAAGTTAAAGTGATTGTGGAAGGGGCAAACGGTCCTACTACACCGGAGGCAGACAAAGTAATTGAGGAGAGAGGAATTTTCTTAATTCCCGATTTCCTTGCAAATGCCGGTGGTGTAACTTGCAGTTACTTTGAACAGGTGCAAAGCAATATGAATTATTATTGGGAGAAAGAGGAAGTGCTTGAAAAGTTAGATGTTAAAATGACTTCCGCTTTCGAATCCGTTTACAACTTTGCAAAAGAGAGAAACATTTTTATGCGCGATGCCGCTTACGTAATTGCCGTAAGCAGAGTGGCGCACGCCTGCCGCGACCGCGGTTGGGTTTGATTTTTGACGAGAGCTGCCGGGGAAAATTCTCAGGCAGCTTTTTGTTTGTAACTTTTTGTGCAGCAATTTCGAGAAAAGGAAATGGGAAAAGAAGCGAAGGAAATCAAGTGCATTTACAAAATTGAACGCGCTTTGATTCACGGAACGGTAAATGTGGAAGATGCTTTTAATATTGTGTTAAAGGAACTTCCTCAAGGCTTTTTACATCCTAAAGAGCTTACCGTTAAGATTGAATATCAGAAGAGAAGTTTTACGCTTCGTCCTTTTCCCGAAACAGAATGGTTTTTGCAAACAGACATTCTTAAGCTTGAAGAACCTGTTGGAAAAATAAAAGTGTTTTACCAACATGAATTACCTCCTGAAGATATTGGTCCATTTTTGATTTCGGAACAGAAACTACTTAACACTGTAGGAAGGCGGCTTGGCTATTTTATTCTTCAAAAAGAATTGGCGGAAACTTACGGCAGCGAGGAAATTTTCAGGCGGGAATCCGAAGGGAAGGAAGAAAACTGGCGCGCTGTTCTGGATGTAATCAGAAAAACCGAGCCGAATCTTTTTCACCGTTTGCTGAGAAAAATTCTGCATCTCTTGTGCATTGAAGAAGTGGAGGGGGCGGAAAAATTACTTAACCTTTCAGCCATTGATACTACCGTTTCGTCTCTTTCCAAAACGGAGGACGAAAACAAACCTCTGCAAAAGAAAGTTATTAATAATTACGACGAATACATCGAGGCAATACTCGGATTGGCAGCGGACAATATCCCCGAGGAAATTTTATTTAACCGGATTCAAAAATGGATTAAAGAAGACCGCTCGAGCGATTTGATTAAAACGCTTGAAAGTCAGGATACCTCCCTTTCCGAAATCAGTGACGCGATTAGAAAGTATTACCATATCGCTCCCGAAAAATTTGAAATGTCGCCTGCTGCTGTTAAAGGTTTGCGTGTTTCTTTGCTGCGCAGATTTTTTACCGACCACATTGATTTTATTAACATTGCAAAAGAATACATTAAAATCACGGACTTCTACAACCTGATTAACAGGATGGTTTTTCCGCAAACGAGCCACGGAAAATTGGGTGGAAAAAGTGCGGGGCTTTTCCTTGCAAAAAAAATTCTCGAACGAACTTCGCAGGCTGCCGGAATTAGCTTGGAGGTAAAAACGCCCAAGACGTGGTACATTGCTTCCGACGGCATTTTGCATTTTATGCACTACAACGATCTTGAGGATGCTTACGAACAGAAGTACAAAGACATTGAGGAAGTCCGTTTGGAATACCCGCAAATTGTTCAGGTCTTTAAGAACTCCGAATTTCCGCCCGACATGGTGAAAGGGCTTTCAATGGCTTTGGACGACTTTGGCGACAAGCCGTTAATCGTCCGCAGTTCCAGTTTAATGGAAGACCAACTCGGCGCGGCGTTTTCCGGTAAGTACAAAAGTTTGTTTCTTGCAAATCAAGGACCCAAGAAGCAAAGGCTTGCCGCATTGCTTGATGCTGTTGCGGAGGTTTACGCTTCCACGTTCGGACCCGATCCCATTGAGTACCGTGCCGAAAGAGGAATGCTCGACTTTCACGAAGAAATGGGAATAATGATTCAGGAAGTTGTGGGAACGAGAGTCGGGAAATATTACTTGCCTTCCTTTGCGGGCGTTGCTTTTAGCAACAACGAATTCCGCTGGTCGCCGAGAATTAAGCGGGATGACGGTTTGCTTAGAATTGTTCCGGGACTCGGTACACGTGCTGTGGACAGGGTCGGAGACGATTACCCGATTCTTGCAGCGCCGGCACAACCGAATTTGCGTGTTAATGTAACGCCGGAGGAGATTGTCCGCTATTCACCTAAATATGCCGACGTCATTAATTTGGAAACGAATGAATTCCAAACGGTGGAAGTGGAAAAATTGCTCGAAGAAATAGGGCACAATTACCCGATGTTCGAAAATGTTTTTTCCGAAATTACAGGCACAATGGTAAGACCGATAATGGGAATGAGTGCCGAAATAAATCCGCGGAATTTAATCCCGAATTTCGAGAGTTTATTTTCGCGTACAAATTTCCTTTCCGATGTAAATCTTATTTTGAATACATTGGAAGAAAAGCTGCACACCCCTGTGGATATTGAGTTTGCCTTTGACGGTAAAGATTTTTACTTACTGCAATGCCGCCCGCAATATTATCAGGAGGATGAAGGCCCTGCGGAATTACCGCTCGACTATCCCAAAGAAAAAATTATTTTTACGGCGGAAAAATTTGTGTCGAACGGAAAGGTTAACGACATTACTCACATTGTTTACGTTGACCCGCTCAAGTATTCCGAGATTTCCGACTTTGCAAAACTGAAAAAAATCGGCTGGGTTGTTGGCAAGCTAAACAAACTTTTGCCTAAAAGGCAATTTATTTTAATGGGACCAGGGCGTTGGGGCAGCAAGGGAGATATTAAGCTTGGCGTTAGCGTTACTTACTCCGACATTAACAACACGGCAATGTTGATTGAAATTGCAAGGAAAAAAGGTAATTACGTGCCCGACCTTTCATTCGGCACACACTTTTTCCAAGACCTTGCAGAATCGGAAATCCGTTATTTACCGCTTTACCCGGACGACAAGGGAATTATTTTTAATGAAAAATTTTTTACGGAGAGTCCGAACAAGTTATTGATTTTTGTTCCTGAAGCGGAAGAGCTTGCCGGGGTTGTCAGGGTAATCGATGTTCCCGAAGTTGCCGACGGACAAATATTGAAAGTGTTAATGAATTCGGAACTTGGCAAGGCAATGGCAATATTAACTCCCGAAAGGAGTGAGCTCGATTTGGCTGGTTCCATTAAGAAGGTTGTTTACAAGGACAATCTCAAAGACGTTGCAAAGGAAATTAAAAACAGCCTTGGGGCAATTCTGGATTTTGACAAATTCGGGATCTCCGAAATTCGCTTGTACGAGTTTGTCAATAAACTTTCGAACTCGCCCGTGAGGTACAGATTATTATTTGTAATGTACGAGTTAAACAAATCGGAGAAATTAAAACTTTTTGTAAAAGGGTATTTAAAGGGAGTTAATACACTGGTGGAAAAAGCAAGCGGTTACGTAATAGACAAAATGATTCAGCTTGATTTCTTCGACAAGAGAGAGTTCGAAAGCATTAAGGAAGACGTTAAGCTTGATTACAGGGAGATATTCTAATGCA
>JALWGH010000128.1 GCA_027013735.1 Melioribacteraceae bacterium
TGCCGCCGGCGTTACCGGGCATTTTTTTTGATTTTTCCTCGTTTGATTTTTCAATTATTTATTTTTAAGTTCAAATAAAATTTCTGAATTTTTTGAGGGAAAATCCGAAAAAGATAATCTTGCGAAACGATGATGCCACCAAGTAATGAATTTTGAGGTCACAAATTGTGACCTTAAAAAATTATTCAAATTGGAAATCACAATTTGTGATAACCAAACTATAAAAATATTAAGGGACAAAATGAATGCGTAACTCTCATTTGGTAAAAAGTGAAGAGATACAAAAAAGAATTTTCACCATCCGAAATTTACAGGTGATGATTGACAGGGATTTGGCTGAATTATATGGAGTTAGCACAAAAGCTTTAAATCAGGCTGTAAAAAGGAATTTAGAACGGTTCCCGGAAGCTTTCAGATTTCAATTAAATGATAATGAAAAATTCGAACTGGTCACAAATTGTGACCGGTTTGAGATTATTGATGATAGGGGAATCTACCACTTTGGCGCTTCGCTGAAAGATTTGGGCAAAAAGTGGTTTGCCTTTTCTAAAATGGATAAATCGGCTTTTGCGTTGAAGGAAAATTTGAAAAAGGTGATGAACGATAAATGAAGATAAATTTTCAATTTTAATTGGTGGTTTTCTATTCGGATGAATTATGTGAAAGGCTATTAGGGAGTAAATAAAATTAGGAATGCGATTTTGGGTAAACTAAGGAGGTTTTTCTTGCCATGAATGGATAAGCGTGTTTTATCTTTTTAATGTCAACTATTTCACAATCTCCGGCAATTCCTTCCCGAAAACTTTAAGAATTAAAATTAGCGCAGTGAAAATAAGAACTATTGAAATGTAAGGGCTCAAACCAAATGCGGTTGGAATATCTCCTAACAACATGCAAACGATGGCAACAACAATAGCATAGGGAAGCTGTGTGTTAACGTGCGCAATGTGGTTGCACCGTGAGGCAATGGAAGAAAGGATTGTTGTGTCTGCAATTGGCGAGCAATGGTCTCCGAAAACCGACCCGGCAAGCACAGAGCTTACGCTTCCGATAATAATTAAATTAACCGTCTCGGGATTCAGCCCTGCTTGTATTGAAAGTTTGTGCGAAAGCGGAATGACAATCGGGATTAAAATTGCCATTGTCCCCCAGCTTGTTCCGGTTGCAAAACTTATTCCTGTACAAATTAAAAATACGAGCACGGGCAAAAAACGGGGACTGATTGTACCCTGTAAAGCGGAAATTAAATAATCCGCTGTCTTCAAATCAACCGTGATTAAACTTAACGACCAGGCAAAGACCAATATTACAACGGCAAAGAGCATCGATTGAATACCTGTATTCCACGCTTTTACCGCCTCGACAAGTTTCATCCTTTTTTTCCAGAGACTCATTATTACGGCTACAATACTTGCACCGAAGCTTGCCCACAAGAGGGAAGTAAAAGAATCGGAATTGCTTATTATTTGTCTTAGCGAGTAGTCTTGAATCCCTTGTGATTTAAGGGCGTCAATGCCTGTAAAAATCAATCCTGCGATTGTTCCTAAAATTAAAATTAAAATCGGGACAACACCGTTTACCCAACTGGTGTCTTTGGTAGAAATTCTTTTTTCAAATTCGTCGTCTTTGGTTAGTTCCAAGTCTTCGTGTAAGACCCCTTTAGTCCTTGCTCTTTTTTCGGCTTTGTACATCGGACCGAAATCTCTGTTCATGAAGGAGGTCAAGAAAACAAAGAACAAAGCTGCAATCGGGTAAAACCTGTAAGGGATTGTGTCGATAAAAATTCCGTAGGCGCTTTGTGTAGATCCGATTGCACGCAGTCCCGTTTGAATCAATCCGACTTCGAAACCAATCCATGAGGAAATAATTACGATGCTTGCGACCGGAGCGGCGGTTGAATCTACAATGTAAGCAAGCTTTTCCCTTGATATTCTTAACTTATCCGTAATCGGGCGCATCATGTTGCCGATTATCAGGGAGTTTGCGTAGTCGTCGAAGAAGATTGCCAATCCCATTAGCCACGTGGCAATTAGTCCCGAGCGGGGAGTTTTTGCCAGCTTTACCACAAGTTGGGAAATGCCTGCAGTTCCGCCGTTCCTTGCAATTACTCCGATTACGGCGCCGAACAGTAAAGTGAAGACAATTATCATCAGATGGTCTTTGTCGGCAAGCGAGTTTAACAAAATTGTGTCTGTCATTCTCAGGAATGCCGTAAACGGGTCGAAGTTGTAAATCACAAGCGCGCCAATAAAAATTCCCGTTAAGAGGGAAACAAGCACTTCACGGATAATTAGAGCAAGTAGAATAGCAACCAAAGGCGGTACAAGACTAACCCACCCGGGCAGAATCCTGATGACTGCTCCCGCTTTTTTATTTTGAATTCCTATTTTGTAAACGCCGGAATTTTCAAAAGTAAGAGAGGTGTCAAATTTAGAGCCGGTTGGTTTTAGAGCAATCCTTCTGTCAAAATTTTTACCGCTTATTTTGAGATTAAGTATTTCCGTTTCTTTAGGGATTTGCGTTATTTTCAGTTTTGTGGAAATTCCGGTTAAAGAAAAATTTGTGACTTCTAATTTTTGAGCGTTAACCAACGCGGGGATCAGGAAAAACAGAAGGATGTAGAAAAGTCTTTTCAATAAATTTCCGAAGATTAAAGTGATTTTAAAATTACTTTACCGGAGTTTTCGAGAGCGGGTGGCGGGACTCGAACCCGTGACCCTCAGCTTGGGAAGCTGATGCTCTACCAACTGAGCTACACCCGCTTATTTACCCTCGAAAACTAATTAATCTCATCGTCTATTTCAATTTCTTTGTGTAAATTTCGGCGGAGAATTTTGAATGAAAATGAAATTAACTAAAAAACAGAAAAAGAAGTGGCTTGAAGTAGGGATTTTACTTTCCCTTTCGCTCGTTGTAATTCTCTTGTGGAATACTGTTTTGGTTTACCCTGTTAAAATGCTTGTAATTATTCTCCACGAGATTAGCCATGCTTTGGTTGCAATTTTTTCAGGCTACCATGTTAAAAGCATTGAAATTACAGGAGGGCTGGGGGGACAAACATTAATTTCCGGCGGAAATAATTTTTTCGTTTCCTTTGCAGGATATTTCGGCAGCATTGTTTTCGGAATTTTGTTTTTCATCTCGGCTTACAATTTAAAAATGCTGAAGATATTTTCCGTCTCCCTTGGGGTTGTCATTCTTTTGTTTACGGCAAATGTTTTTAAAAACCAGTACGCTGTTTTCTTTGGACTTATTTTTTCCATTCTGCTTTTTACTCTTCCTTTTTTGAAATTCGAAACGGCGGTGGGTTACATTTACAAATTTATCGGTGTTACGAGCATTCTTTACATTTTAACCGACGTAAAAGACGATTTGCTGACACTTACAATGCGCCAAACAGACGCACAACTGTTAGCTGATATTACCGGCGTTCCACCGATTTTGTGGGGATTTTTTTACACTCTTCTCAGCCTCGCAGCCCTCTACTTTGTGTTTAGATTTGCCTTTAAGAAGGGGATGAATTTAAAATAGTTCCTTTGTCTCTCGTTAAAAGCTCTCTTAAGTAATATTTGTTATTTACCCGCCTTCGTCGCAGCGTCATTAACGAGTTTACTAAAATCGTCTTTAGCGATTTGCTAACTTCGGCAGTAGAAAAATAATAAATATCCCCGAATGTAACTCTGACGGGATTTCAAATTTTTAGTAGCCGAGGATTGGCGCAAGCCAGCGTTCGGCTTCTTTGAGGCTCATTCCTTTTCGCTTGCGGTAATCTTCCACTTGGTCTTTTAAGATTTTCCCCGTCGAGAAATATTTTGCTTCTTTGTTGGCAAAATAAAGTCCCGAGACCGAAGCCGCCGGAAGCATTGCCATTGATTCGGTGAGTTGAATTGAAGTGTTTTCTTCAACCTTCAGCGTTTCCCAAATTTGAATTTTTTCCGTGTGGTCGGGTTGGGCGGGGTAGCCGGGAGCGGGACGAATGCCAACGTATTTTTCTTTAATGATTTCTTCTTTTGTCAGATTCTCGTCCTTTGCGTAGCCCCAATAG
>JALWGH010000129.1 GCA_027013735.1 Melioribacteraceae bacterium
AAAGGGACGTCCTCGCTTTACCAAGGATATTTTCAATGGAAGCATCGCTTCACTGACAATCTTTTTGTTAACGGCGGCTTGCATTACCAGTATTACGGACTAAACGGCAGCTCTGCTTTCGAGCCGCGCATCGGCTTTGAATGGCAAACCGGACAGAATATTTTTAGTTTCGGTTACGGACTTCTTTCGGAAACACAGCCTAAAATAATTTATTTTGTCAGAACGGATTTGGAAAACGGGCGGATTGCCGAGACAAACAAAAATTTGGATTTTACCCACAGCAATCAGTTTGTTGTCGGTTACCAATACTTTGTCGGAAACAAAATGCGATTTAAAACCGAAGCTTATTACCAAGCGCTTAGCAACGTGCCGGTTTCAAGAGCTGAGCCAGATTACACAATTTTGAACGAAGGTGCGTATTTCTACATTCAGCAGATAGACAGTTTGGAAAATCTCGGTGCGGGAAAAAATTACGGACTGGAATTTACTTTCGAGAAATTTTTGAACAACAATTATTATTTACTCGCAACGGCTTCGCTCTTCCGTTCGTTGTACAAGGGACTTAACGGAGTAGAACATTCCACGGCTTTCGACAACAGATTTGTAATTAATCTTTTGGGCGGATACGAAATTCCCCTCTCAAAAAATAGCAGAATAAATTTTGACTTACGCGGCGTTTATGCCGGAGGCAGACCTTACACTTCCATTGACCCCGTCGCTTCCGCAGAGCAAAACAAAGCGGTTTACATTACCTCGAAAACAAATTCGCAAAGGCATCCCGATTATTTCCGTATTGACTTAAAGCTCTCTTACCGCTTGAACAAGGGCTCTACATTTCAAGAGTGGGCAATTGAAATTCAAAACATTACGGATCACCAAAATGTTTTCCAGCAGGTCTGGGATCCGAGCAGGCGAAAAATGAAAACTGATTACCAGCAAGGCTTTTTCCCGATGTTGCTGTACAGGATTTATTTCTAACCGGAATAAATTATTGGATGAGTGGATTGTTGGATGATTGGATTAATGTAACATAGATTGCTTGCTTCGCAGGCCAAGGGACTCTGTTGAGGAGTTCCTTCGGAACAATCTGCGCAAGACAACGTAATAATACACTTGTGTTCTGTCACAAATATTTACTATTTTTGTGACAAAGAAAAGCTGTAAAATGTCAGAAACAATAATAAAAAAAATCGAAAAAAGAATAAATAAATTCCCAAAAGGAAAAATAATCTTCATTAAAGATTTTGCAGGGATTGGAAATAATGAGGCAGTAAGACAATCCCTTAAAAGACTTGTTGAGAAAGGCAAACTCAGAAAATTATCCCAAGGCATTTATTACAAACCTCAAGAAGATAAGATACTTGGTGCAATTTACCCCTCAATAGAAAATATTGTTAAAGCTATCGCAGAGCGGGACAAGGCGAGAATAATCCCAACAGGTTCTTATGCATTAAATAAATTAGGATTATCGGAACAAGTGCCTATGAATATTGTTTATTTAACAGACGGCTCGGCAAGAAAAATTAACGTTGGAAATTTCACGATTACACTAAAGAAAACATCTCCTAAAAACTTGTCTATTAAGCACAATCTTAGCAATTTGCTTGTGCAAGCATTAAAATCACTCGGTAAAAACAACATTACTCCGGCAATCAAATCAAAAATAAAAAACATTTTAAAAGAAAGTGGAGAAATCGGCCAAGTTGAATCGAGCATAATAAATGCTCCCCTCTGGATTCAGAATTTCTTAACATCAATAATAAAAGAAATCGAAAATGAATAATTGGCTAAGTCTTCCTGTCGAGACACAAAAAGAATTGTTTAATCAAATCAGCGCAAGAACCGGATTGCCTCCGTTCGCCGTTGAAAAAGACGCTTGGGTTACTTTGGCATTGAGAATGTTATTTGCTTCAAGACTAAAGGAATATCTTGTTTTTAAAGGAGGCACATCATTAAGTAAATGTTACAACTTAATCAATAGATTGTCGGAAGATATTGATATCGCTGTTGATAGAAAATTTCTCGGTTTTTCTGGAGATCTATCACCCGGACAAATCAGAAAATTAAGAAGAAGCACACATAATTTTGTTAAAAACGAATTGCCCGATTTTTTGCGTAATGAATTCGAGCAATACGGCATTGACAATAAAGAATATCAAATTCGAGTTCCTAACGATAAAATATCAGACCAAGATCCCGAAATATTATTCATAAAATACAAAACGGTCTTTAATGAAGAGAATTATTTGCAGCCTGACGTGAAGATTGAATTAAGCGGAAGGTCGCTTTTTGAGCCTTTTGAAGAAAAGGAAATAGGTTCGTTGGTGGACAAAGAATATCGTGATTCATACTTTGCCGAAAGAAATTTTACCGTAAATGCAGTATTACCTGAAAAGACACTAATTGAAAAAATGATTCTTCTTCATGAAGAATTTCATAAAGCAAAAGAGAAAATGAAAGCACATAGAATGTCCCGCCATTTATACGATATTTTTAAAATTATGGAGACAGAATATTTTCAAAGCGCGATAGAAAACAAAGAGTTATTTAGAAAAATTTGTTTACACAGGAAAAAATTTACGCCTCTCAAACCAATTGGAACTATTGATTACGACAATTTAACTATTAGTGATTTACAGCTTATCCCACCAGACAACATCATTGAAGATTACGAGAAAGATTACAGAGAAATGCAAACGACAATGTTGTCCGGCGTAAGTCCAAGCTTTGGAGACATAATACAAAAACTCAAAAAAATTCAGGCAAAGGGTAAACCATAGAGTTAATAGTTATTAGTCAACGGAAAAAATTATTGGATTACAGTAGCACAGATTTCTTGCTCCGTAGGTTCAAAGGACTCTGTTGAGGAGTTCCTTCGGAACAATCTGCGCAAAATGCCAGGGTAAAATGTGGCTATCCAACGGATTCCTTCGAAAAAGCCGTTTTTTTCTATTCCCTGCTCTCCGTCAGCTGAAGCTGACCTGCCTGCAGCAGGCAGGCGGCAATGCTACTGTAATTAGAATATTTAAAGTGAAATATTGCCGTCGGATTCATCCGACGGGGGGAAAGAACAAATAAACTTAACGGGCTTCAGCCCCATAAAAAAAGCAGCCAAAATAGCTGCCTTTTTAGTAATAATTATATTTTGCATTTATTAACCCAAAATATTCTCTTTTTTCTCTAAAGGTTTGTAATACTCTAACATTCTAATAAGCTTAATATCCATAGGATGAATTGTATTTCCACCCCTAAGTACTGTTTTAGCAGAGACTGCATTATTATTAACATCATTATACCCGAACAATAAGCTCGTACACTCCTCCATAATTTCGTTGTGTCTTCTGCTATCATAATATCCTCTGTTCAATTGTGCAATTCCACTATTTATTATTCCATCCTGTTCTGGATCACTTACAGCAAAGTTAAATTTGTCATAAGGTAATAGAAGCAATTCCCCATCAATAAACAAGTTTATATCATCAACACTGGAATAATCCCTAAACTCTACGGGTATAGGTTCGCTCAGATAGGGCATTATCTCATTCTCGATTAGGTCTTTGACATACTGCCTTTGTGTATCATCAACTGTGCTTCCATCACGGCCTAAATTCCCTATCAGCATCTTCCTGCCGGGCATCCTGAATCCTGTCTTCAAGCCTGTGTATGTCAAATCATTATCACTTGCCATGTTAATCGCTTCCTCATAGAAATCCCTGAACAACTGCTCATCAACATTATCCTGCTGAACATACCCAACAACTCTATCTTCTATATTATTCTGGACCGGAACAACAAAAGTCCTTGTATAATGGTTAGGCCCAGAAACGACGACCTTATAATTATCGCCCATTGCCTTCTTCAATGCGCCATCCTTTAATCTTGTCCCCTGCTTATGCAAAATCCCTGAGCTCTTCAAACCTGTAATAAGATTCCCATCTCCAGTGAACATTATGTTGGAAGCATATTTATTGGTCTCAACAGAAATGACATATCTTCCTGAACTTAATCCGTCCAGATCAAGCTTAATGGTATTTTCTCCACTATGCCCGTTTCCTGAATATATCTTTCTCTGCCTTCCAAGCATATCACTTAATCTTATATCTACTCTTGAACTTCCATCCAATGAATATGTCAATTCTTTCGTTACCGGATTGAAGGAAACATTCGTTTTTGATTTTATGGCATTATCATCTTCAACACCTGTGACCAAGAATGTGGCTAAAGAATCTATAGTTGTTCCTGAACCAAGAGAATTGCCAAAATCATCAAATACCTCAACTAAGGATCCGTTGTATTTGATACCTTCAACATCCGGAACGTAAACGGACAATGTGTCTTTAGGGGAAGTGAAAACAGATTTGGGCACAAAAAAAGCTGCCGTAACTAATCCTGCAGTTTTAAGAAAACGGCGGCGTGACAAACCTGTTTTGATATTAGTTTCATAATTGTAAGTAGAATCCGAATTACGATTGGTAATCAAACTATCCTTGTTATGAAGTGTAACTTTTTCAATATTTTTACTATAGACATACCTCCTATCATTTTTATTTAATTGATAATTCAATTTCAAAAAGTTTTGTTTTTTATTTGGCGAATAAAAATATTTATCTCCTACTTTAGAAAATTCAAATGAAGACGCAAAATTATTTGATAATAATAAAATTTTATATTTCCCGTCATCGGATAGTTTATCGAAACGGTTTAACTCTATTTTATGTTTTAGTTTATTTGATGTCTTAATATTTTTTACAAACAGTTGTTTTTCGAGAGAATCAAAAGCGCTTAAAACAACATCCGATTTTTCCGGAATTTCGAGATTTAAGATTCCTTCAATCGATAAATCGGTTTTAATTGTTAAATCTTTTTCCGTGAAATAATAATTATTGGGAAACAGAAAAGGAAAAACTTTGTTGATAAGATTGGGCTTTGCATAAACGAGCTTTTTCTTTCCCTTAATAAAATGACCGGCACTATATTTTTCGTATAAAGAGCCGGCAAGATTGCCTTGAAAAGGGAATAAGAATGACCAGATTAAAAGCAATAATGTAGAGAGTTTGAAATTAATTCCTTTTCTATTTTTTTCAAGACTTAAATTTTGAAAAGAAATTTCGTCATTCGCCTTGGGGGATTCCGGGATAAATTCTTTCCGTTTATCTTTGATATTTATTAAATATTTTACTAATTGAAATCTTAGCCAGAGAGGACTGTAATATTTTATATTGAGTTTTTTATACTCGCCGCTTTTAATAAGTTCTTCGATGTAATAATTAGGAGCTTTAGAAGTGATGTAAAGTACTCTTTTTTTCTTAGTTGTCAATCTTTTAATTTGATAAGTTATCATTTTTATTTATTCCTTAAATTTTGATTTTTTAATCTTTTTTGGGGTACAAGATTTATGTGAATTAGGGATGCAAACCGAATGGAATGTAAATTTTTTAAAGAATGCCATAAAAATGTCATCAATAAATCATAAAAAATATAGTAGGTAATTAAAAAATTAATGAATTTGTATTTAATATCCAAAACCGAATTATAATTTGAATTTTAGGAATAAATCTACGCTGATTTCCCTGATATTGCCGTCGGATTTGACAAAGCCACTCATTCTGGGCAACCAATATTGCCGTCGGATTTATCCGACGGCTGAGAATTTCAGCAAAACTTATTGGGCTTCAGCCCCATTGTTCTAAAACAGAGTGAAAGTAAAATGTGGCTATCCAACGGATTCCTTCGGAAAAGCCATTTTTTCTCTCTATTTCTCTATCCGTTTGCTGAAGCAAACGGCAATGTAACTAAAGCCAATGAAGTCAAAGACAGTGTTCTGTAAAGCAAATGTCAATTTTATTAAAGTCAATGTTTTCTTAATAAACCAGATATTTAATGTTAAATAATTTAACTATTGAGAGCACAAAATTGCCGTCGGATTCATCCGACGGATTAGAAAAAGACACAAAAATATTGGGCTTTAGCCGCATTATTTGAGAGCATTTGAAATAAGAATGTGGCTAAAGCCGTTTTTCTTTCTTTTCTCCCTCTCCGTCAGCTAAAGCTGACGGCAATGTTTTCTGAAGCAAACGGCAATATTCTCTGAAATAAAGGCAATTAACTAAAGTCAGTGTTTTCTGAAGCAATTGGAAATTTGATTAAGATTATCGGAATATTGAGAGCAAACTATTGCCGTCGGATTTATCCGACGGCTGAGAATTTCAGCAAAACTTATTGGGCTTTAGCCCCATAGTTTGAAAACATTGGAAATAAGAATGTGGCTATCCAACGGATTCCTTCGGAAAAGCCACTATTTTTTTCTCTGTTCCTCTCGCCTTTTGCTGAAGCTGACCTGCCTGCAGCAGGCAGGCGGCAATGCAACTGTCCCGAGGGGATGGCTTCGCCAAAGCAAACGGTAATGCTACTGTAATTAGAATATTTAAAGTGAAATATTGCCGTCGGATTCATCCGACGGCTTGACAACTATTAAAGCATTCTGGGCTTTAGCCCCATTGTTCTAAAACAGAGTGAAAGTAAAATGTGGCTAAAGCCATTTTTTCTCTCTCTTTCTCTATCCGTTTGCTGAAGCAAACGGCAATGTAACTAAAGCCAATGAAGTCAAAGACAGTGTTCTGTAAAGCAAATGTCAATTTTATTAAAGTCAATGTTTTCTTAATAAACCAGATATTTAATGTTAAATAATTTAACTATTGAGAGCACAAAATTGCCGTCGGATTTATCCGACGGCTTGACAACTATTAAAGCATTCTGGGCTTTAGCCCCATTAAATTCTTTGTAATTTCAGGAGAATGTTTTGTCAAAAGGTTGCAGATAATCAGCTCCAAATCCAAAAATTTAGTTTGTAATAAAATTCAAAATAACGTATTTTTTTGCGTAAGAAATTTAAAAGGAAACAAATCATTTCCATGCCAAGCATTTGAGAGGTACAAAGAATGAAAAAGCTATTACTTCTTCTCTTTATCCCAATTATTTTTTACGCACAAAATTTGACCGTTGACGACGAGATGGTCAATCCCAAGGAGCTTATTCCCGACATCAAAATCGATTTGCGTTATGCATCGGCGAGCCACAAGTTTACCAACACACCGGACGGCGACATCCCCCTGCCGAAATTTTACACTGCAAACGAATGCTTGATTTTACTGAAGGCGGCTAAGATGCTTGCAGTCGCACAGGATTCGTTGAGGAAAATCAGACACTTTAACGGCAAGGATTACCCCAAAGGGATTGGCATTAAAATTTGGGACGGCTACCGCCCCCACACCGTGCAGTATTTGTTTTGGGACATCTACCCAAACTCCACTTACATCGCTCCCCCGTCCGGCGGCTCGATGCACAACCGGGGAGGCGCAATGGACGTTACTCTAATTGACCTTGCAACAGGTAAGGAGCTTGAAATGCCCACCGTGTTTGACGATTTCAGCACGGCTGCCTCGCATTCCAATTACGACCTTCCGCAAAACGTGATTAACAAAAGGCAATTGTTGAAAGACGTAATGTGCAAGGTTGCCGGCTTCAGCTATTACGAAGGCGAGTGGTGGCATTACAACGTTCCCGGCGCAGGTAATTATCCGTTATTAGATTTTCAATTGAAGTAAGAGGTGGGAGATGAAAAAGATTGCACTGATTTTAATATTTGTTTTTACCGCCGGAAGTCTGCCCGCACAAGAATTTTTCGTTAACACTTACAAAGATTCGACACAAAGAGACCCGCAAATTGCCTGCGACGGACAGGGGAATTTTGTGGTTGTCTGGAATTCCGATTACCAAGTTTCGCCCCAAGACGAAGGGGAAATTCTTCTCCAGAGATTCGACGCTTCGTTGAACAAAGTTGGAAACGAGGAATTTGTTAACACCATTACTGCTGACGATCAAGAAAGGCCTGCTTTAGCCGAAAACGCCGATGGCGACTTTATTATTGCGTGGGCAAGCAAAACAAGCTTTGAAAGCATTTACGACATCAAAGCACGGCTTTACAAAAACGGCGAGCCCGCAGGAGACGAATTTTTAGTAAACCAAACAACACAATATTCACAAACCAATCCCGAAGTTGCAATTGACAACGATGGTAATTTTGTAATTGTGTGGGACTCTTGGTTTCAGGACGGCAGCGACAAAGGAGTTTACGCACGTGTTTACAAAGCCGACGGCACGCCCCTAACTTCCGAGTTTAGAGTTAACACTACCACGCAGTACAGCCAAACTTTGCCTGTGGTTAAATATTTCCCTAACAACAATTTCGTTGTACTTTGGCAAAGTTGGAAGCAGGACGTTGCCACTCCCAAAGGCTACGGACTTTACGGCAAAATTTACAACTCCAAAGGCGAAGCACTAACGGACGAATTCCAAGTAAACACTTACACAAACGATTACCAATGGTACGTTGACGTTCTCACTTTACCGAGCAATAATTTTGTAGCCGCTTGGTGCAGTTGGACGGAAGACGGCGACCAAGGCGGAATTTATTTGCAGAAATTTAATTCCTCCGGCGAAAAGATTTGCAACGAGGTTTTGGTAAATAACACAACCGTCAAATACCAATGGCTGCCGAGGCTTGCCCTCACACGCAAGGGAAACATTGCCGTAGCTTGGTCTTCCTGGCAGCAGGACGGCAGCAGAGAAGGTGTTTACCTAAGATATTTTTCTCCCGACTTAAATCCCATTAGTTTCGAAACTCAAGTAAACGACTACACCGATAGTTTTCAATGGGAGCCGGATTTAATTCCTTACGGCGAAAACGACGTGCTTGTGGTTTGGTCAACTTGGGGTAAGGTTCAGCCGAATTACGAAGTGGTTGGGAAAGTAATGTCCGTCCCTCCTGTGGAAGGAGTAATCAACACTCACAGCTACCGCCACATCGCGGGACGCACCACGGGCAGGATTTTCGTCCACGTAATTGATTCCACAAAATTAACCGGCGACAAATACAAAGTTACGTTTGACGTTTCCTCGGAAAATTATTTGGCGACCATCACAAACGAAAACACAAGCGCGGTACCGGTGAAGGATTTCCCCTTGAACAATGGCGAAGGAGTTTTTTATTTAACGGACGAATTCGACGGGCTTGCGGTCGAATTCAAACCGGAATTTGATTTGAGCATTGACTACGGGCGTTCGTATTTTGCAAACCACTCAGGCAGTAATCTAAATATTACAATTGGACCGCCAAGCGGCGTGCAGGTGATTGCACCTATTGACGTTGAGGTTATCTTCGGCAGTCCCGATACTTTGTCCGACGGGACTTACTCGACGCCGCTCGACACCGCTTACAACACAACCGGGCAACGCGTGGTTGTTTTACCGTTTTACGTTTGGAATAAAACGGACGGTAAAAAGATGCAATGCTTTATTCCTGAAGTTACAAAAAACAACAAATGGGACCCTGACGAAAACGTAATCGTTATGACGCCGACGGAGTACCAGAAAAATTTTCCTAACTTTCACGTTCAGTTAAATCTCCTGCCCTCCGGCGCGAATGTTCAACTACCCACAGTAGGCGACACGATTTTCATTTTCACCAACAGACCTTTAACTTCCGACGACGTTTTTGAATTCGAAGGGAAAACCTCTTTAATCTCGACAGGGATGCGGGATAATTTAAACAAACCGGAAGATTTCCGTCTAAATCAAAATTACCCGAATCCTTTTGGCAAAACCACTCCCTCTGGAAATCCGACAACAACAATTTCTTACGTCGTGCCGTCCGTAGAGACAAGGCATGCCTTGTCTCTACGATTAATTGTTTACGACGTGCTCGGACGTGAGGTTGCAACACTCGTAAACAAACCTCAAGCGCCCGGAGTTCACAAGGTTCTTTTCAATGCGTCACATCTTTCCAGCGGGGTTTACTTTTACACTTTATTTTACGAAGGAAAATCAATCACGAAAAAAATGATTTTGCTAAAATAGTTTTTACGGGAAACCCCCTCAGATTGCAAGTCCCGCAAAATGCGGGACGCTACGGTTGAACAAAAAATTTCCAATTTACGATCCCAAAGAGTTTATTCCGCATCCCGCGGGAGGTCGAAGGTTTGTAGAAAAGATTAATTGAAAACGAATTGACGATGCCGAAGGTATCGAAGAAATCAGTTTTGTTGGCTTCTCAAAACAGATTTTAGAGTGGTTTGTTTTTTCGGTGTGGGGAAACCGTTAAAACGGTTTTGGCTGTACGGGGTTGATTGTCTTGCTGCCCCACGGCTGAAGCCGTGGGTTAATGAAAAACGTCATTGCAAATCCCGACCTGTCGGAATGAAGCAATCTGTTGTTCATCCCGTCATTGCGAACTGCGACGTCAAGAGCGTTGAAGCAAACTGTCGTTTATTCAACATTGGCTTTTTAAGAATACAGATTGCTTCGCTCTCCCGACAAGTCGGGATCGCTCGCAATGACAGTTCTTTATTCGTCATTGCGAAGGAGCGCAGCGACTGAAGCAATCTGTAGTTTATTCAGCTTTTGTTTTTTAGGCAGACAGATTGCTTCGCTCCGTTTTACTCCGCTCGCAATGACGAGACGGAAAAAACGTCATTGCGAGGAAGGATTCCGACGGTAGTCGGAATGCTGACGAAGCAATCTGCGCTACGCAAATCAAGCTATCCAATAATCCAAACGTCCAATTATCCAAGAGTCCCGTTTGGGCGAATGCCTCAAATGCTTTTGGATGTTCCGCCTTCTTCCGCATTCTGCGGAATACGGCGCGACAGGTTGGATGACCGGATAAAAAATAGTGCAAAAATTTTTGCACTTTTTTTTGTTGTTTTTCTTTTTATTTTTGCAAAAAAAGGAAGCACGATATGAGAAAACTCACTTTGTTCATCTTTGTCTTTTTCTTGTTTCTTTACGGCTGCAAGCAAAGCACCGAGCCGCAACCTCCCGAGCAAAAACCGGCGGGATATCAGGAGGATATTACATGGACTTCGTTGTCCGATTCCCCTTGGCCAATGGAACATCACGACCCGCAATATACCGGCAGAAGTACTTTTAATGGACCTACTTCATTTAGTGTGGTTAAATTAATTGATACCCTTAAACTTGATGCGGGAATATCCGTAGGGAAAGACTCATCTGTTTATATGCCATTTAACTTTTTTCTCTTTTCCCTGAACTTAGCCGGACAAATTAAATTCAGTAAATCTTTCGGTATTTACACCCTTACTACTCCGATTGTAAAAAAGAATGGCGATATTGTTATTTATTATGAATCGCCAAGCGCAATTACGGAAATAAATAAGGCTGGAGAAATCATCTGGCAGTACAATTTGGATTTCAATCTTTCCACTCAATTGGGGATTGACCGGGAAGGTAATATTTATTTTACCCACGAAGGTACTTTGTACGTATTGGATAACTCCGGTCATTTAAGCTGGTCATTGGAAGATAATAGATTTGGGACAGTATCTTCCTTTTCTTTTTCACCAGATGGTAAGATGTTGTATTTAGCGCCTAATAAAGGACTTACAATATTAGCCCTCGATTTAACGCAAAAGGAAGTAAAATGGACTTTTGGTGAATCCGGCAATATTGCTTACCCTGCGCTAATAGATGCCGACGGAAATATTTATTTTAGTTCGGAGGGCGATGAAAATAACAGTCCGGGATTTTACTCACTTAATCCCGAAGGTAAGATTAATTGGCATTTTGCTCATAATATGTTTTATCGTCATTATGCCATTCACTCTCCTCCGACTATGGATAAGTACGGAAATATTTATTTTGCAAAGGATACGCTATATTCATTTGATATTAACGGAAAGCTAAGGTGGAAGAAATACATCGGAAATGTTTCCACACCAACTCCATTGGTCTGCGATGCGGGGAATAATATTTACGTTACCATTGGAGTAATCGGCAACTGGGGAATTGTTAAACTTGATAAAGACGGCAACATTTTATTTTCTACGCCTGCAAATGCTTTCAAGGGAGAAACATCCGTATATTCCCCTGTGATACTTGACAAAATGATTTTAATGCCAACCCAAGATAAATATGTTTATTTAATTAAATAGTTACGTTACAAGTTTAAAACTGGTGGCAAAAGTTTCTTGCCGGCTCGTTTTGTCACGATTTTTGCCTGCCCCGCAAACTCCAGGGGAAACGGCAGTGACTTGCTTCAGCGAGCTTGCCAAAAATCGCGCCAAAACTTTTGAGTGTTTTTGCTTTACACTCCCACGGGTTGAAACCCGTGGTTACCGAGATGACGCCCCGCTGGATCTCTGTTCACTGTTATCTGTTCACTGATTCCTCAATTTTACACTAAATAAGTCTTGTATCCTATAATGCATTCCTCCAAACATCCAAGAGTCTCGTTTGGGCAAGTACTCTTGGATGTTTGGATAATTGGATGACTGGATGAATGGATGGAGTTAACACAATTATTGAGCAACAATCATTTTCCTCTGTTCACTGTTAACTGTTCTCTGAAAAGTGCGTCTTGCTTGTCGCGGCGAAGCCCGAGCTAAGCGAGGGCGGAGACGGACCTGTCGCGCCGAAGTCAAGCAAAGCGCAGACGAAGGCGGACGTCTTGCTTCTAGCGTCTTGCGTCTCGCGTAGAATCATTTCTTATTTCTTGTTTCTTCTTTCTTATTTAAATTCG
>JALWGH010000130.1 GCA_027013735.1 Melioribacteraceae bacterium
GATGAAGAAAATTTGGAAGAAACGGAGCTGTAGGCGTAAAATGAAATTGGAAATGGAAAACAAACCGCTGAGTGTTTTTAATTTTTCGTCGTTGACGGACATTGTGCTGTTGCTGCTGATTTTCTTCCTTTTGACTTCGCAGTTCGTAATCCAAACGGGCGTAAAGGTAAAACTGCCCGGTGCTAAAAACAACGAGCAAGCGGCTCCTACGCGGTTGATTGTTACTTTGAATGCTAAAAGAGAAATTTACATCGGCTCAAAAAAAACACCGCTGGATTTACTGCCGGCAAAACTTTCACAAATAATGAAAAAGGCTAAAGAAAAGAATTTGATTATTCGCGCGGACAAATCCGTTGACATTGATTTGGTTATCAAAGTAATAGACGCTGCAAAAGGCGTTGGGATCGAGAGGTTTACGATTCAAACCGAAAAAGAAACTTATTAATGACACTACGAAAGATTAAAAATATTTCATTTCTTTCTTCCGTTGCCGTTCACTTGATTATTGTTTTGATTCTTTATTTTATTCATTTTTCTGTTGAGCCGGAAGAATCCGAATATGTTTTGATGGGGTTCGGTACATTTGGAAGGGGAACCGTTACCAAAGTAGTGAAAAAAACTTCCAAGGCAAAAAAGGAAAAAGTTACTCTGCCGAAAGTCAAACACGTTGACAATACTAACAACGTTGTTCCTAAGAAAAAAAAGGAAAAGAAGAAAAAGGAAGAGGAAAAAACAAATAACAATACGAACGAGGGTAATTACGGTTTCAGAATTGACTTTGGCGGAAAAGGAATTAGAAAAATTTACAGTTACCAATTGCCGGCTTACCCGCCGGGAGTTCACAAGGAAATTGACGTTAAACTTAAGTTTAGCATTTTACCCGACGGAACGGTAGCAAATATTATTCCTTTGATTAAAGCGGATACACGCTTGGAAATGGCGGCGATTAATTCCTTACGCCAGTGGCGTTTTGAACCAATCCCTGAAGGCAAAAAGAAAGTGGTACAGTGGGTTACGATTGTTTTTCCTTACAGGTTGAAGTGATGGAAATAAGAAAGAAGAAACGAGAAATAAGAAATCCGTCTTCGCCCTCGCTATGCTCGGGCAGGTGTTTTTCGCTAGACGCGAGAAGCAAGACGTGAGACGTTAGTCCTATTCAGAGAACAGTTAATAGTGAACAGAGAAAAATCAAGAGCGAGAGATTGTAACAAGGTGATTTGTCATTTGCCCTCCCTTTCGGAGAGGCAGGCCCGCCGCACCGCTTGCGGGACGTCATTCATTGTGGTGGATAAAATTGGAGAAGACAATTACTTCGATACCTTCGGTGGAATTTTTTTCGTTATTTTTTCCTTTTCTAAACCCTATCCCCATACCCCTTTCCCTTGAGAAGGTTCAAATGCGCATTGTAAAGAGTCTCGCCCTCCTCTTCTCAAGAGGAGGGAAAGGGAGGAGTTCAAAGAAAAAAACCTTTCCTACTATTCCTCTGATTTGGCTAAGTTTTACTAAAACTACAGATTGCTTCAGTCGCTGCGCTCCTTCGCAATGACAAAAAAAATACTGTCATTGCGAGCTGAACGAAGTGAAGCGAAGCAATCTGTATTCTTAAAAAGCCAATGTTGAATAAACGACAGATTGCTTCACCGCTCCTGCCGTCGCGGTTCGCAATGACGGGAAAAACGACAGATTGCTTCATCCCGACAAGTCGGGGACGCAATGACGTTTTTTGTTTCGTTACGTTAGGTGCAGATGGATTTTAAAATATTCTTTATTGCCAAGGGCTTGCTATTCTTGTATTTCCGTGTGGAAGTAAGGAGAGTAATAAAAT
This sequence comes from Melioribacteraceae bacterium, assembly GCA_027013735.1. Taxonomy (GTDB): domain Bacteria; phylum Bacteroidota; class Ignavibacteria; order Ignavibacteriales; family Melioribacteraceae; genus WFQV01. The sequence goes on from JALWGH010000130.1 coordinate 1,826, forward strand.
TTGTAGAAGAAAAATTCCACGGTTGTTAAAAGGCTGAAAGTAATTGTGTCTCTGTTAAACTCTTTTCCCAAGCCTTGAGGGGATATGAAAATTTTTAAAATTAGAGAAATAAGTGACCAACCAACAGTGAATATTATTATTATCAACAATAGGTTCAAAAGGGCGGACGTTAGGTTTTCTTTCTTTTTGATTTTGTAAAAAATGAAAACAATAAAAATAATGTGTATTGCCAAAAGGAAAACGTTAATCATTTCCGTTGCCGGGAAAACTGCTGTGTCTGGAATTTAAAATACGCATTCCGATTATTCCGCCGATAAAGGCAAAGAGTGTGTCGAGAATTAGATTGTTAATCAATGCGGAAAAGGCGTAAAGGGCGGAAAATCCGGTTTCTTTAATTTGAGTAATTACTCCGTTCAGCAAAGCAGACACTTGCTTTTTGACTGTTTCGTCCAAGGGGAAAGAGGAAATCATTTTTTGCAATTCACCGTAAGCGCCCACAACATCATTGGTGTGAGTAATAAACGTAATGAAAAGGTCGAAAAACGTGCCGAACAATGCCGCCCACAAGCCGGTTAAAATTCCCGTTACCGCAGCACGTGGGAATGTAATAGGCGAATAATCTCCGGTTGATTTTTGTTCAAGACTTAAAGCCAAAACCGCTGCGGCAGGCAAGATTAAACAACAGGAAAAACTTTTTGCTACGGGTACAACCTGAATTACTCCCGCGCCGAAACCCACGACGAATGCTGAAAGGTTTTTTCTCAATTTTTGCTTTCCTTAATTTTTACAGAAACCGTTTCATAAAAATAATAAATTCCGACCGAACCCAAAATAAAACCGGTTAGAAAAGCTATTGTTTTGGAATAATGGTAAAGATGTACTTTTACAAAAAAGACGTCCAGCGCAACCGGTACAAAGCTACTCAAAAGAATCCACCGGGCTCCGGTACGCAGCCGTCCTGAAAATAGAAAGAAGATTGTTACGATTAAAATTCCCGAGTAAATGCCAAGGCAGCGCCCACAAACAAAAGTGTGCATTCCGTTAAAATAAATTACTTTTGCCGGATCTTGGTGGCAAACGTGGGAGTAAATAATTTGCAAAAACGGGAGTGTAAAAGCAAAGCCGTGCCAAAGCATTGTCAGGAACTCGCACCAAATTCCGAGATACCAAAGTAAGACGATAATAAAAATTGCTAACCGGAATTTGAATTTCATTTTTTGAACGAAAAGACTAAAATTTTGGAAGACGTTAAGATGAAAATTTTGTTGTTGAAAACAAAGGCGTCTTTTAAAGCCTCGCCGGTTGATTTAGGAGTAAATGCTTTTACAAATTCAGGACTTTGCTTGAAGGAAAAAACTTTCACCGAATTTCCCAGTGTTACGATCAAATAACCGGACGAGTAGTTCAGATTGGCGATGTCTTTGTTTAATGTAAATTTAAGTAAGCCGTTGCCGTATTGGTCGAAGACAAATATTTTATTTTTCTCCGCCACGAATAAATTACCGTGAGTAGAAATTGCAAGGGCAAGCGGGTCGGTGAGCACAAAACTTCCGGCGTCGGCGCCGCCGATTTCAGCAAGGAAGTTTCCGTTTAAATCAAATTTTAAAATGCGCGAGTTGTCGGAATCCAAAATGAATAAATCTCCTTGCGAGGAAACTCCGCAAGAAATCGGGTAAGCAAAGGAGTGATTTTCGTCCTGAATATCTTCGCTCTTTAACTGGGAAATGAAATTCAAATCTTTGTCGTAGAGTAAAATGCGGTCGTTGTTTTTGTCGGCAATGTAAACTTTTAAGGTTGTTGCAAACACGTCTGCGGGAGAATCAAATTGGTTAACATCCCAACCGTAGCCGCCTATTGATTGAATGGGATTGCCGAGCGTGTCGAATTTAAATATTTCGTTGTTCCCTTCGTCGGAAATGTAAATAAAACCTGCATTGTTAATTGAGATTGCAGTGGCATCGGCAAAGTTGCCGAATTCGCTTGCAGATTTGCCCGTTTGCGCAAAAAGCAAAACCGCTAAAAACATATTAAATAAAATTACTCTAAGCATACTTAAAATTAAATTAAATTTTGAAATAGAACAAGGGAAGAGAAAATTAGAATTTTAATTTTGAATGTTGGATTTTGAATGCCGAATGGTTGACAAGGTAAGAAAGTCAGGACAAGACATTTAAACTTGTACTAAAAATTGCCCGAAAGAATTTGTAACGCTAAATCTTTATATTTGAAAATTCAATATTTAACAAATTAAGTGGATTATGTTAAAACCAAATAAAATTATTGTAGTTGGCGGAAATGCAGCCGGACCTGCGGCGGCGGCAAAGGCAAAAAGGGTTAATCCCGAAGCCGAAGTAATTCTTTACGAAGCCGGAAATTTTATTTCAACAGGCACCTGCGAACTGCCTTACGTACTTGCCGGCGAAATTGAAGATTACAGGAATGTCGTATTTTTTGACGACAAAAGTTTTTACGAAAAGAAAGGTGTAAAAGTATTTTTGCGTCATACGGTTACGGAAATAAATCCGAAGGAAAAATTTATTCGTGTAGTAAATCTTGATGATAATAGTGAAGAGATTGTTGATTACGATTCTTTGGTTTTAACGACGGGTTCGAAAGCAAGAATGCACCCGGCACTTACCGGCACCTTCGAAAATGTTTTTACGTTGAAATCCGTTGGTGATTATTTGAAAATAAAAAATTACATTGACACGGCAACGGTAAAAAATATTTTAATTATCGGCGGCAGTTACATTGGATTGGAATCTGCTGAGGCATTCAAGAAACTCGGATTTAATTTAACAATAATTGATCTTGCCGGGTTGCCGATTCCAAATGCCGAGGAAGAAATTTCCAATCTTGTTTTAAAAGGACTTCAAAAAAACAATGTGCGGTTTGTCGGAGGAGTGGCGAGTCCGCAATTCATTAAAAACGGAAAAAAAATCACGGGAGTTAAAATCGGCAGCGAAATAATTGAGACAGATATGGTATTGGTTTCAATGGGAGTTGTGCCAAATAACTCTTTGGCTGTTTCGGCAAAGCTTGAAACAGGGAAGTTTGGTGGCTTAAGGATTGACAAGAAATGCAGAACCTCCAATCAATTTATTTTTGCTGCGGGCGATAACGTGGAATTGCAGAATAGAATCACGGGAAAGTACGATTACATCCCGTTGGCAACTTACGCGCACGAATACGGACACACTGCGGGAGCAAACGCAGCGGGAGCAAATTATTTTGTGGAACCTGTTGTTAGAAATTCGGCGGTAAAATTGTTCGACGATGTTTACGCCTCTGCGGGATTAACCGCAAAAGAAGCGGAACGTTTCGGTTTTAATTTTGGAGCGGTTTCCACCGTAGCAAATAATTTGATTGGCGTAATGCCGGCAAGCAGGAAAATTTTCGGTAAACTTATTTTTGAAAAAGGGAGCAGAAAGATTTTAGGAGCATCTTTCCTTGGCGGAGCGGAAGTCCCCGGGCTGGCGGATTTAATTTCCGCAATGATATTGAAAGATGCTACGGTGGAAGACTTGGCAAAAGTAAATTACAATTACACTCCGCCCAACGCTCCGTTTGTTAACATTCTTTCCATTTTGAGCAGGAAAGCCAAAGGAGATTAAAATGAAAAATTTACATCTTGTAGATAATCCGCTTGTAAAAAGGGATTTAACTTATTTGCGGGATAAAAACACTAAAGGGTATCAGTTCCGCCTTGCTTTGCAGAGGATTGCTTATGCGTTGGTAATCGAAATCAGCAAAACTTTTGAACTGAAAGAAATTGAAGTGGAAACTCCGCTTGAAAAAACAGTCGGCTACAAATTCAAAAAGCAAATTGTGCTTGTTCCAGTTTTGCGTGCAGGCTTAAGTTTTGTTAATTCTTTTATTGAAATGATTCCCAAAGCGAAAGTGGGGCACATTGGTTTGGCAAGGGACGAAAAAACTTTACAGCCTGTCGAATACTACTACAAAACTCCGAAAGACCTTGACACTTCCAAAGTGATTGTGCTTGATCCGATGCTTGCAACAGGCGGAAGCGCATCGGCGGCAATCAGTTATTTGAAAGCGAAAGGTGCAAACGATTTGGTCTTTGCCGGTTTGATTGCTGCTCCCGAAGGTGTGAAAAAATTGGAAGCAGACCATCCGGACGTTCCCGTTTACATTGCGGCATTGGACAGGGAATTAAACGAAAACGGTTACATTCTTCCCGGACTCGGTGATGCAGGCGATAGAACGTACGGTACTCTTTAGTTTTTTGTTGCTCCTTCCTTTAAGGCTGAACACAGCTCAATATTTGGGAAACGGCAATGTAAAATACCTTGTCCAAAGCGGGGTTTGGAATTTGTTGGTTAATAATAACGCGGAAACAATTCGCTACGACGAAATTCTAAAATCTCATTTTGCTTTTTATCCGTTGACTTACATTTTACCCGTTCTAAACGAAATGGCTATTAGTGAAGACAGGGGAACGCCTTTGAACGAAGAAAAAATTAAGGCATTGCTGGCACACTCGGCTTTGGTCTCCGATTCTTTACTTGGGAAAAAACAAACTGCGGAAAATTATTTCTTTAGCGCTTTGACCGACGGAATTGTTGCTTATTACAAGTACACTGTTAAAGATTACCTCTCTGCATTTTTTAACGGCTTGAGCGCTTTGGACAAATTTGAGGAATGTTTGAAATTGGATTCTTCCTTTGCCGCCGCTCAAGTTGCAATCGGTACTTACAAATATTGGGTAAGCGAAAAAACGCGTTCCATTAGTTGGCTGCCGCTTGTGTCCGACGAAAGGGAAGAAGGAATTAAATTACTGAAAACAGGTTTGAAAAAAAATAGTGTGCTTTACCATTTCGGACTTGAATCATTAATCTGGATTTACATTCACCAAAAGAAATTTGAAGCGGCAAATAAACTTGCTTTGCAAGCAGTTAAAAAATACCCGAATTCAAGGTATTTTATTTACGCTCTTGCCCATTCGTATGAAAAAATTGACAAACGGAAATCGAACGAATATTTTTGGCGATTGATTAAATCCCGCGAAAAAGACGGAATATCCTCGAACTATTGGAAAGCATTATTGTTACACAAAATAGCAATGAACGATGTTGCGTTAGGCAATTACGAGGAGGCAAAATCGCTTTGCTCCGAGATTTTAAAATTGAATTTTAACGAATTTGAATTGAACAAATTAGGCAATCGTCTGGAGAGGGTAGAACGCTTAAAAGAAAGTTTGGAGGGAAAGTAATTCATCTCGTGTTGTTGAATTTGCAAAGTTAGCGTCCAAGCCGGATTTATTAAATATTTTAATTTTGAATTAGGAACAACCGCTCTGAATTTCGGTAAAAAAAGGGAAATAAATTAGTTTATTGTTGACATTTAGCAATAAAAAGATTAAGATAGGATAAAAAAAGAGAAGAAAATGGCTGTAGCTGCAATCAAAGCCAAAAGGATGCTGGAAGAGCTTTTGGAAACCTGTGAAGCAAATCTTTACAAGGTTGACAAGGAAATGATTACAAAAGCTTTTCAATTAAGCTCCGAAGCTCACAAAGATCACTTCAGGGCTTCGGGAGAGCCCTATTTTACGCATCCTTACGAAGTGGCAATGATTGTAGTTAAGGAAATTCCATTGGATGATATTTCGGTTGCCGCCGCTTTGCTTCACGACGTTGTAGAAGATACCGATTACACCCTCGATTTTATTGAAAAGGAATTTTCTCCCGAAGTGGCTGAAATTGTTGACGGTGTTACAAAAATAAGCGGGGTTTTCAGAGGTAAGGAAATTACTCAAGCGGAAAATTACAGAAAACTCCTTCTTTCAATGGTTAAAGATGTCAGGGTAATGCTTGTAAAATTTGCCGACAGGCTTCACAATATGCGCACGCTTGATGCAATGCCTGTGGAAAAACAGCGCAGAATTGCAAAAGAAACTCTTGAAATTTACGCTCCGTTTGCGCACAGGTTCGGTTTGGGGCGTGTAAAGTGGGAGTTGGAAGACCTTTCGTTCAAATATTTAAACAGGCAGGCTTACGAAGACCTTGCCCGGAAAATCAAAGATAAAAGAAAAGAACGTGAAGCTTACATTAACAAATTCAAACAGCCGATAATCAAGAGTCTTGACAAATACAATCTCAAATATGAGATTACAGGCCGCCCGAAACATCTTTACAGTATTTACCGTAAGATGATTAAGCGCAACACTACGTTTGAAGGCATTTACGATTTGCTTGCAATCCGCATTATTCTTGAAGAAGACAATCCTCACCAATGCTTTTTTGTGCTTGGAATTGTAAATGAAATTTACAAGCCTATTCCCGACAGATTCAAGGATTACATTTCCATTCCTAAAAAGAATAATTACCAATCCTTGCACACAACGGTTGTTGGACCGGACGGGCGGCTCGTTGAGGTTCAAATAAGAACCCGTAAGATGCACGAGATCGCCGAGAAAGGTGTGGCGGCGCATTGGCGTTACAAGGAAGAAAACTTTTCCAAAAACAGGGACATTGAAGAATGGGTTAATTGGATTCGTGAAATTTTTGAAAACGCAAACAGGGACGAAGCCACGCAGGAGTTGCTCGCAAGTTTTAAACTAAACCTTTACCAAGATGAGATTTACGTTTTTACTCCTGCCGGAGATTTGAAACGTTTACCCGTTGGTTCTACTCCGGTGGATTTTGCATTTGAAATTCACACCAAAGTCGGTTACCACTGCATTGGCGCAAAAGTAAACGGTAAAATTGTTCCGCTTAATACTGTTTTGAAAAGCGGCGACAGGGTGGAAATTCTAACTTCCAAAAATCAACATCCCAATCCCGGTTGGTTGAAGTTCGTTAAAACCCACAAGGCAAAAACGAATATTAGGAAATACATTAACAAAGCCGAAGAGCAACGGGCAAAAGAAGGTAAGGAAATTTGGGAAAAGACAATTAAGAAATTAAAACTTTCCTTCAGTCAGGATGATGTTCAGCGCTTGGCAAATAAATTGAAGTTTGACAATGCCAAAAAGTTTTTTATTGCTGTTGCTCAGGGTGAAGTCGATTTGGGAAAAATCCTCAATCCCAAAACGGTTGAAACAGAAGAACCCAAAGTTGACATCGGATTTGACAAGTTTGCTCAAATAGCCCGCCAAGATGCCGGCGGCGTTTTGGTGGAAGGCGAGCACAAGGGAATCATTTACAAATATGCGAAATGTTGCAATCCGATTCCCGGAGACCCGATAATCGGTTTTATTACAATTGGCGAAGGAATAAAAATTCACCGCAGGAATTGTAAAAATTTAATTGCCCTCGCGCAAAATAATGAGGATAGATTGGTGCCCGTTTCCTGGCCTAAAACCGAAGGCTCTTTCTTTGTTGCAGGAATTAAAATCAAGGGGGAAGACAAACCCGGAATTTTGCAGTCGATTTCCAATTCCATTACGAATTACAGAAACACAAATATTAAAGCGGTGAATATTTCTTCCCACGATTCTTATTTTGAGGGAACCGTTACGGTTTACGTTTCGGACTTGGAGCATTTGAACCGTTTGATTGAAAGATTGAAAAAAGCTCCCGGAATTTTTCACGCCGAGAGGTTTAATCAGTAACCATGGAAGCCGGAAGAATCCTTGCCATTGATTACGGAAAAAAAAGAATTGGGATTGCCGTTTCCGACCCGCTGAATCTCTTTGCCATTCCTTTGGTGACTTTGTCCAACGACAATAATTTTTTTAACGAGTTAGGAAAAATTATTTCGGAAAAAAATGTCGGGAAAATTGTTCTCGGATTTCCTGAAAGGGAAGACGGGAGCAAAGCGTCCATTGCCGGAGAAATTGAAAAATTCAAGGAGACATTGGAAAAGAAAACAGGGCTGGTAGTAGTGCTTTTCGACGAACGCTATTCTTCTTCAATTGCTTGGGAAAGAATAATTCAAACCGTACCCTCCAAGAAAAAGAGACGTGACAAAAGCAGAATTGACAGAGGCGCCGCTGCCGTTATTTTGGAAGATTATTTGAATTCGGTAAAGTGATTTTTGTTGATTTCTTATTTCTCGTTTCTAATTTCTTATTTTAATTCTTATTCACGATTTTAAATTTGAAACAATGGATTGTGTGAGCTCCTAAAAATTTTTTACCCCGATAATAATTGACATTCTTGTCTTAAAGAATTATTTTCGGGTAAGATATTCAATAAAATTGGGAGCATTTCAATGACTTTAGACGCACTTGGAATGATTGAGACCAAAGGTTTGGTCGGAGCAATTGAAGCCGCGGACGCAATGGTTAAGGCGGCAAAGGTTGAACTTATTGGTAAAGAGACTATTGGCGGCGGTTATGTAACCGTTATGGTAAGAGGAGATGTAGGTGCAGTAAAGGCTGCCACGGATGCCGGCGCTGCTGCTGCTCAACGTGTCGGTGAGTTAGTTTCAGTACACGTAATTCCTCGTCCCCATTCCGATGTGGAATTAATCCTCCCCAAAAGACCGAATAAATAAAAAAGAAAATTAAATGCTGTTGGCTTTAGGGTTAATAGAGACAAAGGGCTTAGTCGGCGCTATTGAGGCTGCCGACGCAATGGTAAAAGCTGCTAACGTTAAGTTGCTTGGCAAGGAAAGAGCAACCGGTGGTTTGGTCAATGTAAGAATTACCGGCGAAGTTGCAGCTGTAAAGTCCGCTGTTGATGCCGGTGCTGCTGCCGCTCAACGTGTCGGCGAGTTAGTTTCTGCGCACGTTATTCCAAGACCCGATGACCAAATGGAAGACTTGATTTACACATTTCCCAAAGGCGGAATGCAGCGGAAGAAAAAAGAGAAACAAACCGAGATTGTTAGCAAGGCAAAACAGGAGGCAACTCCTGAGGTAGAAACACCTAAAGAAGAACCTGAGGTTAAAGCCGAAACTACTGTGGAAAAAGTTCCTCAACCCGAAGAAAGTATTGAACCTGATTTATTCGAATCCTCCACAATCCCGCCAAAAGAGGAATTGGAAAAAATGAATGTTCACGAATTGCGTCACCTTGCGAGGGAATTTGAAAACTTCCCAATCAAGGGGCGTGAAATTTCAAAAGCCAACAGACAAACCTTGCTCGATTATTTTGAAGAGATTCGTTGATTTTTAATTAAGCGAAAAGTTAAGCCCCACCGCGAGAGGGGTTTTTTATTTTTAGAAGGTAGTAAAGTTTACTTGCAAATTTGAACTTCCTATTTGTCCTATTTTTTTCCACGCCGAGGGCGCAAAGGTTTTGCGCAGAGAACGCAGACAAATATTTTACCACACCAATTTTTCCCACCACAATGAATGACGTCCCCGCCACATTGGCGGGGACAAATGACAAATTACCTTGAAGCAAATTCTAAATCTCAATTTTCACTGTTCACTGTTATCTGTTCTCTGAATAGTTCGTCTAGCGTCTTACTTCTCGCGTCTAGCGAAAAGAAATTTCTTATTTCTCGTTTCTTCTTTCTAATAATTTTTATTATTGTAATTTCTCGGTTTATATTTGGAATATGAAAAAGAAAGTTTTAACAATTTCGCTAATTTCCGTTTTGTCAATCCTGTTGTGGGTTTTTGTCTCCTTCTCGGATGAGTATTTTACGACACTCGAAGTCCCTGTTGAATTTGTAAACATTCCGAAGAATTACATTGTAACAAGCTCCGCAGGCGAAAAACTTTCAATCACCATAAAAGGGCAAGGCTGGACGCTCGGTCAAATTACTTTCGGACGTTCGCCGAAATTTATTGTGGACATTAAGGGGAAAAAGGGTAAGCTCAACATTCAGCCCAAAAATTTTGTTGAAAGGAATCATTGGTTGGCGTCGAATATTCAAATAGTTGAAATTTCTCCGCCACAGTTTGAGGTTAATGTAGTCAGGGCTTACGTTAAAAAAGTCAAGGTAGTGCCTTGTTTCCGCTATTCACTCGGAAAAGATCACGCTCTGGTTTCGAAGGTCAAAATTTCCCCCGGCGAAATTGAAATAAAAGGACCGAAAAAATTATTAAGCAAAATTAAATTCGTAAACACGGAGCAAAAAACTTTTGAAGAAATCACAAAGTCTTTTTCAACTAAAATTCCGCTGGAGAAAATTGAATTTGTAAAATTTAATCCTAATTTTGTTACCGTTAGTTTTGAAGTTGACAAGCAAGTTGACAAAACATTTAAAGGGATTCACGTTGAAACCAAATACGTGCCGAGGAATCAATCGCTTGAGGTAATTCCTCCCACAATTGATGTAACCCTGAGGGGAGCATTAAAATTGCTTGCGAATTACAGCGACTCAAATATTACGGCGTATGTTACATTCAAGCAGGCATTGAACGACACTGTCGGGACAATTGAACCGGAAGTAGAAATTCCTCCGTTTACGGAACTGCTTTACAAACAACCCGAAAGATTAAAATACATTATTAAAAAGTACTGATATGTTTATTTCGTTTGAAGGACTCGACTTTTGCGGTAAATCAACGCAAATAGAACTATTAAGAAAATATTTGATTCAAAAGGGGCGTAGCGTCAAAGTTATTCGCGAACCCGGCGGAACGGAAATCTCGGAAAAAATAAGAGATTTGTTGTTGGACAAAAAACACACCGCAATGTTCATGGAAACCGAAGTGCTTCTTTTTGCCGCAAGCAGAGCACAGCTTGTCCGTGAGGTTATTTTGCCGGAATTGAAAAAAGGCACGTACGTTTTGTCCGACAGATTTCACGATTCCTCCATTGCTTATCAGGCGTTCGGCAGAGGCATTGACTTGGAGTTTGTAAAAAATTTACAGTCGTTTGCAATTG
>JALWGH010000131.1 GCA_027013735.1 Melioribacteraceae bacterium
TTCTCCTCAAACTTTTTTCAACAAATTACTTTGCTTTTTGTCTTTTCTTAATCGGGAGTTTTTTGTAACGCACACCGTCGTAAATTGCAAACGCATTCGCTACCGCCGGCGCTGTGGGAACAAGTCCTATTTCGCCTACGCCCTTTGCCCCGTGCGGTCCGTAGGGGTCGGTAACCTCAACGCCGATAACTTCAACCTCGGGCATCTCCTTAGCCCGCAACACCCCGATTTTTCTCAGGTGCGTGCTTTTCGGTCTTCCGTCTTCCAACACAAGCTCCTCGGAAATTGCGTAACCCAGTCCCATGTGCACTGCGCCTTCAATTTGCCCTTCGAACAAATTGGGGTTAATGATTTTACCCGCATCGTGTGCCGCAACAATTTTTTCAATTTCTCCTTCGTCGTTCAAAACCACAACTTGCGTTGCGTAGCTGTAAGAATAATGAGTAACAATCTCGTCAACTTTTTCGCCCGGCTTGGTTGTCCAGTCGCAGCTCCATTTGCCTTCGTATTTTTTGCCCGACAAATCCTCAAGCGAATTTGTTTCCAAATCATTCTTAAAATCTTTTGCAGTTTCAATTATTGCATTTCCCAAAATCGACGTGGCGCGGGAAGCGGTTGTCATTCCCGAGTAAGCTCCGTATTTCGTATCGACTTTAACCTCAACAACTTCGGGAGAAATTCCCGTTTCCTCGCAGAGGAATTGCACAGCCATTGTATTCACACCCTGTCCCATTTCCGTCCAGCCGTGGTGCAAAATAACTTTGTCGGGGCTCTTAACTTCAATCACAACTTTGCCTTCGTCAGCCATTCCGTTTCCGATTCCTGTGTTCTTAATTCCGCAGGCAATACCGGCAATCTTTGCATTCTTGAAAACATCCTTCACTGCTTCAAGCGTTTTACGAACGCCTACCCCGCCTTTCAGAACTTGTCCCGTAGCGGTTACACCGCCATCGGCAAGCGCATTTTTGTAACGGAATTCCCAACGGTCGAAGCCGCCTTGTTCGCAAAGTTCATCAATGCACTGTTCAATTGCAAAAGCGGTTTGATTTACACCGAACCCGCGCATCGCACCGCAGGGGAGATTGTTCGTGTAAACCGCACGGCTTTTGATTTTTACGTTTGGAACACTGTAAGCACCCGTTGCGTGACCTGCCGCGCGTTCCAATACTTTAGCGCCTACGGAAGCGTAAGCGCCCGTATCGCCAATAATATCGGCTTTTACAGCGGTAAGGTTCCCTTCGGCGTCGCAAGCAACTTCGTAGTCCATAATCATCGGATGCCGCTTGGGGTGAATTAAAATCGATTCGTCTCTGGTCAAAACAAACTTAACAGGCTTTTTAAGCAGGTACGCAGCCAAAGCCGCGTGGTGCTGTACGGAAAGGTCTTCCTTGCCTCCGAAGCCTCCGCCGTTGGGAACTTGAATTACTCTTACTTTTTCCTCGGGCAAATTCAAAACGGAAGCAATTTGACGCCTGTCCTCGTAAACCCCCTGCCCTTGGGAAAGCACTTCCACTCCGTCATCGGCAGGTCTTGCAACCGAAGCTTCAGGCTCAAGAAAAGCGTGTTCAATCATTTGGGTTTCGTATCTGCCTTTCACTTTGTAAGCGGATTCCTCAAACGCTTTGTCAACATCGCCCCTGTCGATTTCGGTCAATGAAAGAAGGTTTCCGTTTTCGTGAACTTTAGGTGCTTCCGGTTCAAGCGCTTTAAACGGGTCGGTTACGGGAGTCAAAACCTCGTACTCGACTTTAATCTTTTCAACGGCTTTGCGCGCGGTTTCTTCGTCCGCAGCCACAACACTTGCAATCACGTCGCCAACGTAGTGCGTCTCTTCGCCAACGTCAACAAACATCGGCCAGTCGTTAACAATTAAGCCTGTGTAGCGTTCTCCGGGGATGTCCTTGGCTGTAAATATTTTTTCAACACCCGGAATTTTTACGGCTTCGGTTGTGTCAATTTTCAAAACTTTTGCGCGTGGGTAATCGCTTAGCTTTAATGCACCGAAAAGCATTCCTTCCAGTTTGACATCCGCGACAAAGGGACTTTGCCCCAACACAAGTTTGTCTGCTGAATACTTGGGATGTCTCTTTCCAACTTTGCCGTCCGTTTTCGGCGCGGGAATTTCCTTAATTTCCCTGATTGCTTCCGCGGCGTATTGAATCGAATCGATTATTTTTTTGTAGCCTGTGCAACGGCACAAGTTCGGCTGTAATGCTTCGGCAATTTCTTTCCTTGTCGGATTCGGATTTTTACGAAGCAAAAGGTCTGCCTGCATTACAATGCCTGGCGTGCAAAAGCCGCATTGCACACCGCTTTTGGCAACGAAAGCATTTGTAAAAACTCTGCGGCGGTAATCGTCCAAGCCTTCGGGTGTAACTACGTGCGCACCTTCCAGTTTGCCCATTTTCGTTACGCAGGAAAGCCTCGACCTGCCGTCCACCTGCACGGTACAAGCGCCGCAAACTCCCTGCCCCGAACAGCCGTCTTTGACGGACGTAATGTTTTCAACTTCCCTTAAATATTTAAGCAACGTTAAATTTTCGTCGCCGTTGTATTCTATTTCTCTTCCGTTTAAGTAAAATTTCATTTTTTCCTTTGTCTTAATTACAATAAAACATTCCTCGTGCAATAAGTTTATTCACTAAAAATTTGTTTGTTAGTAGAACTCGACAGAGTAGTCAACAAATTTTCCGTTTTCGTAGTTAAATTTTGCGCTGAAAAATTTTTCTTCGAAAAGCCATGGAATAAAAATTTTGTCTCCTTCCCAAAGGTTAAGATTCGTCAACTCGTTGTTAGGAATCCACTTCAAAGTTCCTTCGGGAGAATCTTTTAATTCTCCTTCGAACTCCGTGACTACAAAAAGGAAAACGTACCAGTCGTCTTTGCCGTCGAACATCGGGAAGGTAATGAATCCTTTCATTTTCATGTCTATTACTTTCAAACCGCTTTCTTCTTCCACTTCCCGCACGGCGCATTCTTCGGGACTCTCGGACAACTCGAACTTACCGCCCAAGCCGTTCCACTTACCTTCGTGGTAATCATTTTCCTTTTTATTTCTGAAAAGCATTAAAGTTTTGTCGTCTTTTTGAACGTAACAAAGAGTGGCTAATTTCATTTTTCTACCACGCCAAGTATTCGTTTTTCAAAAGATAATTACGAACGTAATCCTTCACTCCTTCTTCAAGGGAGAAAAGAGGCTCCGAGTAACCGGAGTTTCTTAACTTTGAAATGTCCGCCTGCGTAAAGTATTGGTATTTCGGGCGTAAATAATCGGGCATGTCGATGTACTCAATATTAACAGGCTTTTCGAGGGCATTGAATAATGCGGTAACCAAATCGTTCCACGTTCTTGCCTTGCCCGTTCCCACGTTAAAAATACCGTTCAGGTTTTTATTTTTCCAAAGGTAAAGAGTCATTTTAACCGCATCTTTTACGTAAATAAAATCGCGCATCTGTTCGCCGTCCTTGTACTCCGGCAGGTAAGATTTGAATAACTTAACCTTTCCGGTTTCTCTCACCTGCTCAAACGCTTTGTGAACAACGCTCCGCATATCGCCTTTGTGGTATTCGTTGGGACCGTAAACGTTAAAGTATTTTATTCCGGCAACCTTGCCTAATAGCCCGTTGTTCTTTAACCAAACATCGAACATTTGTTTTGAATAGCCGTACATATTCAACGGGCGTAAATTTTCAAGATTGTCTTCGTCGTCAACGTAGCCCTGCTCGTCTGCGCCGTAAGTAGCGGCGGAAGATGCGTAAACCAACCGTTTCCCGTTATTCAAACAATATTTTGCAATTTCCTGCGAATACTTAAAATTATTGAACAACAAGTAATCGGCGTCCTTTTCCGTCGTCGAGGAACAAGCGCCGAGGTGAATCACGGAATCAAAATCAAAAGTAACGGAATTCTTTGTAATCGAATCGTAAAATTCTTCCTTGCTGATGATGTCGGAGTAACTGAGACCGTTCAA
>JALWGH010000132.1 GCA_027013735.1 Melioribacteraceae bacterium
ATTCAACAAAAAAACATTAAGCAAAAATTAAAAATTCCATTCAAAATTCAACATTCAAAATTCAACATTAAAATAAATTCTTCATTCTTAATTTTTCATTCTTAATTATTTCCCTCCGCCTTGACTTTAGCACAGCGATGTGATATTTTTGTGGAAATTTTTTAAACGGATTTTGCAGGTTTGCACGAATATGCTGACAGAGTTTGGTAAGATTTTCGTTTTCATTTTATTAGCCGTTGCTTTTGTAGGAATAGGGATAGTTACCGCTTGGATTCTCCGTCCCAAAAGACCCACCAAAGAGAAAAATTTAACTTACGAATGCGGGGAAGACCCCATCGGTACGCCTTGGGTAAAATTCAACATCCGGTTTTACGTTGTGGCACTTATCTTTCTTATCTTCGATGTGGAAGTTGTGCTGATTTTCCCCTGGGCTATTTCCTATTTGGACTACGGCTGGTACGGTTTTTTAGTGGGAATCATCTTCCTGCTTATTCTCGGTCTCGGTATGGCTTACGAATGGCGCAAAGGCGACCTCGAGTGGGAACGCCCCAGACCGGTTATCCCTTATATGAAGGAACTGATTGAACAAGGTTCCGAAAATACTGAAAACGTTGAAAGTAAATAAGAGTTAAAGGTTATGGGTTTTTTAGATAAAGAATTTGACGACGGCAACATTGTTGTCGCTAAGGCAGAAGACTTGCTAAATTGGGCTCGTTTATCTTCCCTTTGGCAATTAAGTTTCGGACTTGCTTGCTGTGCTATCGAGATGATGGCTACCTCGGCTTCCCATTATGATTTCGACCGATTCGGCGTTATTCCCAGACCTTCGCCGAGGCAGGCGGACATCATCATCATTTCGGGCACCGTTACCCTCAAAATGGCATTGAGAATTAAAAGACTTTACGAACAAATGCCCGACCCGAAATACATTATTTCGATGGGCAGTTGCGCAAACAGCGGCGGTCCTTACTGGAAACACGGTTACCATGTTTTAAAAGGAGTGGACAGAGTAATTCCGGTTGACGTTTACGTACCCGGATGCCCCCCACGTCCCGAAGCTTTGCTTGAAGGCTTACTTAAACTTCAAGATAAAATCAGAAAAGAAACTCTCAGGAAAAAGACGGCATGAAAACACCCGAAGAGATTTTCGAAATTTTGAAGAATAAATTCGGCGATGCGGTTGTTGAAATAGACACGGAAACGCCCGTCGATAAAATAATTACCGTTGACGCAAAGAAAGTTCACGAAATCGGAAAATTTTTACGCGACGACCCCGAAATGAAATTTGACGCTTTAATGTCCCTTTCGGGAGTTGACGACGCCAACGGCGAAAAAGTTACGAACGAAGAAGACGGAACATTTGAATACAAAGGCGGTACGCTTAGCGTTTACTACCATTTGCATTCGATTAAATTAAAACACAAAGTAACGCTCAAAGTTTCCGTTCCGCGCGAAGAGCCGGAAGTTGAATCCGTTGAATCGGTTTGGAAAACCGCTAACTGGCACGAGCGCGAAGCTTACGACATGTTCGGCATTAAATTTTTGCACCACCCGAATTTGGAAAGAATTTTAATGCCTTACGATTGGCCCGGCGGTTACCCGCTCCGGAAGGATTACAAAAATCCCGAATATTATCATGGAATGAAGATACATTTTTAGGTTTGTGAATGGCTGTTAAAACTGAAACAATGATTTTGAATATGGGCCCTCAACACCCCTCCACGCACGGGGTTTTGAGGCTCGAAGTTCAACTCGAAGGCGAGTTAATTACGGACGTTAAACCGCACATCGGTTATTTGCACAGATGTTTCGAAAAACACGCCGAAGCTGCTACTTACCCGCAGGTGGTTCCTTACACGGACAGAATGGACTACCTGGCTTCGATGTACAACAATTTCGGCTACGTCGTTGCAGTGGAAAGGCTAATGGGCATCGAAGTTCCCGAAAGAGTTGAGTACATCCGCGTGATTATGGGTGAGCTTCAGAGAATAGCTTCCCACCTTGTAGCGCTCGGAACTTACGGCGTGGACATCGGCGCTTTTACTCCTTTCCTCTATTGCTTCCGCGACCGGGAACACATCCTCGACCTTTTCGAAATGACCTGCGGCGCAAGATTGCTTTACAACTATATGTGGGTTGGCGGGCTTTCTCACGATATTCCACCGGACTTTGTGAGAAAAACAAAAGAGTTTATTACTTACTTCCGTCCGAAAATTAAAGAATTGAACGACCTTCTTTCTTTTAATAAAATTTTTATTGACAGAACAGCAAACATCGGAATACTACCTCTCGAAACGGCTATTAATTATGGCGTTACGGGTCCGATGTTGCGTGCAAGCGGTTTACCGTTCGATATTCGCAAGGAAGATCCTTACTCGATTTACGACCGTTTCGATTTCGACATCCCTTACGGACAAGGATTAATGGGAACGGTTGGCGATTCTTGGGACCGGTATTGGGTTCGCGTTCAGGAAATGGAGCAAAGTCTGAGGATAATCGAGCAGGCAATAGACCAAATTCCCGACGGTGACGTGAAAGCCGCTATTCCGAGAAGAGTTAAACCGCCCAAGGGCACTGTTTACAGCAGGGTCGAAAATCCGAAAGGGGAATTGGGTTATTTTATTATTAGCGATGGTTCGGTTAATCCGTTTAGAATCAAAGTTCGCGGTCCTTCCTTTGTTAACCTTCAGGTTTTACCCGAACTTTGTAAAGGTTACCTCGTAGCCGATATAATTGCAATTTTAGGTAGTACGGATATTGTATTAGGAGAAGTGGACAGATAATGTACGAGATTCTTAACAATTTACTTGGCAGCGAAGTTTGGGCGATGATTATTACGGCGGCATTGCCGTTGTTTGTTTTCATCATCCCGTTTGCCCTTTTTGCCGTGCTGCTCGAAAGGAAAGTTTCCGGTCATATGCAGGACAGGCTTGGTCCCATGAGAGTTGGGTACCACGGTGTTTTGCAGACCATTGCCGATATTCTGAAACTTTTGCAAAAGGAAGACATTGTAGCGGACGCAAACGACAAACCGTTTTTTAATTTGGCTCCCTACCTTGTTTTTGCCGGCAGCTTCGGCGCTTTTGCGGCAATTCCTTTTTCGAGCAAATTTATCGGTACACACGCCGATGTTGGTATTTTTTACATCCTTGCAATTTCCGCACTTGTGGTTGCGGGAATTTTAATGGGCGGTTGGGCAAGCAACAACAAATATTCTTTGCTCGGCGCAATGCGTTCCGCGGCGCAAATGGTGAGTTACGAAATTCCTACCGTGCTTGTGATTCTTTCACTTGTAATGATTAGCGGAATGTGGACGCCCAGCCACATGGGAACGTTAAGCCTTGAAAAACTTAGCGATATGCAAACGGCTTATTTCTGGAATTGGACGATTTTCGGCGGGCCGATTGCTTCCTTTACCAAATTGCTTTTAATTCCTTTTATGGTTGTAGCATTTTTTATTTACTACATCAGCTCGCTGGCGGAAGTTAACAGAACGCCGTTCGATATTCCCGAAGCGGAATCTGAATTGGTTTCCGGTTACCACACCGAGTATTCAGGAATGAAATTCGCAATCTTCTTTTTGGCGGAATATGCCAACATGTTTGCCGTTTCCGCAATTGCCGTAACTCTTTTCTTCGGCGGTTACCAATCGCCATTCGGTTACCTCGGACACACGTTGGGAATAGACTGGCTCGTTCCGTTCGAACAATTTTTCTGGTTTGCCACAAAAGGAATTTTCTTCGTCTTCGTTCAAATGTGGCTGCGTTGGACTCTGCCCCGCCTGAGGGTTGACCAATTGATGACTGTTTGCTGGAAATATTTAATACCTTACGCTTTCGTTAATTTAGTAATCATCGGTTTAATTACTTTGATTTGAATATGAAAAAATATCTGAAAAATACATGGATGGCGCTTTACACTATTTTTGTCG
>JALWGH010000133.1:0-3476 GCA_027013735.1 Melioribacteraceae bacterium
ACAACTTTGAATAAATTAAAACACTTAATGCTTTTTTAAGACTTATTTGGAAGTAAATGATTAACGGTTTACAATTCTTAAGAGCAAGTCGAGCTTTTTACATTGAAAGCATCTCCCCCCTCCCTTCTTAAGGGAGGGGGAAAGGGGGAGAGTTTACCTTGGTAACTCACCCCAAACCCCTCTCTTAAAAAGAGAGGGGCTTAACGAGTACTATTTTTAGAATAGATTGGTAAACTTTTTAACTAAATCAAAAATAATCAGTGAAATAAATCCGGAGTTTGGTGTGAAAGAATATTTGGAAAATGTATTTAAGAAAGCTTCCGAAAATTTAGATTATTTAAACGAAATAAATTTGCAGTTTTCCGTTCCTCAGCAAAAGGGCTTTGGGGATTTTTCAACGAATGCAGCGTTAATGTTGAGCAAAAAGTTGAAGAAAAACCCGCGTGAAATTGCTCGGGAAATAATTGACAACCTTCCGGTTGAAAAAGAGATTATTGAAAAAATTGAAATTGCAGGACCGGGATTTATTAATTTCTTTTTTACTCCCGATTTTGTCGCAAGCATTGTTCCCGAGGTTCTGAACGAAAAAGAATTGTTCGGCAAAAGTAACGCCTTTGCCGGTAAGCGGGCAATTGTTGAATTCGTATCTGCCAATCCTACAGGACCTTTAACTGTAGGGCACGGAAGGAATGCCGTAATTGGGGACACTGTTGCACGCTTACTCGAATGGGTTGGCTACGACGTTACACGTGAATATTATTTTAATAATGCAGGCAGGCAGATGCGCGTGCTCGGCGAATCTTTGAAATTTCGCTACCTGCAAGAGCTCGGCGAGGAAGTTGAATTCCCGGAAGATTATTATCAAGGCGGCTACATTACGGAGATTGCTAAAAAATTGGTTGAGAAGCACGGCGACGGAATTAAGAACGAACCGGCGGAGGGAATTTTCAAACAGGTTGCCGAAGCGGAAATTTTCGAGGACATTAAAAAAACTCTTGCGAGAATAGGCATTGAGTTCGACGAATTTTTCAACGAGCATTCCCTTTACGAGAGCGGTAAAATTGACGAGGTAATTCAAAAGTTCAAAGAGATGAATCTTACTTACGAGAAAGACGGCGCTCTTTGGCTAAGACTGACCGAGCTCGGCAACGAAGCGGACAAGGTAATAATAAAATCAACGGGAGAGCCGACCTACCGTTTGCCCGACATTGCTTACCACACAACAAAGTTTGAGCGGGGTTACGATTTGATTGTCGATCTTTTTGGCTCCGACCACGCGGCAACTTACCCCGATGTGCTTGCGGCGGTTAAAGCTCTTGGCTGGGATGTCTCAAAGGTTAAGGTTTTGATTCACCAATTCGTAACAATTGTGCAGGGCAAGGAAGTGGTCAAGATGTCCACACGTAAGGCAAATTACGTAACCCTTGACGCACTAATTGACGAGGTCGGCGCGGACGTAGTCCGTTATTTCTTTAATATGCGGAGTATGACGAGTCACTTGAATTTTGACATTGACCTTGCTAAAAAGCAATCGGACGAAAATCCTGTTTTCTATTTGCAATATGCCCATGCACGAATCAGTTCCATTTTGCGAATGGTGGCGGGCGAAGGAATTGAGGCAAAGGTTGACAACATCAAATTGTTAACGACTGAAGCCGAACAAAATCTGTTGAAGAAAATGTGGCAGTTCAAGGACGAAATATTTAACGCGGCGGTTAATTTTGAGCCTCACAAAGTTGCTGCCTATTTGGAAGAACTTGCGGCGGCTTTTCACAAATTTTATACCGATTGCAGAATTATCGGCTCCCCGAAAAAACTTGCAGAAGCAAGAATGTCTCTTGCCCTTGCTTCAAAGCATTTGATTAAGTCCGGTTTGACTTTGTTGGGAATTTCTGCGCCGGAGAAGATGTGAGAAATTTTCAATCTTGATTTTCTCGCGACGGGAGTTGTGTTAAACAAACGGACAAGGCAAATACATCTTTTGCACCGTTTTCTTTCAAAACTTTTGCGGCTTCGCTGATTGTACTTCCGGTTGTGATTACGTCATCAATTAAAATTATTTTCTTTTCCGCAACATTGGAAAACCTCCGTAATCTAAATGCGCCGGAAACGTTTGCCTGCCGTTCTTCGTGCGTCAGTGTTGTTTGAGACGTGGTAAATTTTTTGCGTTTCAATGTCCTTTTTATTTTTACGGGAATAACTTTTGCCACTCCTTTGGCAAGGTAGAAACTTTGGTTGTAACTACGGGACGCTTTTTTCAAAATGTGCAGAGGAATCGGCGAAATTAAATCTGCTTTCCAACTTAAAATTTTGTTTCTGGCCTCAAGACCAATTAACTCGCCGAGGAAAGCTCCCACACCGAATTTTTTCCTGTATTTCAATTCGTGAATTAAATCTTGAATCGGAGTGTCTTTAATGAAATAAAGGGGTGCGTAAAAATCGGAGATGTAACCCTCCGCTAAAAATTTTCTTTCGAATTCCGATTTCAAAACCGCATCGGTGGTTCTTTCTAATTTCGAAACGCAGGAAGAACACAGGAATTTTTCCTCGGGCAAGAGCGGTTGCCCGCAAGAGCAACAATAACGGGGGAATAAAAGATCGGAGAACAATTTGCCCGCGTTAAAGATTTTTAATTCGAGCCCCTCCATTTAAATTGTTAATGTTTGTTAAGTTACCGACTTAATATGCTTTGCAAGTTTCCTGTCGTTAAATTCCAAATGATTAAAAAACCACCTTTTTAAATCGTTAAGAAATTCTTCCGAAATCGTTCCCGGATTTGCAGCAAATTTTCGTACTTCCTGCGAAATTTTTTTCTCCATTCTCTCGTGTTCCAGTTTGTGGGAGATGTACCCGGGGTCTTTGTATTTAACCATTAAATCGAGCTCTGTTTGAAAATGTTCTTTAATGTGAGCTTCTAACTTTTGCATTTCCTCTTTTTTCTTTTCAACATCTTGCGAGTTTTTAAGTGAGTACAACTTGTTCAATATTTTAACAAACTCTTTGTGTTGTTTGTCTATTGCTTCAATGCCTACTAATGTGTTTTCGTCAGTTGAAATAAAATTCATTCCACATTCTCCGATTAAGAGAGTTAAATATCTTATTTAAATATAAAAAATTTAACCCCAAAAATGCAACATTTTTTCTCCGGAAAATGTTTTTAATATGGCACAGGTTTAAAATCGGTGGCAAAAGTTTGAGGTTAGAAAATACTACAAAAAATAATGAGGGAAATTAAAGAACTTTACCGAAAATATAGTTAGGAAAGGCACAAAGTTTTAACCCCAAAAGTCATTAGAGCCTTAAAAATCTAATGACTTTTGGGAATGTTCGACAAAAGCCAAAAAATGGGAAAATAATAAAATAAGGTTGATTTAGGAGAAATTTTTTTGATAACTCACCCCCTTTTTCCCCCTCTCTTTCAAAGAGAGGGGGACTCTGCTTCCCTTGAATTTTCAACTTGGTTTGAAGAGGGGGAG
>JALWGH010000133.1:3486-3916 GCA_027013735.1 Melioribacteraceae bacterium
GTGTATTTTTTGCCACCAAATTTAAACTTGTACTGAGTACCCCCCATTTTTTTAACACCAATCATCGAACAAAGATAATTGAAGGTCATTAACCTTAGGGGGATTAGCAAGAGAAATGATAGTTCGTAATTTTGACTGTGATAAAATCCAAGAGATAACTTTAGAAATTTTGTAATAAATAAAGCCTAACAACTCACTTAAACGATTTCGGTAAGTTAATTTTATTCCGACCTGATTTATGAGTTGGAGCAAATACTCGGAATAACGCTGATAAATCAATCCCATAGCAATAAAAAATACTGCCAAAAAACTTTTTAAGCCTTGATACCTGCGTAATTCTATTTGCTCCAAATGATAATCATTTTTTATATGACGATGCACTTCTTCTATCTTCCAACGATTCCTATAGCCTTCCATGGTTAAACGAATA
>JALWGH010000134.1 GCA_027013735.1 Melioribacteraceae bacterium
CACTCTGCCCGTCGGATTTGAAAACTGGTGTGTGTCCCGCGCGGCAGATTTTCATTTCCATTTTTTCAGTGTCAATTAAGGCAAGGGAAACCGTGATGAACCAATTCCTTTCAATGCTGCCGAAAATCCCTTCGTTAACGGTTTGAAGAATCTCCTTAGGAGTTTTCCCCGCTTTGCAATAAAGGCGCATCATCGTTTGAATTTTCGACATGTAAAACGAAGCAGGCAAGCCCTTGCCGGAGACGTCCGCTACGACAACAAAAATTTTGTTTTCGTCAATCTTAATCAAATCGAAGTAATCTCCACCAATTTGCTGGGCGGGTTTCATCGTGCCGCAAATTTCAAGATGTTTAATTTCGGGGAATTTTTTAGGCAGTAAACTTTCTTGAATTTTTCTTGCGTTTTCAATGTCCCTTTCAATCTTTAATTTTTCTGCTTCCGATTCGTAAAGCCGTGCATTCTCAATTGCAACAGCCACCTGATTAGCCGCGGCGCTTAAGAGTTCCAAATCTTTACCGGCAAAATGCGCGCCCGAGTGTTTAAGTCCGAACAAAAGCAAACCGACAATCTTTTCCTTAACGGACAAAGGAATAATCGTGTAAATTTCTTCCTTGCTCAAAAGTTCAAAATCGTGCGGGAAAATCCTTTCAAATTCTTCCACCTCAATTACAGGTTGCAAATTTACTTTTTTCTTTCCGGCAATAATCTCGTTAATTTTTTCTTCACCGTCCCGCAGGTAAAACACTTCCGACTTAATATTAGCGCCCCGTCTTAGGACAAAATTCCCCCTTTTATCCTTTAACAAAATTGCAAAGCGTTTTAATTTAAGAGCTTCAACAAAGGTGTTAAAAGTAGAATCCAAAACATTTTCCATCCCAATCGTGGAAGAAATTTCCTTGCTGAATTTAAGGATTACTTTCTGATACGCAAACTGCTCAGGATAAAACTTCCGTGTAAGCAAATCTTGAAATTTGTCCTTAGTGGACTGAAAAACAATTGCAAAAAGAATAAACACAATAACGGCAATTATTCCTTGATAATCCGCACCAAACGCCTGCCCGATGCTCTGCCCGATTAAGTAAATAATCAAGAAATAGAACACGGCAAGTGTAACGGTTGCCAGTGAATACAAAATTGCATTCTTAACAACTTCGGTAACGTCCATTAACGAATAGCGGAAAATCGAATAGCCGAAAGCAACCGGAATAATTGCAACAAAAATGATCGGCATAAAATATTCCGGTGTGTTAAAAATAGTATCGGCAAGGACATTGGCAAGAGTCGATGTGTAAATAATCGCAGCTATTCCTATTCCGTAAGCAATTAAAATTACAAATATCGGCGAACGTTCGCGCTTGTTTTCCAACTTCAAATAAGACCTGAAGAGCGAAACAAATCCAACAATCATCCCGATGAAAATCAATATTGAAGGAACGCCGTAGAGCAAGAAGAAAATCGAATGCGGAAGATTAAAAAGATTTACCGGACGGAAATAGAAATATTTAAATCTCACCAAAAGGAAAAGTAGAAATATTACCGTCGGAATTCCGTAAAGAATTTTTATCGTGTGCCTTTTGGAAATAATTTTTTTCTTCCTCGGAAAGAGCCAGAAGAAATGCACAAGCGCAAACGGCAAATAAGACGAACCGACAAGCCACAACAAATCAATTAAAATAATTAACCAGCTAATAAAGAAATACGGATTTTGCAAGTAACCGACTTGGAAGAAACTCGTAAAAGAAATTAGCGAGAACAGTACTCCAAGCAAGTAAAACAGCCTTTGCACTTCCCCTTCCGAACGGGCAAGGACAACAATAAAACCTACAATTAACCAAATCGTGCCGAGCAAGACGTAAGCAAGCGATTGAAAACTAATCAGTTTTTTAACTTCTACTTTTGCTTTAAATATTTTCCCGTCCCTCTTAACAAGGTAAATTGCGCTGTCGCCTTTTTCGACGGAATTTAAAATGAACTGCGCATCTCTTGTGTTAGTAATCGGCTGCCCGTTTATTTCCAAAAGTATGTCGCCGTTCCTGATTCCAGCTTTCCAAGTTACGCCTCCCTCTTTAACTTTCTCAATTACCACAACTGTAGAATCGTTTTCGAGTTTTTTCCTAACCCACAAACATTCGTCGTTGGACATCGGAGCAATGCTTAAAACGAAATAAAGATTGGCAATATTTGCAAGCATTAAAATTGTCGTAAAGGCAATAATCAATTCCTTGCGGTATTTTTCCAGCCACACTTTCATTCCTTTACCCTCGCGGAAACAACAACGCAAGTAATGTCGTCGTATTGTTCGCGCCCGTTACTGTGACGCTTAACGTCGTCAAGAATAGCAGTAATTAAACTTTCCGAACTTCCGTGAAAATTCATTACTAATTCTTTCAGCCTTTCTTCGCCGTATTCTTCAAAGCTGTGATTCATTGCTTCGGTAATGCCGTCCGTAAAAAGCACAAGTCTGGAAGAAGGCTTTAACACAACTTCCTCCGCTTTGTAAGGCGTGAGGGTTTTGGTTACGCCCAAAAGCATTCCGCCCGTTTTCAGTAATCGAATTTCGTCTTTGTAAATCAAATAGGGCGGATTGTGTCCGGCGTTAACGTATTGGAATTTTCCAGTCGAATCGTCCAAGATTCCCCAAAAGAATGTAATGAAATTTCCCATTCTCGTGTTTTCGGAAACAAGGTCATTAATCAAGCCGGTTGCCTTGTTAAGAGGAATGTTTTGTTTGCTAATTGATTTTAAGAACGCTTGAAGGTTAGCCATTAACAGCGCCGCTTGAACTCCCTTGCCGGAAACATCCCCTATTGCAATTAACGTGCGGTTTTCATCGAGAGGAATAACATCGTAATAATCACCACCCACCTGCCGGGCAGATTCGCTAATTCCCGCAATGTCGAAATTTTTTAATTCGGGTAAAGATTGAGGCAATAAACTCTTTTGAATATTCCGCGCGGTTTCCAGCTCTTTTTCCATTTTCCTCTTTTCAACAATCTGCTCAACCATTTTGGAATTTTCAATTGAAATCACGGCAATGCCGGAAACCGAAGAAGCAAACTCAACATCGGAAGCGGAATACTCGAGGTTGTTACGCCGTTTGCCCAATAAAATCAAGCCCTTTGTCTCCCCTTTGAATTTCATTGGAATAATTAAACGAACTCCCAATTCGTTTAGTTCGGGGAAATTTTCTTCCAACTCTTTTCTGTTTAGTGTGTCATTAAATTGAAAATTTTCGTAATTATTCAAAGCTCCCGTTAATTCTTTTTCATCAAATTTTGTTTCGAGAATTTCAATTTCCTTTTCGTTGCAAAGAACAATTGCAAACTCGGCAACCATTAGTTGACCAATCAGAGAATAAATTAGAAGCCTTGCTACCCTTTTAACATCAAGCGTTCCGCCGAATTCCTTACTTAACTCGAACAATGTTGAAAGCTGATTAACCTTTGTTGTCAGCCGTCGGTTTAATTCCTGCTTTTCCAAAAAGGCTCTGGAATTCTCAATTGCAGTAACCGAAATGTTTGCAATTGTTGAAAGAAAACGCTTGTCTTGCTCGGAATAATTTTCTCTATTAAGCTTTTTGCCCAATATTAGCAAGCCCACAAGACCATTAGCCCCCGTAAGCTCAATAACGACGGGGAAATATTTGTCATTAAAAATAAACTTTCTCTTTTTCTCGTCAGAATAATCGGAAAAGGAAAAAACAGCGGGAGGCGTTCCGCCCTTTATTTTAGCGCCCTTAAAAAGATTAAGTTCAAATTCATTCTTCTCGTTCAGCAGGTAAACCGCTCCGCTTGTTGCAAGCAGTTTCCCCATGCAGGTCAAAAGCAAATTGTTCAGCGTAAAATTCAAATCGAGACTGGAATTAATTAATTTGCTAAAATCCACCAGTGCGGAAAAATCACCTATGTACGAG
>JALWGH010000135.1 GCA_027013735.1 Melioribacteraceae bacterium
TGCAATTGAGTCCGTAACGTAAACCGCATAGCCGAAATAAAGCCCCAACAATATCAGAGGAATTAAACCGTAAGGATTAAAATGGTACAGCCCGAAAAATATTGCAGTGTACAAAGCTCCTTTGAAAGGTGTTGACCGCAATTCCAAACTTGTTTGAATAAATCCGCGGAACAAAATTTCCTCGCAAAAAGCAGGAGTAATTCCAATTACCAAAATCACAAGCGTCCCTTCGAAAATGTTGTGCGTTCCCAACAAGTTACCGTAAGCACTTTCAACCAATTTGTCCAGAGAGTCGAATGTTTCTTTAATGCTTGCAAAAAATCCCGAAGAGGCGGCAAGTTTAACAAACAAATAATTTTGGATGTAAAGATAATTTTGCAACAACGGGATGAGAATGAAAAGTCCGATTGTGAAAATGAGCAGGTCGGTTTTGCGCGGCAGGCGAACTCTTAAAGCGGTTGTTACATCGGTGTAAACGTACTTTGCTAAAATCAAAGCCGGAAGCAAAATAAACAAAATTTGCCCGCCCATTGTCATCAGGCGCATTGCGTTAACATCTGCTTTCTGAATATCGAATCCGAAAATGATCAACGTAAGTACGCTTCCGCCAATCTGGTAAAGGACAAACACACCTACCAGTCCGATTACCGCTGCTGTTAAAGGGGAAATCAGAGGTTGAAGATTTTTAATACTGCTTTTGTGTTTACTCATTTAATAGCAATCATTTAAAAATAAATTCGAAAAGCAAAGTTAATCAAATAAATGAAATGTTACGAATTAAAGATGAGGACTTTGTATTTTGGATTGCTTACTCTTACCCTTGCTGCACACCAGCTTCGTCACAACACACCGGACAAATGGATGAATGGATTGTTGGATTTTAGTAGTGCGGATTGATCAGTTTCTTTCCGGCGAACTGCGGCTTGAACTTTTCCCAATATTATTACAACAAGTTCACCTTCAAACTGTAAACATTAAATTTCCCGTTGCGTCGTAAATCGAAAAATACTTCCTTGCCGTTCGGATTAAAGTGCAAGCCGGAAATGTCGCTGCCGTCATTAAAATTCCCTTTTACTGAAAAAAGTGCTTTTTTGTAAAGGACTTTATTCTTTCCTGTTTTGAGCAATATCAAGACCTTACCGTCAGTAACAAGCCAGAGCGAATTATCCTTGAAAACTTGAAAATCCGAAATGCTTAACGGACTCGTAAAAGTTCTGCTCTGTCCGGTTTCGTAATTGTACAAACCGAACAATTTTTTACCTGAGTTTGACACACCGGAAAACGCCAGACACCTACCGTTATTAGCCCATTCCATTTTTGCAACTCGGAACCCTTTATTCATGGGCACTACAAGCGTCTCGGTATTTTTCAAAAGATTAAACACTTCGTATTTCCTTTCGCCGCTTTCGTTTTGTTCGATTTGAATAAGAATTAATTTTTCGTTACCGGGGTTTGCAACAAGAGCAGTAATTACGGCGTTGTTGAACTTCTTAATATTTTTCATTTGTTTGGTTTGCAGGTCCACAAGAAAAATACGTGAATAAGAATTTTTATTTCCCGGGCCGACGGTGTTTCCACCATTTGAAGAAAACAGTAAAAACTTCCCATCCGCCGTAACGGTAAACTTGCTGATTCTAACCGAATCCTCATTTAGTATCACATCGTTTTGAAGAGTTTGCGTGTTTAAATAATGTATTTTTTCCCCTGCTTTGTACCAAAGCATTCCAAATTCCGGGAGATGAACAACATTTGTAACATCCTCTTTTTCGTTTGTCATTTGCACGAACGTGCCGTCAATTAAATTCAACAGAAACAGGTTGTCCGCTTTTCCTCTGTCGGAAAGAAAAATAACTTGGTTCTCATTTACAAAGGGACTCACGGGAGATTCAGGAATGAAATTATTTGATTTTGCATCTGTCCAGCGCGTAATTTTTTGACTGGAGATTTTATTCCTGAATACCGACTTTTCGGATTTCCAAACCTTACCGACAAAACTCTTTTCCCCTGCAACTCTTTGCTTGAAAACAATCGGCACATTTAACCAAATACCATCTTCCGATTTAAAAGGACGGTAAAAAAACTTGCGTGCAAAACTTACCGCGGCATCGTCCAATATTTTGTAGCCGGAAGATTTCCTAACAATAACGGTGTCAACTCTGCCATTCGGTTTAACGTACAAAAGCAGAAGTACTTTCCCTTCCAAACCCTGCCTTTGAGCCTCAAGAGGGTAAGCAAAAACCGGTTTGTGAATTAACCACGTGTGCGGTTTTGGCGGGGTGGAGCAGCCGGCAGTAACTAACAAAACTAATAAAAAAGGAATCAAAATATTTTTTTTATTAAGCACAAGCATTTTACGGCATTAATTGTTTCGGTGGATTGTTTAGTAATGTAAAATAAGGAAATTGTCCCACGTATGCAAACGGCTGACAATTACGGAATTTTTTCCGGTAAATTTCCAACCTCGATTACACTTACCATTTGTTTGAGTAAGTATTATTTTTTAAGTTGTTTTTCAATAAAATTCGTTTTAGCATTTTTTAAAATTATCAACAATTTCTAAAAACGCTGCAAGTATGGTAAAATTTTACGAAATAAAAACTCCAAATCAGGTGCTATTTAACGGTGATGTCGAATTACTTCCTTCGGTAACAGAGCTTTTTGAACTTGAGTTAGCTTACCTTGAATATAAAATTCTTGAACCCGAAAAATATCTCGAACGCACGGCTTACGCAAAATCTTACAAAGGAAAAAACAGCTTGCATTTCCTAATGTACTCAGACATTTCGGAAGAAGTAAACAAACAAAGGACAAAAACAGCAAGTTCGTATTTCGAAAACGGGATTTTTTCTACGGGCTACGCTACTCACAGTCTTTTTCCTTACCGTGGAAAATTTCACCCACAACTAATAAAAGCTTTAATTAATATTATCGGAATTAAAAAGGGTGAAACAATATTGGACCCAATGGCTGGCAGCGGCACAACAAACATTGAAGCTGCTTTAATGGGAATAAATTCTTACGCTATTGACATTAGTCACTTCTGTCAACTAATGATTCAAACAAAATACGATGCTCTTAAAATTGACTTAAATTTGTTAAATAGTATTGATTTTGACGAAAACAAATGGTTTGATTTTTTCTCTCAAAAAGACATCTTGAGTAGAATTTCCGGAATAGGCAAAAAAAAGGAGAAGATTTACGAGTTAGCTCTTTTAGCTTATCTTGATGCTTTAGGTTATTCAAAAAGAGTAGTCCGTTCTAATCACAAACAACTATTCAGCAAAGTATTAAAAAGATATATCGAAACAGTTAAATCTTTCTTAACAAACAATTATTTCAACAGTGAAGACTTGGGTAATGTTACCATACTCAGGGATTCTGACGCTTTAAATATAAAGTTACCGGATAATTCTATTGACGGAATAATAACTTCTCCTCCTTACTCATTTGCAATTGACTATGTTGAGAATGATAAAGACCAATTGGAATATTTGGGTGTTGATACATTAAGTTTAAAAGAAAAATTAATTGGTTTGAAGGGGAAAACAAAAAACGAAAAGCTAAACAATTATTTTAATGATTTAGATGTTTTTTTAGGTGAGGCTTCAAGAATATTAAAGAAAAATAAATTTTTAGTCATTATCATTGGTTCTAATACAAATCAAACAGGAGGAATACGATTAGAGCAAAGCGTAGTTTCTTCGGCAAAAAGACACAACTTAATTTTAGTCAAAACAATATTAAAGCCCATTAAAGGAATGAGAAACACTATGAAAGAAGAGTACATTCTAATATTCGAAAAGGGACAATAATGAAAAAAACGACCGACGAAAAACTTCAGACAGTAATCAGAAAAA
This sequence comes from Melioribacteraceae bacterium, assembly GCA_027013735.1. Lineage (GTDB taxonomy): Bacteria > Bacteroidota > Ignavibacteria > Ignavibacteriales > Melioribacteraceae > WFQV01. The sequence continues at coordinate 3,858 of JALWGH010000135.1, forward strand.
ATACCTTTTATTTTTTTAATCCTAAATTTGAGGAAGATTACGAGGGATACTTAAATTCTTTAAAGGAAACATTGTTAAATGTAAAAAGAAGAATTGAAACAGAGGGACTTAAAAAAGAAATATTTGAAGATTTAATTTCCGAGAAAGAAAACGGTCTGAAAGCTTTGTTGGCATTAACCGGCTTTTCTAACGAGTATCTTAAACGTCTCACCACCATTATTAGAATTGTTGACATTCCCGAATTAAACAAACTTGTTTACAAAACAAAATGGGCAGACGAAACAAGCCCGGATAATATTCAAGAATGGTCAGACGAAAAAATTCACAGTTTGATTAAAAAGAACTTATTTTTTAGGAAAGGGTTGGTTAACATATTTTTCGAAGGTGCTTCCATTCCGTTCCTTGCAGAAACGATTCCTCTCTTCGAATTAAAAAAACTAAGCATCTCAAAATTAAAATTCGAAATTCCCGAATTGATTGATACACTAATTCGTTACAAAGAAAAGGGAAGTTACTCGGGTAAAAAGAGAAACAACCCCGAAATAGTTATTGAAGAAATATTAAATAAACTTGGCTTAACTTGGGAAACAGGAGATTTGACCGAACTAATCGACAATGCTCCAGATAGCAAAAGGACAATGGATTTTATTATTCCAAACAAAGCTAACCCAATAATAATTGTGGAAAGTTCTTTCCTCGCGACCACTTCTTCGGGACAAGGGGATAAATCCAAAACTGAAATATCAATAGACGCGTTAATAAAAGAACATTATCCCACAGCCTCTTTTGTCGGTTTTGTCGATGGGATAGGTTGGTATGTCAGGAAAGGAGACTTGAAAAGAATGGTAACAGCTTACGAAGATGTTTTTACTTTTCACAAAGATGAATTAAGCAGGTTTGAAAAATTACTAATTGAAAAGGTTCTTAAAAAATGAGTAAAATTGACAAATACACAAATCAAATCATCCAAGGAGATTGCTTGGAGTTATTCAAAGATATTCCGGACAATTCCGTAGATATGACCTTTGCCGATCCGCCTTTTAATCTGAATAAAAAATACACAAGCTACAAAGATAGCCTTGAATTTCAAGAATACCTCAACTGGAGTGAAAAGTGGATTTCCGAAATGGTTCGAGTTACAAAACCAACAGGGTCAATTTTTGTACACAACATTCCGAAATGGTTAACGTTCTACTCAACCTTCTTAAACAAATATGCTTATTTCAGACATTGGATAGCTTGGGATGCTCCCACGTCGCCAATGGGAAAATCCCTGCAACCGGCACATTACGGAATTCTCTTTTACAGCAAAAAAGAAAAAGGCACAAAAATTTACGAATTGCGGTATCCCCACAAAAGAGACAGAAAACAAGGCTTTTTATTAAAAGATTACGGAGGTAAAAAAGATAAGCTTCACCCTTTCGGACCTCTGATTTCGGATGTGTGGACAGACATTCACAGAATAAAACATAATAAAAAAAGAGACCCGCATCCCTGCCAATTGCCAATTCATCTTTTGGACAGGATAATTCTTCTTACAACAGATGAAAACGACATTGTTTTGGACCCATTTTCAGGCACCGGCACAACCGCCATTTCCGCAAAAAGGTTAGGGAGAAGATTTATCGGGTTTGAATTGGACGCTGAATATGTAAAAATTTCCAAACAGAAATTGGAACTCGTTGAACCGAATTTTAAAATAGGAAAAAGTTGGGTCAGCTTTTATTTAAACGAAATCGTTACAATAAGGGACATTGATTGGAACAATCTAAAAGATTATTTTATTATTCCTCATCCAATTAGAAAAATTGATTACGAAAAGATAAGGTTGATTAGCAAATCTCTGATTCCCAAGGAAAAAGAGTTCAAATACTCTGAAAACAAATTACCTGAAGAAGAACCGGACAAAATTGCCGTTTAAGAACTACTTCAACGCCGAAATAATTACACTCATCAACAAATCGGGCACGATGCCGAAAACCAAAACGGCAAGGGCGGAAATTGCAACGGCTGTAAGTCCGGGAATGTTTTTCTCGATTGTGAAATCTTCCAGCTCATCCTTGAAGTACATGTAAACCACGACGCGCAGGTAAAAGTAAATGCTGATTACGCTTGCCGTAATTCCAATAATAGCAAGCCAAACAAGGTTTTGCTCGATTGCTCCGACAAACACGTAGTACTTTCCGAAAAATCCTGCCAACGGCGGAATGCCCGCAAGCGCAAACATGAACAACGCCATGAACCCCGCTAACACAGGACTTTTCTTGTTCAAACCCGCGTAGCTGTCAAGGTTAACTCTGTCGTCGTTTTCACCTTCGATTATTGAAATAACACCGAACGCTCCCAAGTTCATAAACGTGTAAGCGGCAAGGTAGAAAATTATTCCGCCGATGCTTGCGGCGTTGCCTGCCGCCAAACCGATTGACATGTAACCCGCGTGAACAATGGAGCTGTAAGCAAGCATCCTCTTGAGGTTCTTTTGCGCAATTGCAACAATACTGCCGTAAAGCATTGAAAGGAGGGAAATAGCAATGAAATAATCTTCAAATGTGTGCGGTGCGCTGCCAGTTGTAACAGCAGTTAAGGTAATAATTAAAACGCTGAAAGCCGCGGCTTTCCCAATTGTGGACATTATTCCCGTTACGGTTGTGGCTGAACCTTGGTAAACGTCAGGCACCCACATGTGGAACGGAAACGCTGCAATCTTAAACGAAAAGCCGATTAAAAATAATCCCATTCCGATTACAAACAAGGGATGTGAAATCAGATTAGGAAAATGGTTGAACATGAATTTCAAATTTGTGTTGCCCATTGAACCGTAAATAAGCGCAATACCGTAAACCACAAAACCCGTTGCAAAAGCGCCGAGCAGGAAATATTTCAAAGACGCCTCGTTGGAAGACAATTTTTTACGGTTTATTCCGGCAAGGATGTAAAACGAAATGGACATCAATTCCAAACCGAGAAACACGGTAAACAAATCCAAAGAGCCCGCCAGCAGCATCATTCCCAAAACGGAAGTAAGAACAATAATGTAGAACTCGCCGAAATAAGCGCCGTATTTCTTAATGTAGTTTACGGAACTGAGTATGCCAATCAATGCGCCGAAGTTAAAAATAAAATCGAAAATGGCAGCCTTGCCGCCTACACTTAACATTCCGTAAACAGTAACGCTTTCGGGAATCCTGTAAAGGGCAATAATCGCATTGGCAAAAAACACCAACACTGCAAGCCACGGTAAAATTTGTTTACTCTTCTCCGTGGATATTTCAATCACCACCGCCAAAACAATAGCGGTTCCAAGAATAATGTGCGGTAACAACTGTAAGAATATTGAATTTTCCATGTTCGCCTTTACTCAAAAAATAAGATGTCGTCTTCCACTTTCTCGATTTTTAATTTGTGATCCTCGTCGAGCAGAATATTTAATTTTTCGTGATTCTTGAAATCGAAAATGTTGTTGCCTTCCTGCACAACAATCATTTTAATCCCTTTGTATTCGGAAACCGCCTCGTCGAGATCTTTAACTTCGTGGAAATAAATTTCCGTAAAATTTTCAAGCGTTTTGTAGCAGGCTCCTTTTTTCGAGGAGCTGAAGTCTGTAATGATTTCGTTTTCAAAAATCACCTTTAGCACGTGGCATCTAAACGGCAGTAAAACTCTGTTGCCGAAATACAAACCGTAAGCGCCTTTGTTCAAAACTTCTTTTATTGTCATTATCCCCTCCCGAAGAAAAATACTAACCAAACAATTGTGAAAATAGGAATTAAAATCGGGATTGCGTATTTAATAAAATATGTGAAAAAGCTGGGCATTTTAATACCCGAACGTTCCGTAATCGATTTCACCATGAAATTCGGTCCGTTCCCGATGTAAGTCAACGAGCCGAAGAAAACCGCTCCGATTGAAATGGCACGCAAGTAAAGCGGGTCGAGCACTTGGAATTGGTGCACCTGTGCAGGCACCGTAACATCAAGTCCCCACTTACCCATTGCCGCACTGAGGAAGTTCACAAAAGTCGGAGTGTTATCGAGGAAGCCCGACAAAGCGCCAGTAGCCCAATAGAACACACCTGCGTTCAATTCGTTTCCGTAAGCGTGAGCTTCCTGAGCAATGAGCTGCAACGCAGGAACCATCGTGGCAAAAATCCCGATAAACAGATAAGCAACTTCCCTAATCGGCTCGAATTCAAACTCATTTGCTTTGAGAATTTCCTTGTCGGCATGTTTGTACGAAAGGTACATTACCGCAAACATTATTATTTCACGTATTCCAAACGGCAAAGGTTCGAGCGAAGGGACCCATGAAAAAACCGCGGGGTCAATAAACACTGAAATTAAAATAACAACCAAATAAAGGACATTCTTTCCGCCTTTGAATTCAATATCGTTTGCATAATCTTGAGGAGTTTCTTCCTTCGGTAAATTCTTTACGTCAAACACGTAAAAAACCGCAAGTACCAAAAGAACCGTGGGCAGCCAAATGAACCAGTTGTGCTCAATAAACCAGAAGAAATCTATTCCTTTCAAAAAGCCGAGGAACAAGGGCGGGTCTCCAATCGGAGTAAGTGCTCCGCCGATGTTGCTAACTAAGAAAATAAAAAATATTATGTGGTAAGGGTGAATCCTGTGCCTGTTAAGTTTAATGTAAGGACGGATTAAAACCATTGACGCACCTGTTGTCCCGATGATGTTCGACAACACGGCTCCGAACAAAAGAAGGATAACATTCACCAAAGGTGTTGAACGCCTATTAATGTTGATTAGAATTCCACCCGCCGCGACAAAAAGGGAACCGAGCAAGGCAATAAACGAAATGTATTCGGCAAGTGTGTGCATTAAGATGTGCGTGTTCTTCAAAACCGCGATGTAATAAACAACAGGAATTAAACCCAAGAGAATTGAAACTTTAGGATAGTGCTTTTCCCAAAATCTGTGGTAGAAAAGCGGACCGGTAGCAATCATCAAAAGAATGATTATGAACGGCAGTACCATGTAGGGGGAAGGCATTGCATGAGCGGCTTCCTTAGCGGCTTCATTCACCGCTTCGCCTTTCTGTGTTCCCGCAAATACCGCATTGGAAATGGCGAGGAAGAAAATCAAAGATAATAACTTTCCCGACAATCTTTTTAGCATAACCAGCCTTTAATTATTAAAGAAAATTAAACGTAAAAGAGCTTACCGTGTGTAAAATGCCTTGCGTTGCGGCATGGGAAACGTTCAAAAATGTGCTCGGGTAAACGCCAATCCAAACAATGAAAATAAGAATGGGAATTAACACCACCAACTCTCTTGTGTTCATGTCTTTAAGCGTTTCCAACTTGGGATTTGTAACCCTGCCCCAAACAACACGCTCGTACATCCAAAGCAAATAAACGGCTGCAAAAATAACTCCCGTTGCACCGAAAATAACGAACCACCAGCTACCCAAAACTTGCGATTGGAACGAACCGATTAAAATTAAAAACTCTCCGATAAAACCGTTCAACCCTGGCAAGCCGATTGAAGAAAGGGAAACAATCATTAAAATTGTTGCGTAAACAGGCACTAACTTTGCAATTCCGCCGTAGTAAGCAATTTCGCGTGTGTGCGTGCGTTCGTAAATCACTCCGACCAAAAGGAACAAAGCTCCCGTCGAGAGTCCGTGGTTAACCATTTGAATTACAGCACCCTGCACACTTTCGGGAGTTAAAGCAAAAATACCAAGCACCACAAAACCAAGGTGGGAAACGGAAGAATAAGCCACCAACTTTTTCATGTCCTTTTGAACCATTGCAACGAGCGCGCCGTAAATTATTCCGATTACGGCAAGCACGGAAATGTAAGGAGCGTAGTAAACCGCCGATTGCGGAAACAGAGGAAGGCAAAAACGGAGAATTCCGTAAGTACCCATTTTCAGTAAGACGCCCGCCAAAATAACAGAACCTGCCGTCGGGGCTTGTACGTGCGCATCCGGCAGCCAAGTGTGCAAAGGGAAAATAGGAACTTTGATTGCAAAACTAATGAAAAACGCAAGGAACATGTAACGCTGAATTTCGTGCGGAACATTCGGACCAACGCGGTAAAGCTCGAGCAGATTGGTTGTAAAATACCCGATTTGATTCGAGGCGTAAACCGCAAGCCAGATGATTGCAACAAGCATCAGCAAACTTCCGGCCATTGTGAAAATGAAGAATTTAACGGAAGCGTAAATTCTCCGTTCCCCGCCCCAAATACCGATAATGAAATACATCGGAATAAGCATTGCTTCCCAGAACACGTAGAAAAGGAACAAATCGAGGGAAACAAAAACGCCGATCATTGCCGCTTCCAAGAAAACCATGAAAAACGTGAAGAGTTTTACGTTCTTCTTAATTGCGCTCCAGCTCGAAATTAATGTTAACGGCGTAATGAAAGTGGTAAGCAAAATCAGCAATAAGGAAATTCCGTCGATGCCTACGGAATAGGAAATGTGCAAACTTTTAACCCATTGTATTTGGTGCGTAAATTGGAAGGTGGAAAGCGAAGAATCGAACTTAAAATAAATTACCAGCGAAATTACAAAAGCTGCGAGAGTAACCGCAAGCCCGAACCACCTGATTGCCTTTTCCTGACTTTTAGGGAAAAACAGAAGCAACACGCTTCCTACAATGGGGGTAAACAGCAAATATGTTAACAGATAACTTTCCATAAGCTACATACTCAAAATAATCCAAAATAAAACGACGGCAATGCCGGCAAGCATAACTGCTGCGTAAAACTGAGTGATACCAACTTGAAACTTCTTAAACCATTCGGAAAGAACGCTGACAACGGCTGCCACGCCGTTAACAAATCCGTCAATGATTTTAACATCCGTCCATTTCCACAAAACTTTTTCCGAACCGTTTTTAATGGGATTTATTACCGTGGCTTCGTAAGCCTCGTCCACGTAATACTTATTAAGCAAAATCGTGTAAAGCGTTTTGAATTTTTCGGCGGTCTTGTCAGCAATATCTTTGCGCTTGGTGTAAATGTAGTAGGCAACGTAAATTCCCGTAAGAGCTAAGATTACCGAAACGCTCATCAACAAAATTTCCGTTGCGTGGGAGTAAAAATGCAAATTGGCAAGTCTTTCTTTTGCCGGTTCAAAAACAGGGTCGAGCCAGCCTTCGAACAAATTTCCGCCCTCACCGGAAAAAACTTCCGGCACACCGACGAATCCGCCGATTACGGACAAAACCGCAAGCGTAATCAGAGGCACGGTCATTACTTTTGGCGATTCGTGCGGGTGGTATTCCTTGCCGAAACGCTCCTCTCCCCAGAAGGTAAGAGCAACAATTCTGAAAATGTAGAAAGCGGTCAGCAATGCGGTAAAAGCGCCGAGTCCCCAATAGAACCAATTACCGTTGGCAAAGGACTGCCAGAGAATTTCGTCTTTCGAGAAAAATCCCGAAAATCCGGGGAAGCCGGAAATAGCCAGCGCCGCCATTAAAAAAGTGAAATAAGTTACCGGCATGTATTTTTTTAATCCGCCGTAGCCGCGCATATCCTGATTGTCGTGCATCGAGTGGATTACCGAGCCTGCGCCCAAAAAGAGAAGTGCTTTGAAAAATGCGTGGGTCATTACGTGGAATATTCCCGCCGCAAATGCTCCCACTCCCGCGGCAAGAAACATGTAACCAAGCTGAGAAATTGTTGAATAGGCAAGCACTTTCTTAATGTCGTTCTGCACAAGTCCTATTGTCGCGGCAAAGAACGCCGTGAACAAACCTATTACTGCCACGAGCGTCATTATTGCCGGAGCGGAGGCGAAAATAATCGAAGTACGCGCAACCATGTAAACACCGGCGGTTACCATCGTTGCGGCGTGGATCAAAGCCGAAACCGGAGTGGGTCCTGCCATTGCGTCCGGTAGCCAAACGTAAAGCGGAATTTGCGCCGATTTACCCGTTGCGCCAATGAACAAAAACAGGGCAATTAAATTGAAAGTACCGGTAGAAACGGGAGCGAATTCGGCTTTCTGAAAAACTTCAAGAAAATTGAGACTGTTGAAAGTTAAGTAAATTAAAAACATTCCCAAAAGGAAACCGAAGTCGCCGATTCTGTTTGTAATAAAAGCTTTCTTTGCCGCTTTGGGAACGGTTGTTTTTTCGAAATCTTTCTCGTACCAAAAGCCGATTAACAAATAGGAACAAAGTCCTACGCCTTCCCAACCTAAGAAGAGCACGAGGAAATTATCCCCGAGCACAAGGTTCATCATCGCAAAGATGAAAAGGTTAAGGTAGGCAAAAAATTTCCAAAAGGCTTTGTCGCCGTGCATGTAGCCGATTGAATAAACGTGAATTAAAAATCCCACGCCGGTTACAATCAACGCCATTATTATTGAGAGCTGGTCAACAAGGTAAGCAAACTCGACGTGCAAACCGCCTGCGCTGACCCAAGTAAAAAGATTAACCACGTGCCTGCGTTCTTCAACGGGTACATTCAACATTTCAATAAAAGCGCCGAGCGCAATTAAAAACGCAATTCC
>JALWGH010000136.1 GCA_027013735.1 Melioribacteraceae bacterium
TATTAACAAACTACCCCCTTTCCCCCTCCCTTGCCAAGGGAGGGGGATAAAGCTTGGTTTGCATTCCCAAGTTGGCTTTAAGAGGGGGAGAGTTGAAAAATAAGGCGGAGAGAGATTTTCCACATAATTTGAGCAAGTATTTTTTACACGTGATTTAAACTTGTACCGTAAAGGCAAAATCTCTTTCTGAAAATCATTTCAATAAGAACAGGTTTTTTAAGTGCGAATAACAAGCGGACGGCTAAAAGGAAGAACTCTTAAAGTACCAAAGTCGGATTTAATACGCCCGACTACGGACAGAGTACGCGAATCTCTTTTTGCTGTACTTGAAAACCTAATTGACTTTGAAGAAATTACCGTTTGTGATGTTTACGCCGGCAGCGGCTCGCTCGGGTTCGAGTCCTACAGCCGTGGGGCTTCAACAATTCATTTCGTTGAAAAGAATTTTGTGATTTACAAAAATCTTTACAAAAATATTGAGACCCTTGGATTGCGCGAACAGTGCAAAGTTTTTAAAACCGATGCGGTAAAATTTTCCAAGATGAAAAATCATTCGGCTTACGATTTGATTCTTGCCGACCCGCCGTTTTTCAAATACGACGTACACATTGTAGTGGAAAATTTTCTTAAGAACGGATTCCTCAATGAAGACGGGCTTTTAATTGTGGAGCGTTCAATACAAACCGAGCGCAAGGATGTGGAAGCTTTCGGCAAAAAGGCGTTCAAGAAAATAGGCGACAGCTTAATCTACTTGTTTAAGAACGGCGATTAAACCAAATTATTTCTTGGATAAGAACTGTTGCGTAAGGAGTGAAATCAAACTTTCCCTTGTAAGCACGCCGACAATCTCTCCGTCTTCGACTACGGGCAATTGGTTTACTCCTTCCTCGTCCATTTCTTTAAGTGCGTCAACCAGCGGCATATTAACGTCCACGGTTTTAACTTCCGAAAGCGGTTTCATTATTTCTTTTACGGTAGTTGTTTCCCAAAGGTGCTTGGGCACTTTTTGAACGTCGTGAATGGTTAGCAATCCGATGTTTTCTCCCTTGTGCTCGACTATGAAAAATCTCCTGTGCCTTATCAGCAATTCGTTCTCAATAAATTCCGCAATTGTCGTGTCGTCGGGAACGAGCCCGTAGGCTTTGCTTAGGGCATCTTCAACCGTGTGTCCGGCAAGTAATTTTGTAATTTCCTGACGTTGGATTTGTGAAAACGCAGCGCTTTCCAAGAACCAGCCGACAAAGGCAATCCAAAGCCCGTCAACCCAAAGTCCTGCCATCATTTCGAGTACGCCTATTGCAACAAAAATGAATCCGAACACTCTACCGATGCTTGCGGCAATGTGTGTGGCGCGTTTAAAATCTTTGTTTATTCCCCAAACAATTGCGCGGAAAATCCTCCCGCCGTCAAGTGGGAAACCGGGAATGAGATTAAATATTCCGAGTATTAAGTTAATTACACCCAAGTAATGAAACAGAGCAAAAAGGTAGATGTTGGATTTCGTTAAATAAGCCAAGCCGTAAAAAATGCCTGCGAGAATAAAAGTAACGATTGGACCTGCGGCGGCAATAAAAAATTCTTCGGAAGCTTTTTTCGGCTCCTGTGTGATTTCGGAGATTCCCCCGAAAATAAAAAGTTTTATTTGTCTTACGTTGTAGTTGTATTTGCGCGCAACGTAGGAGTGCCCTATTTCGTGCAACAACACGCTAAAGAAAAACAACAGAGAAGTTGCACCTCCTACAATCCAATACCAAGCAGCGTCCCAGCCTTTGTATTGTTTCGGGAAATAGCTTCCGGCTAAAATCCACGTTAAGAAAAACAAAATGACAAACCAAGAAAAATCGAAAGTCAAGGGGACGTCAAAAACCTTCCCCATTCTTATTTGATTTTTAGTAAAAGAAGAGTTCATAAAATTTACTTTTTATTGTTAAGAAAATTATTGCCGTAGAAAAATATTTGTTACGAGCAGTCTGTTTTTCCGTAAACAAATGTAATAATAAAATTATTTCGAAAAAGGAAAATTTTTAGGAATACGGTTACTCGGCAAAGCAATAATTGCTATTCTTCTCTTCCGTAATGATTGCCGTTGTGCAAATAATGCTTTGTAAAATGATTTTTAATTTTTTCAAAAGCGTCATCAACTGAATCAACAAACTCAAAAAGTTTAAAATCCCTTTTGCTTACCGTACCGAATTTTACAAATGCGTCGAAGTTAATTATTTCATTCCAGTAGGCTTTGTCATAAATAATTATTTTCATTTCCTTTTTGATTTTGCCCGTTTGCATTAGGGTAAGAATTTCCATTAGTTCGTCCATTGTTCCAAAGCCTCCGGGGAAAACAACCAACGCTTTGGCAAGGTAAGCAAACCAAAACTTACGCATAAAGAAATAATGGAATTCAAAAGAGAGTTCGGGAGTTACGTATTGATTAACGTACTGTTCGTAAGGAATGCTAATGTTCAACCCGATTGACCTGCCGCCGGCGAGTTTTGCGCCTTTGCTTGCCGCTTCCATTATTCCCGGACCACCACCGCTGCAAATAACAAAACGGTTGTTTTCCAACGGCAGGTTCAAACTCCATTCGGTTAATCTTTTGGAAAGCTCTACTGCGTCTTCGTAGTAATGAGACATCCTAACAAGATTTTCCGCTTCTCTTAATTTTTGTTTGTAGTTCCTTTTGTTTGCAAATTCCTTTTTAACCTTACTCAAATTCCTTTTGGCAGCTCTTTCGGAAATGAGTCTTGCCGAACCGAAGAAAACTATTGTATCAATTATCCCGTTCTTTTTAAATCTGTCTTCGGGCTCGTGAAATTCCGAAAGAATTCTAATAGTACGAGCTGCCGGAGAAGCTAAAAACCTTTCATTTTTGTACGCCTTAACTGCGTGTCTTTTTTTTGCCATAAATTTTTCCTTTTTTTAAAATAAAAAACCCGCAACCACACGGGTAGCGGGTAAAACAAAATTTTATTCTATTTATTTATTATTTGCTTTTTCGCTTTTCTGCGCGCCTGTGTTACTGTTGCTTTGCGGCAGCTGAGGTACAACGGGAGTAGTAGGCACGGTAGTTTCGCTTTGAATAATGCTTTTCCTTTGTGTGGTGCTTTGAGTTGGCAGGAAGAACAAGTTAATTACAATTGCCAAAACGAGCAAACTTCCGCCTAACCACCAAGTAGCTTTACTTAGGAAATCCGCAGTCCTGCGTGTGCCGAACATTGTACCGAACGAACCGGACGGACCGCCTGTAATGCCTGCAAGCCCTTCTCCTTTACCTGCTTGAAGAAGAACTACCACCATAAGCAGAAAAGAAATTATTATGCTGATGATAATTAAAAAAGTGTACATTCTTTAACTCCTAAAAATATTGTAGCGGGGGAGGGATTCGAACCCCCGACACGTGGATTATGATTCCACTGCTCTAACCAACTGAGCTACCCCGCCAAAATGTCAAAAATCAAGATTTTAAATATAAACAGTCAGCAGTCAATCCGCAAGTCAGAACTCAGTGAGCAGATAAGAAAGAAGAAACGAGAAATAAGAAATGGATTCTACGCGAGACGTCCGTCTTCGTCCCACATTTTGCGGGACTACGCCGTGACAAGCGAGAAGCAAGACGCAAGAAATAGCTACTCAGTGAACAGATAACAGAGAACAGTGAACGGAGACTTGAGACTCGTTACGTGAGACTTAAGACTTATTCAATTGAAAGTTGAAAATTGAAAGTGGAAAGTTAGGGTGAAATATTTTCTGCGTTCTCTGCGGAAAATCTTTGCGCTCTCTGCGTGGGGAAAAGAGCGTTGTCTTTATTTCCGTGCTGTTATTTCCTAAAGAGAATTGAGGTGAAACTGTACTTCCCTATTTTGTTCACATTGAAATTACTATTATTAACAATTGCGCGGGCAGCTAAAATTCCGCTTTCTATTGCGGGAGAAATTCCTTCCCCCATGTCTAATGTTGCAAGTCCGAGAGCGTCCCCGACAATAAAAGCGTTTCCTTTTCTCGGGTTCGAAATTTTGTTACGCAAAAAATAAGTGTAGCCTTTCCCCTCGAAATTATGGCTCTTAACCAAACCTTCCTTCTCAAGTTTTTTGGTGAAGTTCTCCCAAGCTTCCCTGATATTTATTCCGAGACTTTTCAAGCCAAGGTAAGTTGCCCCGATTCCAACGTTTAAATATCCGTTGGCTTTTGGAACGTACCACGAGTAGCCTTTGAATTTCAAATCACCGAACCAAAGCAAACAGCGCGGGTCTTTCCAGTCGTATTCGAATTCCTCTTCCATTGCGACAATCTTATTTTCAACGGGGCGGGGACTTACTCCTTTAAATAAAATATTGTAAACGGGGCAATTTGTACCTCCCCCTCCTATTAAATATTTTGACTTGTATTTACCGTCGATTAAATAATATCCGTCCTTTTCTTCTATTTGTTCTACCTTGTGTTGAATTATTTCCACACCGGACAACTCGTGAAGCCAATTGTCAAATTCGAAACGTCTGATTGAATATTGTTTGGTTGGAATTGGAAGAGTGAATTTTCCAAAGTCGTAATAAAGTTTATTGAACTTTAATAGTCCGTAGGGATAGTCATCCGGTTCTACTTTTAACAGTTTGAAAACTTTTGGAGTAACCCACCCGGCACAGAGTTTTACCCGCGGGAAAGATTTTTTGTCGAGAATAATAACATCCCTGTTTGCTTGCTTTAATTCTTTTGCGGCAGCCGAGCCGGCGGGACCTCCGCCTACAATAATAACCTCGTGCGCAATCATTTAGCAAACCCTGACGTCCGGTTGTTTCCTGCCTTCGTGGGTAAAAACGAACTGCCAAAGCTGTGTGTCCCTTGAGCGGAAACCGGCTGCACTGCTAAGTAAGTAAAAATCCCACATCCGCTTGAAACGCTCATCGTATTTTTTCTTAAGCTCATCCCAAGCGGTGTTTACGTTATTGTACCACGCCATAAGTGTGGGGTCGTAATCGGGACCAAAATTGTGCAAATCTTCAATTACAAAAATATTCTCCATTGCTTTGGAAAGCTGGGCAATGGAAGGCAGCATTCCGTTCGGGAAAATGTATTTCGTGATCCACGGGTTTGCCGTTGTTGCGCTGTCATTCCTCCCGATTGTGTGAATGAACCCGATTCCGTCAAACTTTAAAGTTCTTTTAACAACTTCCATGTACGTCCGGTAATTTTTGTAACCGACGTGCTCCATTATTCCTATTGAAATTACGCGATCGTATTGTCCCTCCGCTGTACGGTAATCGGCAAGCTTAAATTCTACGGGCAAATCTTTGTAACGCTCCTTTGCATACTCGTACTGGTTTTTGGAAACCGTGTAACCCGTAACTTTAACGCCGTATTTTTCGGCAGCGTAGCCCGCAAAGGAACCGAAACCGCAACCGAGCTCGAGTATCGTCATTCCTTCTTCCAAGTTCAATTTCTTACAAACCAATTCGAGCTTGGCTTCCTGAGCTTCGTCTAAGTTCGAAGCATTTTTCCAGTAAGCTGAAGTGTAATTCATTCGTTTGTCGAGCATTGCCTCGTAAAGGTCGTTGCCAATGTCGTAATGTTTTTGCCCGACTTCAAAGGAGCGGGAAGAAGTTTGTAAATTAAAAAGCTTGGAACGCAAGAGATGCAAGGCAATTTTCCAATTGCCTTTTATTTTTTCGTCTAATTTTGCAAGGGCAAGTTTGGTGATTAGTTCGTCGAGTCTTTCCGAGTCCCACCAACCGTCCATGTACGATTCGCCAAAACCAAGGTAAGCTTCGTTAATAACTCTTTTGTAAAAACGCTCGTCGTGTATTTGAATGTCGTAAGGTCTGTTACCGTTAACTTCAATACCGGCGGATTCAAGTAATTCAACAACTATTGCCTTAGCCTGATTTCCCATAATAGCCTCCGGATTGTGTAAAAATTAAGCCGACCAAAAATGAACACAAACAAAAATAATTATTTTTTACCCGAAAGAAAAACACGCCCCCTGTGAACCGCTAAAAATGTTTTTGTTAATTTTAGTTTTGTCAATTAAATTTCGCAACTTTATTATTGTTAAAATTCTCAAACTAAGCAGAGACCTAAAATGTTCAGAACCGCTTTTCTCGTTGCCTTTTTTGTTTTCACAATTTTTACAAACGCAAAAACTTATTACGTCGATTTCACGGGGGGCAATGATTCGTACAACGGGACAAGTCAAGAGTCGGCATGGAAGAGTCTCGACAAAGTAAATTCTTTTTCTTTCCAACCCGGGGACACGTTACTCTTCAAACGCGGAGAAATTTGGCAAGGGTACTTTGAGTTTTCATCCTCGGGAAGCTCTACTGATACTATTATTATTGGGAGTTACGGCACTGGTGAATTTCCGGTAATTACCGGTCGCGGCGAATACGAAAACTGGAACAGTCCTTTTGAGTGGAAGGAATTCAAAACAAACATCTGGGAACGGGAACAACCCTTTAATCCTCAGCGCTTGTGGATTAACGGCAAAGAGGTTCTGCGGAACGAAATTCTCGACAGCGTTGACGGAACAAGATACGGCTGGGCTTGGGAAAATGAAAAATTGTACGTCTATTCAAACGGCAACCCGGCAACCACCTTCAGTTCAATGGTAACAAATCTAATTCCTTACACTGTAAAAATTACACGCACGTCAAATTACGTGGTTCTGCAGGACATTGAAATTCAAGGCGGTTACAGTTTCGCCTTGAACATCGAAGGTTGCCACAACACAACTGTGCGCCGTTGTAAAATTGGCGCTTACAGCCGGCAGGGAATAATCGTGTGGAAATACGGCGATGTTCCCGCCAAGGAAATAGTGATTGAAAACTGCGAGCTGGATTCCAAATTCAATTTCAGTTACGGAAAGGACAAAGGAATTGACGACGGAATTCTCTTGACCGCCGGAGCGCAAAATTGCGTGATTAAAAATAATGCAATCAGGGACTTCGGGCATTGTGCGATTTATTTAAAGTCCCTCTCGCCGGGCTATCCGGGCGTAATGGACAATAAAATTTTCGGCAACTTGATTTCCGGCGAACACGTTACTTACCTACACGGAATAGGGACAGACGGACCGGAAGGCGAATGCAGCCGTAATGAATTTTATGACAACTTAATTATTCACACCACCGTAAGAAGCCAAATTAATGGAGATAATAATTGGATTCACCACAACATCGTTTACGATGTAAAAAATGCTGTTGCAAGAAGCTATTCCACAGCACAGGGATTCGACCTTGAGTGTTACGGTGACAATTTTGTTTGCCACGATAATAAAATAGACAATAACTTAATAATGAACTGTGACGAGCCGGGTATTTTCTTCAGAGACAGTTACGGTCCGAAGTACAATAATTATGTCCGAAACAATATTATTCTTAATTGCGGAAGGAACTCCAAGGACGGATTTAACGGAGTAGGGATTGTTATTCAAGGGAGCAATACAATACTGACAAATTTTTTCTACAACAATTGTGTTTACAGCGGAGACACCGTTTCGAAAGTAATTTACGAGCGGGGCAAATTAGTAAATACCGACGAATTCAACTCAAATAACGGTTTTCAAGATATTGCAAAGGACAACATTCAAAACGACCCTTCCGTTTTTACTTTTGACTATTCGAATTTTTACATCAGGGACAATTCACCGTGCGTCGATGCCGGCTTGGACATTGGCTTGAAGTTCGATTATTACGGTAACAAAATTTACTCCGGGAAAGCGCCTGATATTGGGATACAGGAAATTCAACAACCGGATGAGGTAGTTGGAAACGGTTCAACTCCCAAGAGCTTTAAGCTTTACCAAAACTACCCCAATCCTTTTGGCGGAGATTTTTCTTCGGGGAAACCAGCAACAACAATTCGGTATTCAATTCCCGTTGTAGGGACAGCTCATGAGCTGTCCCTACAAATACAGCTCACAGTTTACGATTTACTCGGGCGTAAAGTTGCAACGTTAATAAACGAACGTCAGTCATCGGGGTTACACTCCGTTCAATTCAACGCAAAAGATTTGCCCAGCGGATTTTACTTTTACACTTTACGTGCAGGAAATTTTTCCCTAACCAAGAAAATGATTTTGGTAAAGTGAGGTAAGTATAAAACTTGTCGATTTTTTTACATGTAATTTCAATCCCTTAATTCATCTTATTGTACAAATGGCTTTGAAAGTTTTTAGACTATTCAAGTTTCCCGATTTATCATAAACTATATTACGGCAGTAAAGGAAAATATTGCCAAAAATTAGTTCGGCTAAATTCGGAAGTTCCAATTGTAACACCCCACAGGTTGAAATGGTTAGCGAGATTACGCTCCGCCGGAGTTTCTTACCTCACAAATAGCTTATTAAAATAAACGGCACAGCGTAGCACAGTTTGCTGAGACCCGCATTTTGCAGGACGGGCAAATTAACGAGGTTTACACAGATTGTTCCGAAAGAGCTTTCCAAAGGAGTCATTCCGACCTTTGGACCTTACGGTGCAAGCAATCCGCGCTACAAAAATCAAGCTATCCAATTATCCACTCATCCAAAATTTTCAATTTTCCACTTTCCATTTTCCACTAAGAAAGTCTCGCGTGACGAGTCTTGAGTAGCTGTTCACTGTTCTCTTTTATCTGTTCTCTGAAAGATGCGTCTTACGTTTAACCATTGAGAAATCATTTTCACTCATTTATTATTTTCTTATTATTTTTACGGAATAAATATTTTTAAGAAAAGAGCAGAAATGGAGAAGAAACCGACATTACGTGAAGTACGAGAGTTCATTAGCAAGCTGGACGAAGAAATAATTTCAAAACTTGCCGAAAGACGGGAATTAAGCCGTAAAATAATAGATGCAAAAAACAGGGAAAACATTCCCTTAAGAGACGAAAGACGCGAGACCGAACTGCTGAACGAGTTAATCAAAAAAGGCAGGGCTCTCGGTCTTGAAGCACATTACATCACTTCGATATTTCAAATAATTATTGAAGACTCAGTCAGGCTTCAGCAATCGGTACTACAGGAAGAACTTAACAAGGACAAAGAAGAACGGGAGTGCATCTTTGTTGCAATTCAAGGAGTGGAAGGTTCCTACAGCGCTTTGGCTGCAAGGAAATTTTTTGCCAACACACAAAAAGAAGTTAAAATAATCGGCAAGAACAGATTTGACGAAGTTGTTCAGGCGGTTGAAGACGGCGAGGCGGAATACGCAATTTTACCGGTGGAGAACACAACCTCGGGCGGAATAAACGAAGTTTACGATTTACTTCTTCACACCACGCTTTCAATTGTGGGAGAAGAGATTTACACTGTTAATCATTGCCTCGTGGGACTTGAGGAAATTCCTCTGAACAGAATCGAGCAGATTTACGCCCACTATCAGGCGGCGGCACAGTGCAGCAAATTCCTTTCCTCTCTGCCTCACGCCAAGGTTAAACATTTTGACGACACGGCAATGTCCGTAATGGAAGTTAAAGAAGCAAACAACCCGCACATTGTTGCAATTGCTTCGGAAGAAGCGGCAAGTCTTTTTGACGTAAAAATTTTACGCCGCGGAATTGCAAATCAAAAAAATAACTTTACGAGATTTTTAATTACCGCGCGGAATAAAATAGAAGTGGACGAAAGAATTCCCGCCAAGACATCGTTAGTGATGGCAACGGCTCACGCACCCGGCTCGCTGGTGGACGCGCTGAACGTTTTCAAAAACAGAAAAATAAATTTGACCAAACTCGAATCCCGTCCCATCTTGGGCAATCCGTTCGAAGAAATGTTTTACATGGACTTCGAAGGAAACATTAAAGACCCGAACGTCCAGGAAGCTTTGGACGAACTGGGACGCTACACGAGATTCTTCAAAATACTCGGTTGTTACCCGAGCAACGATTTCATTCGTCCCAAACCGAGTTATTCATCCTTGGCTTCGGAAGAAAAGCCGGAGACGGAAAGCGAGAAAAAAGACTCCGCTCCCGCCATTCACATCAAAAAAAGCTACAAACTTGCCAGCAGGGAATACAAAAAAGAAGACACTATTATTAAAGTAAAAGACGTTGAAATAGGAGGCGACAATTTTGTCGTGATTGCCGGTCCCTGCTCTGTGGAATCCCACGAGCAAATAATGACCTGCGCGGCGGAAGTCAGCGAATACGGCGGACAAATTCTGCGCGGCGGTTGTTTCAAACCACGCACCTCCCCTTACAGCTTTCAGGGACTCGGTTTCGAAGGACTCGATTATTTGAGCGAGGCAGGCGAAACTTACGGACTACCGATTATTACCGAAGTGCTTACCGCCGAGGACGTCAGACCCGTTGCATTGCAAACGGACATTATTCAAATAGGTGCGCGGAATATGCAGAACTTTGCTTTGCTGAAAGAAGTCGGGAAAGTACACAAACCAGTGATGCTGAAGCGGGGAATGATGTCTTCAATCGAAGAATGGCTAAACGCCGCCGAGTACATCCTTGCGCAAGGCAACAGGCAGGTGATTTTGTGCGAAAGAGGAATCCGCACGTTCGAAACGGCAACAAGAAACACGCTCGACTTGAGCGCCGTGCCGGTAATTAAAGAGTTGACGCATTTGCCGATTATTGTTGACCCTTCCCACGCCGTCGGAATTCGCAATATGATTCCGCCAATGGCTAAAGCGGCTAAGATTGCAGGCGCTCACGGAATAATGATTGAAATTCACCCCGAGCCGGAAAAAGCTTTGAGCGACGGACCGCAGGCGCTCTACTTCCACCAATTTGAAGAACTAATGAAAGATTTAAATAAAATTTAATTAAAAAATTAAACGAGGAAAAAATGTCTAAAATACCGGGCTTTAAAGCTTACGACATCAGAGGGAAAGTGCCCTCGGAATTGAACGAAGAACTTGCCTACAAAATCGGGCGCGCTTTTGCAACGTTGCAAAACGCCAAGAAAGTTGTAATCGGCTACGACGTGCGCGAATCTTCGCCACTGCTGGCTAACGCACTTGCGGAAGGACTTACCGACGCCGGAGCGGACGTCGTTAACATCGGTCTCTGCGGTACCGAAATGATTTATTTCGGAACGCCCTACTTTGATGCGGACGGCGGAATAATGATTACCGCAAGCCACAACCCGCCCGAATACAACGGACTGAAGTTCGTAAAAAAAGGCTCGGTCCCAATGGGCTACGATTCCGGCTTAAACAAAATCGAAGAAATGATTTCGGAAAATAAACTCGGCGAGAAAGCGGACAACAAAGGCGAGGTAATTAAAAAAGATTTAATGAACGAATTCATTGCCCACCTCGACAAGTTCTACGACGCAAGCAAAATCAAGCCCTTCAAGGTTGTGGTTAACGCCGGCAACGGCTGCGTTGGTCCGGCTTTGAACGCCATTGAGCCGAAACTGCCGGTTGAGATGATTAAAGTATTTTTCGAACCCGACTCCACCTTCCCGAACGGAGTGCCGAACCCGCTTTTGCCCGAGAACAGACAATCCACAATTGAAGCAATCAAAGAAAACGGCGCGGACTTAGGCGTTGCGTGGGACGGCGATTACGACCGTTGTTTCTTCTTCGACGAGAAAGGGAATTTCATTGAAGGCTATTACATTGTAGGACTACTGGCAAAATCAATTTTGAAGAATCATCCGGGCGAAAAAATCGTTCACGACCCGCGGCTTGTCTGGAACACGAAAAAAATCGTGAGCGAAGCCGGCGGCGTTGCCGTGCAATCGAAAAGCGGACACGCTTTCATTAAACAAAAAATGCGCGAAGTCAATGCAATTTACGGCGGGGAAATGTCCGCCCACCATTATTTCAGGGAAAACTTTTACTCCGACAGCGGAATGATTCCTTTTCTTTTGGTAATGCAATTGATGTCCGAAGAAAACAAATCCCTTTTCGAGCTTGTTAACGAAATGGTGGAAGAGTTCCCCTGCTCGGGAGAAATTAACACGAGATTAGAAAATCCGCAGGCAAAACTCGAGGAAATAAAAGCCAAATATTCCGACGGTAAAATGGAAACCGTTGACGGCATCAGCGTTGAGTACGAAAACTGGCGGTTCAACGTCAGAATGAGCAACACGGAGCCGTTAATACGTTTGAATGTTGAAAGCCGCGGAGACAAAGCATTAATGGAAGAAAAGACAAAAGAATTACTGGAACTTATTCGTAGTTAAGGCGCCGGTTTAATATTCTTGGCAAAAGTTGAAATACTGAAAGATTAAATAAATTGCAGGGGACGCAAATTTTGCGTCCCCTACTTAAGTCTCTACTGGTAAATAATTTTACGTCGCCCTTGGAAAGAACTTATTTTTTTGAAGGGCGTCTAAAAATAAAAATTCAAAAGGGAAATGCCATGGCAGAAAACAAAGAAAAAGCTGTTGACGTTGAAAAGCTGTTAAA
>JALWGH010000137.1 GCA_027013735.1 Melioribacteraceae bacterium
CTTTCGGAATTAATGTTAAAGGAAAAGCTCGGCGGACTCGATTCCGTTCTAAAAAACAAAACCGAAGTGAACGGCGTTGATGTTTTTGCAGATCAGGTCGAAGCAGGCTCAATGGACGAGCTGAAATCGTTCGGAGACGAATTGAGGAACAAAATTAAATCGGGCGTGGGATTGCTTGTTTCCGACTTCGGGGGTAAGGTGGGAATTGTTTGCGTCGTTTCGGACGATTTAATCAAGAGCAAAAATCTTTCCGCAGGTAAAATTGTCGGTGCGGCTGCAAAGCTCGTTGGCGGTGGTGGCGGCGGGAGACCTCACCTTGCAACCGCCGGCGGAAGAGATGTTCAAAAAATTACCGAGTTAATCAAGGGATTTCCAGAAATAGTGAAAAGTTTTCTTTAAAAATTAGCCGAATAATCAAAGAGTTTTACTCGAAATAATCCGAATCAATTTTTCTAAGAAAGATTTTATTGTAGGTTGTAACTCCAATTTCGTAATCAATCATTAACTCGGTTAATTTTTCTCCGTCAATCAAAACTATTTTTTTATTAATTTTTTTGACGTATTCTATTGCTTCTCGAGTAAAATTTGATGTGGTAATGAAAACCCCTTTATCAGCTCTTTTACCATCAAGACTTCCGGCAAATCTTTGAACTTCCGGTCGCCCGACACTGTTCTTCCATTTTTTGGCTTGAATGTAAATTAATTCCAATCCTAATTTATCCGATTTAATTATTCCATCAATTCCTTCATCGGAAAAACCTTTTGTGATTCTTGACTCGTCAAACGGGTCACCATATCCCATTGCAACTAATAAATCCTTTACAAGTATTTCAAAAAATTGCCACGAGGAGTTTTTTACAGTTTCCAAAATTTCCGTTGCAAGATTCTTCTTGTGTAATTCATAAGCTTGTAAAATTATTTCTTCCGGAATTTTTTCTCCTCCATCATCTTTGGGAAACGAGAGACTTCTTTGATGACGCGACGAAATAAATTCTTCAAATTCGGGAAATTGCCTTAAGGTATTAAGGTTAATATGAACATTATTTCTGATTAAAGTTTTTCCTCTTGCAGTTATTTTATATGTATTGTCTTCTTTTTTAGTAAGGATCTTCGCTTTTAAAAAATATCCGAGGCACGTGTTGATTAAAATAAAAGCACGTTTAGGTGAATCTTTTTGAAGTAAATCATAATTCTTGGTTAAATAATCAACAATTTCACTTCGTTTTCTTTCGCTGCTATCATTGAAAGAATTTAATACGGGTGAGAAATAATCATTTAATTTCGGCTTTTCCACTTTTAATGCCCCGTGTTTTGTTTTTCCTTCCAGTTTACATTGCCAAAAAATTATTTAAGCAATAAATCAATTATATTCGTCGGTAATCTCACGGCCAATAATAACGTTTTCAGTTTTTTGTGCTATGAGCTGAACTCTCGGATTATTTTGTCTATCTCGCTTTTTGAAATTCCGCTACCGAGTTTCGGTTCTTCTTTAGCGGAGCTGGAGTCGTTGGCTTTATTTGTAAAAGGTTCAACTACAGGATTGCCCGCACGGGCTTTAAGTCTTTCTTCAATCTCCTGCAAATAGCTTCCCGATTGATTTACCGAACTTGTTTGTGAGGGCGCGTAGCCGTCGAATGAGTTAATAGTGTTTCCTTTGTTAATCGGGTTGGTTTCAAATGCAAGAGTCTTAATATTGAGCAGGTGTTTTGCCGTCACGTTTTCGGAAATAATCGAGCCACCGATTGTTCCGGGACCTAAAGTCATCGAAGGCATTAACGGAGTTGTGTAACCCACGGCGCCAAGCGAACTGAGTGTGTTTACTACAATTCTGAATGCCGGCTTTTCCAAAGCAAATTTCATTATTATTTCTTTGTCGTTGGAATGGATTACCATTGTGTGTCCCATTCCGCCGAGTTGCAGAAGTTCGATGCTCCTGTGGCAGCCTTCCAACCAGCCGTCAACTGTGTAGAAGGCAAGCATCGGCGAAAGTTTCTCAATCGAGAGAGGTTCTTCTTTGCCCACGCTGTTGCATTCGGCAATAAGAACGGAAGTGTCCGGCGGTACCGAAAATCCTGCGTAGTCTGCAATCCACGCTGCGGATTTTCCGACGATGTCCGCATTTATTTTGCCGTTTTTGGTTACTTTGGTTTCAAGCTTCCTTTTTTCTTCAGGTGTTACGAAATAGGCTTTTAATCTTTTTGCTTCCTCGATTACTTTTTCACGGAGAGGGCGGTCAACAATCATTGCCTGTTCCGACGAACAAAGCGTTCCGTTGTCGAATGTTGTTCCTGCAATAATGTCGGCTACGGCTTTTTTGTAGTCCGCCGTTCTTTCAATAAATGCCGGAACGTTTCCCGGTCCCACGCCGTAAGCCGGTTTGCCTGCCGAGTAAGCCGCGCGCACCATCGGCATTCCGCCCGTTGCTAAAATTACGGAGACGTTCTCGTTGTGCATTAATTCTTTTGTTCCGTCCATTGTTGGCAGGGACATACATTGAATCAGACCTTTCGGAGCTCCTGCTTTTTCGGCGGCTTCCGCCATTACCTGCATTGCTTCCGTTGTACATTTTAACGCTTTCGGATGGGGACTTGCAATAATTGCATTACGTGCTTTTACCGAAATGAGGGCTTTGTAAAAAGCCGTCGAAGTTGGATTTGTGGAAGGAATCAATGCCGCAACAACGCCCATCGGCTCGGCTATTTTAACCAGCTTGCCATTTTCTTCAACAGAAATAACGCCAACCGTTTTGAGGTCTTTGATTGATTCGTAAACCCAGCGGGAGCCGAATTCGTTTTTGATTTTTTTGTCCTGCCATTTGCCGAAGCCTGTTTCCTCGTGAGCCAATTTTGCAAGTCTCTCCGATTCACGCACTCCGGCGTCAGCCATTGCTTTAACTACTTTATCGACCTGTTCCTGATTAAAATGCTTGAACTCGGCTTGCGCTTCTTTTGCCGCGCGGGTTAAGTTTCTTACTTCCTGAATAGATTGTAAATCTTTGTCCAATTCCATTTTTCCTCTCCGAAATTTGTAATTCAAAAAATAACATAAGAAAAATTAAAAGACAAATTGCAGACGGTTGTTCGCACGGGGTTTTGGATAATTGGATGAGTGAATATTTGGATGGAATTTGGGAAACGTAAGCATTTAACCATTTCTTATTTTTCCACGCAAAGAACGCAAAGGTTTTGCGCAGAAAACGCCGAAAATATTTCACACTAACTTTCCACTTTCCATTTTCAACTTTCAATTGAATAAGTCTTAGGTCGCAAGCATTTTTCTCTGTTCACTGTTATCTGTTCTCTGAATAAGGCGTCTCGCCTCTTGCTTCTCGAGTGAAATATTACTTATTTTTACTTCTGTCTTTATTTCCCTCGAATGTTTTTGTTTTGAGGCTCTAAGTTATCGGTTGCCGTTTAATGCAGCTGTGTTAAACAAACTGTCGGGAGGTTTTTCTAATATTTTTCAGTGTGGAGTCAATAGCTCTTTTTCTTTCTTCTATGTCAAAGTCGTTTTGAAGACCAAGCCAGAACTTAGGGGAATTCCCAAAATAGGAACTTAATCTTAATGCGGTATCTGCTGTAATTCTTCTCTTCCCTTTGATTATTTGCGAAATTCTTGTTTGCGGAATCCCCAAATCTTTTGACAATTGATATGCGGTTATTTTCATTGGGAACATAAACTCGTGCAAAAGTATTTCCCCGGGGTGAATGTTTTTTAAACGTGTCATTTATTTTCTCTCCTAACTCTTTTTCCTGCGTTTGGGAGCGTAGGAGCTTTTGGATTTTTTCTTTTCGCAGGCGTCCTCGTCTTTGCAAATGCCGTAAATATTAAACGAATAGCCCGAAGGAATAAAGCCCAGCTCGTCGCAAACTCTTTTGACTATTTCCTCAATTTCGGGCGCATGGAATTCAATGATTTCGCCACAGGTGGTGCAAATCAAATGGTCGTGCGAGCCCCGCCTGAAGTTTGATTCGTAAGTTGTTTTTCCGTCGCCGAAATTTCTTTTAACCAAAAGCCTGCAATCGACGAGCAACTCCAGAGTGTTGTAAATAGTAGCCCTCGAAACGTTGGAATTGTTCTGTTTCATATCGACGTAAAGCTCGTCGGCTGTGAAATGCCCCTCGTTGTTTAAGGCAAAGTCCAGCACCTCGAATCTTTCTGGCGTAATCCTGTGTTTGTGGTACTTTAAGTATTCGGTAAATATTTTGTGAGCTTCGTTTTCCATTGTCCGGTTTACTTGTTAAAATTTTAGCATTTGATTTTCGGGAATGCTAAATTTAAAATTCAATTAATACAAAGTAAGAGAAATAAAGGAATATTTCAAAATTTGAACGGTTAAGAGGAGAATAAAATGTTAGAAGCAGGTAAGAAAGCCCCGGCGTTTACATTGCCGGATGCAAACGGAAATAAAGTTTCGTTAAAAGATTTCCTTGGTAAGAAAGTCGTGCTTTACTTTTATCCCAAGGACAACACCTCGGGATGTACAAAAGAAGCGTGTGATTTCAGGGATGCGATGCCCGACTTTTCCAAAATCGATGCGGTTGTTCTCGGCGTTAGTCCCGATTCACCCGAATCGCATCAAAAATTTATTGCCAAGAATAATTTGAACTTCACACTGTTAAGCGACACGGACAAAAAGGTGCTTCAAAAATACGGCGTTTGGAAAGAAAAGAGTATGTACGGACGAAAATACATGGGGGTGGAGAGAACTACTGTTATTATTGACGAAAAGGGCCGTGTGGTTAAAATATTCCCGAAAGTAAAGGTTAAAGGGCATGTTGAACAAGTACTGAAAGTTTTAAACGGAGAGGACAAATGATTTACGTTACCCGCAGGGAGGTTTTTAGCGCGGCGCACAGGCTTTACAATCCACGGCTTAGCGACGAAGAAAACGAAAAACTTTTTGGAAAATGTAGTAACCCCAATTGGCACGGTCACAATTACGTTTTGGAAGTGGTTGTTAAAGGTGAAATTGATTCTCTTACCGGCTACGTTATCGATTTAAAAGAACTGAAGAGAATCATTCGTGAAAACATTATTGAAAAACTCGACCACAAGAACTTAAATCTTGATGTCGATTTTCTGAAAGGGAAAATTCCTTCCGGCGAAAATTTGGTGGTTGCCATCTGGAATCAATTGGAAGGCAAAATAACGAACGGGAAACTTCATGCAATAAAACTTTTTGAAACGGAAAACAATTATTTCGAATATCGAGGAGAGGAAAATTGAACATAGAAAAAATATCAGGTTTGGTAAAAACCATTTTGACCGAAATCGGAGAAGACGTTAACAGGCAGGGACTTGTTAAAACACCTTTGCGCGTGGCTAAGGCGTACGAGTTCCTTACACAAGGGTACCATCAGGATGTTGACGAGGTAATTAATCAAGCAGTGTTCGACGAAGATTACGACGAAATGGTGATTGTTAAGGACATTGACTTTTACAGCCTTTGCGAGCACCACATGATTCCTTTTTACGGAAAAGTTCACGTGGCTTACATTCCCGACGGCAAGGTAATCGGGATTAGCAAAATACCGAGAATAGTTGACGTTTTTGCCCGCAGATTGCAAATACAGGAAAGGATGACCAAGCAAATAGCCGACACGCTCGACGAATATCTACAGCCACAAGGCGTTGCGGTTGTTGTGGAAGGTTACCATATGTGCATGATGATGCGCGGCGTGCAAAAGCAAAATTCGATTACAACCACTTCCGCAATGCACGGCGTTTTTAAAAACGACGTACGTACGCGAAACGAATTTTTGAACCTGATTAGCAAATCGAGAATTTAATATGGGGAAGCAACCTGCCGTTTGGGTTACCGGCGCAAGCTCGGGCATTGGTAAATCGATTGCGCTTCTTTTTGCCGAGCAAGGAGTTAAGGTAATTGCAACCTCCCGTGACCACGCGGCTCTCGAAAAATATTTAGCCGAAAAGAATCAAAACATTTTTGCTTACCCTGCCGATGTTACGGACTTAAACGAAATCAAAAAAACTTTCGAGAAGATTTCAGGAAGTTTTTTTATTAAAGCCTTAATTAACAATGCGGGGGTTACTTCGTTCAAGCCGGTTTCCGAATTGACCGACGGAGAGACGGAAAAGATAATCTCCACTAATCTCACGGGCGCAATAAATTTAACGCGTTTTGTTTTGCCCGGAATGATTGAGGCAGGCGAGGGAAAAATAATCAATATTTTATCCGTGGCTTCGGAAAAGATTTTCAAGAACTCGGCTGTTTATTCCGCATCCAAAGCCGGGTTGTCGGCTTTTGCAAAAGTGCTTAGGGAGGAAGTACGTGAACATTCAATTCGTGTTGTTAATATTTACCCCGGCGCAGTAAGAACTCCAATTTGGCCCTCGGACATTTTGGAACAACATGCCGACAAAATGATGTCTCCCGATGATGTCGCAAAAGTTGTGTACGATGTTTACAATGAGAAGTCGAACCTTGTGCAGGAAGAAATCGTGCTGAGACCGGTAAGCGGTGATTTGAAAATTTAATCGGGAAGTTTAAGGCGATTTAAAATGAAAAAGCCGGAGCTTTCACTCCGGCATTTTTCACGGGGTTTATTTGCACGGAGCTCCCCAGCCGGGAGCGAAATTTCCGTGATGTCTTCTACCAAAACCTCTGTGTTTCCCCATCATTCCTTTTCTTGCTTCGGCACCAAAGTTGAGCATTCTTGTTTTTGCGATTTTCTTCTGGTTGTCGTCGAGCAAGTTGTAAACTTTAAATGCTTGGTCGATGTGAATGTCTTTAATTTTACCTTGCAGCTCGGTTATTTTGTCGGCAAGCTTTTTAATCGTTGTTTTACTCGGATTGGCTTTTAACATTTCTTCTTTAATTTGAAGACGTGCTTTTTGGATTTCGCTTCTTAAATCTACCGTTTTGATTTGAGCTTCGGTTTTAATCTTGGCAATCTCTTCTTTTTGCTTGTCCGTAAGATTTAAAGCCTTTGCCATTTGCGCACGCATAGCCGGCATATTTTTACCTTTCGGTCCGTAGCCGTAACCGAACGGCTGTGCAAAAGTTGCAACCGAGAAAGCAACTAACATTGCTGCTGCTAAAAATAACTTTTTCATTTTTGTTTCTCCTTATTTTATGTTTTGTTGTTTTGTTTGAAATTTTTAATTTCGTTCCTTTGACATTGCGAGCTTACGAAAAGGTTTAAAGTTGCCGCAAAAAAATTTTTTCTTCTCGTTTTAAACCTTTACACACTATATTAATGTCAAAGTTATTGAATTTAGGTGGTTTATGGGATTAAATTCCGATTTTGAACTTGTAAGAAAATACTTGGACGGAGATGAACAGGCATTCAACGAAATTGTTCACCGATTTAGGGAAAAGATTTACTGGCACGCCAGAAGAATGCTTGGAAACCACCTTGACGCAGACGAAGTAACGCAGGAAGTAATTATTGTTCTTTACAAAAAGCTGAAGACTTTTAATTTTAATTCTTCTTTGTACACTTGGATTTACAGAATAACTTCGAACCTGAGTATTAACTATCTGAACAAAAAGAAAATTAAAAAGTTCTTTTCCTTTGATGATACGCCTCAAACGGATTTAACGGAAAACGCCGACATGGTGAAAAATCTTGAAGACAAGGAGAAACTCGAAAAGGTTGAAAAGGCTTTGCAGAGCTTACCGGTTAAACAAAGGGAAGTTTTTATTCTCAGGCACTTCGAAGGTTTTTCGTACAAAGAAATTTCGGAAATGACAGGAAAAAAAATAGGAACATTAAAAGCAAATTATTTTCACGCATTAAATAAAATACTTGAAACGGTGGAAGATGAGTAACAGGGAAAAAATATTAAAATACCTTTCGGAGCTAATGACGCCGGAAGAAGAAAGAGAATTTGAAATTCTTCTTGAACAAGACAAACAATTGAGAAAAGAGTTCGACGCAATCAATGGGAAATTGGGAACTCTCAAAAGTGATTCCGAACCCGAACTCGATCAAACCTATTTGGCTAATCTTTTGCCACGGGCTCGTTCTAAAATGGAGAGTAAAAAGTCGGGAATATTATTTGGACTTAAATTTGCTCCTCAACTAACAGCTGTTGTTTTTCTTATCCTTTCGGCTTTGTTTTTTAGCAACGGTTTCAATAACAATACGTTAACGTTTGATGAGTTACAAAAGTTTTTAAGCTCGTCAAATTTAACTGCACAGGATTTGAACCGGTTGGATTTAATACTCGAAGAAAATGATTTTGATTTGTTGAGCATCAATTCCGAAGACATTGACTTGACAAACGAATTCAATGCATTTGGAATTAAGCCTTCGGACGTAGGACAGCTCGATTTTTACGACGTTACGGGTGTGGAAGATTACGAATATTTAAATAATCTTTCGGAATCCGATTTTAAAAAAATAACAAATGAAATAAAAGAATAATTCCCTTATCGGAGGATAAAATGAAAAAGTTTTTAGTAATTCTAATTATGGCTTTGTTCCTTTTGCCCGTTACTTTTAAAGCTCAATGGCATGGCGGTATGCACGGCAAAATGGGACGTTTATTACAATGGGAGCAAATGAAAATCATCGACGTCTTGAATCTGGATGAAGAAACTGCAATAAAATTGTTTGCAAGAAGAAGGAAAAACTTGGACAATCAATTAGCTCTTGTTAATAAAAAGAAAGAGTTGGGGAAAGAATTAAAATCCGCAATTGAAAACAATGACACGGTGAAATGTGATTCCTTAATAAGCAAGGCTTTTGAGATAGACAAAAAACTTATTGAGAACAAGGAGAAATTTTACCGTTCGTTGTCCGACATTTTAACAAAGAAACAAATCGCCCAACTGGTTCTGTTCGAAAATCGTTTTAAAGATGAGTTGAGAAAATATTTTCTCCGTCGAGGCAGGGGCGGATAAAAACTCTGGAACAGAATCTCTCCTTATCTTGTTGAATGAGGGAAAAAATTAAAAATAAGACTTGATTTTTTTTTGTCTGCGAACTAACTTTCGCAGTTCAATTTTGCGGAAGTGGTGAAATTGGTATACACGCTACTTTGAGGGGGTAGTGCCCTTTATGGGCGTGCGGGTTCAAGTCCCGCCTTCCGCACAACTTTTGAAAGAATTAGTATTTAAATAGGTAAATATTATGAGAAAACTACAAGTAATTTTAGCCGTTTTTCTTTTTGTCGCTTCTGCCGTTATGGGTCAGGCGCTCGACAAAAACAACGATGCCAAAAAGCTTTACAACGAAGCTACAAGACTCAGGAAAGCGGGTAATTACAGAGGCGCACTTGAAAAATACGACGAAGCGCTGAAATTGGTTGATGATTATCGTCTTCATTTCGGCAAAGGTCAAGCTTTAAGAAAAATGAGAAAGTATGAAGACGCAGTAAAGGAATATGAAATTGCACTCAAACAAAACCCCGATTATTTCCCTACTTATTTTTACCTCGGCTTTTCCTACTTTGCTTTGAATGATTACGAAAAAGCCAAACAATATTTCGACGAAACCATTAAGAGAAATAATAGCCCGAAAATCAAAAAAGCAGTTGAGAAAAACTTAAAAGTTTGTAACGAAAAACTTGCCTATCCGTATCTTGTAAAAGGTAATTCCGAAGCCCAAAGGGGCGATTACAAGAAGGCTATTCAGGATTTCCAAAAAGTTTTGGAATATTACCAGAGCGACGCAGCTTATCTTGGATTGGCTAATGCTTACAACGAGTTAGGTAAATACCAAAAAGCTCTTGAGTTTGCTTCCAAAGCAATTGCATTTCGCAAAACTATTCCGCAAGGAAGTCCCTATTTCTTCATCGGTTTGGCTTACAAGAATATGGGACAAATTGAACAAGCAAAACAAAACTTTGAACTTTGCTTAAAAGACAAAAGCAAGGAAAACAAAGGTTTTCGCAAAAGAGCAAAATTTGAATTGAAGCAATTAAAATCTTAAATATAAATTTCCCTCCACTCTTAGCCCGCCCAACAGCGGGCTTTTTTATTTTAAACGATTTTGAAAATGACACAGGTTTAAAATAGATTACAAAATAAGAAAGAAGAAACGAGAAATAAGAAATAGATTCTACGCGAGACGTAAGAAGCAAGACGCGAGACGTTTTCAGAGAACAGTTAACAGTGAACAGAGAAAAAGTGTTCATTACTTAAGACTCGTCACTTGCGACTTACTACTTTCAAAAAATCGTGACAAAACGTTTAAAGTGAAGACCGGCAAGAACCTTTTGTCATCAGTTCTAAACTTGTACCCTTTCTGTTTTAGAATCTTCTAATGTTTGTTAAAAATTCGACTAAACAATCTGGTAAAAAGTAAATATTTTTACATTGTCAAATGTTAGCAAATTAAGGATGTCCAATAATAATAAGGCAATTACGGGGTTTGTGCGGTTAAGATAAATTGTTTTACAAACGTTGCATTATTAATTCGCTAATCGTATTTTAGCACCAATAATTAAACAAAAAAATGAAATCTGGCGAGTTGCAATATTTTGTGGTGTTTGGTTTTATCTTAAAAAGTGAAACGGAGTGCGGTTAAGTGGACTTGCCTTTCAGCCCTAATATCCCCGTTTTGAAATTTTACAGTGTAAAATATTAGGGATTGTTATTTTAAAAACTCTAAGTTCTTTTAAAGAGAAATCTAATTAAAGTAGGAGGAATGATGAACGGACTTATTTGGGTACCGATTATCGGATTGCTCGGCTTGGTATTTGCTTACATCATTTACCGTATCGTTCTGAAGAAGGACGAAGGTAATGAGCGAATGAAGGAAATTGCCGCAGAAATCCAGCACGGTGCAATGACTTTTCTATCTCGTGAATACAAAGTCATTGCAATCTTCATGGCTGTAGTCTTTTTGGTTTTAGGTCTCTTTATTAATTGGTACGCAGCTTTAGCCTATTTGCTGGGTGGAATCAGTTCCATGCTCGCAGGCTTCTTCGGCATGAAAGCCGCTACGCACAGTAGCGACAGAACTTGTCAGGCTGCGGCAACAGGCGGAACGCCGGAAGCTTTGGTTACTTCGTTTTTAGGCGGTTCGGTAATGGGAATTTCCGTTGCCGCTCTCGGCGTGGTAGGATTGGGACTTGTTTTCCTTTTCACGAAAGACCCTGAAATAATAAGCGGTTTTGCTTTGGGAGCTTCTTCAATCGCACTGTTTGCAAGGGTTGGCGGCGGTATTTACACAAAAAGCGCCGACGTCGGCACCGACCTTGTAGGTAAAGTTGAAGCAGGTATTCCCGAGGACGACCCGCGTAACCCTGGCGTTATTGCCGATAATGTAGGCGATAATGTTGGCGACACGGCGGGAATGGGAGCTGACCTATTTGAATCTTACGTAGGCTCGGTAGTTGCTACAATTGCAATCGGCGCTACAATGCAAAATCCGCTCAATTGGGCGTCTTTGCCGGTTATCCTGATTACAATCGGATTGATTTCTTCGTTAATAGGAATCTTTTCGATTAATACATTAAAGAAAATGAATCCGCAAACGGCTTTGAGAAATACGACTTACGTTGCGGGAATTATTTTTATTATCGGCGCTTACTTTGCTACGACGGAAATCGTTGGAAGAGTCAACGAATTTTGGGTAGTAGTTACAGGCTTGATCACCGGTGTTCTTATTGGCGTTGAAAGCGAATATTTTACTTCCGGAAAGCCGATTAAAGAAATTGCCCATAGCTCTGTTTCCGGTCCCGCAACAACAATTATTACCGGTCTTGCAATCGGTTTCGAAAGTACAATTCTGCCAATTCTCACAATTGCTACGGCTATTTTAATTTCCTACTCACTCAGCGGTCTTTACGGAATTGCAATTTCCGCAGTAGGAATGCTTTCGACAATCGGCATTGTGATGTCCACCGATAGTTACGGACCAATTGCCGACAACGCCGGCGGAATTGCACAAATGGCTGAACTTGATCCGGAAGTCAGAAAAATCACCGATAAACTCGATTCGCTCGGGAACACTACCGCAGCAATCGGGAAAGGTTTTGCAATCGGCTCGGCAGCGCTTACTGCATTGGCATTGTTCTCTGCTTACCAGCACGCTGCAAAGATTGAAGCCATTGACTTAACCAATCACTTAACGGTTGTCGGACTGCTACTTGGCGCATTGATGCCGTTCATTATTGCAGCGCTCACGATGAAAGCAGTTGGTAGGGCTGCCGATCAAATGGTTATTGAAATAAGAAGGCAGTTCAAAGAAATCAAGGGATTGCTTGAAGGCAAGGCAAAACCGGATGTTAGAACTTGCGTTGACATCGTTACCAAGGGAGCGTTGAAAGAAATGATTCTCCCCGGTCTTCTTGCCGTTTTGGCTCCTCTCGTTGTCGGGCTATTCCTTGGAATTGA
>JALWGH010000138.1 GCA_027013735.1 Melioribacteraceae bacterium
TCGGGTAATTTAAAAGTTATTTAACTAAAATCATTTTTTTAATAGAGTTAAAATAATTTGTTGTTAACTTGTAAATGTAGATGCCGGCAGCAAGGTTGGAAGCATCAAAAACCACACTATAATGCCCCGGATTTTTGTAACCCTTTAATAAAGTTTTTATTTTTTTACCAAGTATGTTATATACCGATAGCTCAACAAAAGAATTTTTTCCTATTGAAAAATTTATTTTTGTCGTCGGATTAAAAGGGTTCGGGTAATTTTGGGATAGATTAAATTTAGTAATTAAGTTATTATTCTGATTTTGTTTGGCATTATTTTTACTCATTTGGCTATTACAAACAAATTTTAAAGCAGATGTTTCGTCAGATTCATTTTCGGTGTAGTCAACTGCCTTAGCCTTGTAATAAACATACCTTTTTGTTTTATTACCCGGAGTATATTGTGTCTCGCTATAGTCAATATAAGTATTGCTTGTTGTGTAACCATTAAAATGCCAATTCCCATTATCCACTTTTTTATAGATATTGTATTTGTGGAAATCATATTCTGAATTTCCACTTATTGTTAGTGTGGGATGTCCGTTTGTCCAAGAACCTGAAAAAGTCGTAGGTGTTTGTGGTGCTACAACATCATTTACTATGCATGTATCCCAATTACTTTCATCGTATGTGTCAATATACCAGGCATGTACCCAGCCTTTTCCTCTGAAAGTTCCGTTTCCATACGGTGCACATTTTTGACCGAAATAGATTGTTCCGTCAAAAACATATTTTGTGCCATTTGAAGGTCCTGGTACCCAAGCTATTGTATCATTAATTATTTGAAACCAGCTATTTCCGTCATATTTTTCAATAACATAACCGAAATCAGCTCTAACACTAAAATGTTCAGCCCAGGCAGAATATACCGCAGACATGGGATCAAAATCATTAAAATTATCAAACCAAAATTGGAATAAATCCACTCCAACGGCTGTTAAGCTTAAATTAGGATCTTCGGGCTCGGTTCTCAATTGCGCAAATGTTGAAATCGAGAAAAAAGTGATTATAAAAATTGTTTTTAAAAATAGATTTAATGGTGGTGAATTGAGAATTTGTTTGTGTGTAGTGGGGGGGGGGGTAATACTTAAATTTTTCATGACATCCTCCATTTTAATTGATAATGAATTAAACCGCCTTAGCGACGGATTTAAAATTAATTAAAAAATAAATATTACTAACAACAATTAAAATCTTTTCATACGCCCTTATCGTCACAACAACATCTTTTGTGCAAAATTAAAAAGAATAAAATTCATTTGCAAATATATAGCCTCAATTTTTTTCATGTTGGTACAATTTTAAATTCGGTAAAAAAATAAGTCGTCTGCGCTTCGCTTGACTACGGCGCGACAGGTGTTTTTCGCGAGACGCGAGACGCAAGAAGTTAGTCCTATTTAGAGAACAGATAACAGTGAACAGAGAAAATCAAATCCGGGAAATTGCAAAAAGTGATTTGTCATTTGTCCCGCCGTTGGCGGGGCGGGCAAAAATCGTGACAAAACGTTCAAAAGGGAAATGCTGAAAAATATTTTGCCATCAACTTTGAACTTGTGCCAACGTGAAATAAGAAATGTTTTAACTCGGTGGTAGAGCACTTAGAGATTTATTTCCTTAGTGTTCTTAGTGGTAAAACATTTGAGATTGTCTTCACGAGGTAGTTTTTTTAAGAGAAAATTATTTGTATTTTTACGTTTAATTTAAAGGGATGCTAATGGGAAGCATAGTTTACAAAACACTCTTGCGATTGGCAGGCGTAATAGTTTTAATTTGGTACGGTAGTGACAATGTCCGTTCCCGTTTCTTTGTGTTTTTTGCTATCGCAGTATTCTTTCTGTTCGTCCTTTACCCCGCTTATTTGGAATACGTGAAATTCAAGGAAAACAAAGTAAAGAAAATGGAAGGAACACTTTGCTCTACTTGCCGCCATTACGACGAGACGGCTGTTCTCTGTATGAAATACGACAAACACCCCACGCCGGATTTCATCCCTTGCAACGGAAACGACTGGGAGCCGAAATAAAAAGCGGACTTCGCAGAAAATTAAAGCGTTTTAATTACTTATTGGCTCAAAAATGAAATCTATTCTTTCTTCTTGACTCTTAATCGCTTTTCCTTTAGTTTAATAAAAGATTAATATTATTATTGCAAATATTGTGTGCGGAGGAAGCAATGGGATTGAAAAAAATTAAATTATTTCTAATGGTTACCGTTATTGCGCTATCCCCCTTGTTGTTCAATGCCTGCGCCGGAAGTTCTACTTTTAACAATGGGGTTAAAGAAGTTTACTATTTCAGAAGTTTGGTTCACAAAGTGAACAAAAACGTCGTTACTCTTTCCGACGGCTCAGTTTGGCGATTGAACAGATTTTTAATAACAGTTAATTTAGCGCCGGTTTACGTGATCTTACCGAGAACTTTAGAGCAGGGATACATGTTTATTAACGGAATGAGTTACAGAATACTTGGTACGGATTCTCCCGATTTTATTATGCCTTCGTTCTACCACACGGGCTATTACGAATTAATAGGAAGCATTGACACCGCTCACGGAATTGTTAAACTCTTTGACGGTTCCGAGTGGGCGGTTAACCCGAAAGATTCTACGGAATTAAAACAATGGGACGTAAATTCCGAAGTCGTGATTTCGCAGGCAAAGAACGAAATGATTAACCTTCGGCAGGATTCAAAAATCAGAGTCAGACTTTTGCCCCCGCAAATAGAGAAAAATGATTAGAAAAATTTTATTTCTATTCGGCATTTCTTTTGCCTTTGACTTTCTGTTTGTCCTCGGAGTTCAAGCACAGCAGGTAAATCCTGTAATCTCGGGAATAATAAAAGATGCCGGCACGCTTAAGCCGATTCCCGATGTTAATGTTTACATTGCAGGCTCTACAATTGGGTGTTCTACCGATAAAAACGGTTACTACGAAATACAGGAGCTATTCCCGGGCAGTTATCGCTTGGTTGTTTCCTGTATCGGTTACAAGACTCTTGTGAAAAAAGTAACAATTACAGAAGGAGGAATTTACCGTTACTCGTTTGCGCTTGAACAAAAGGTTTACCAACTCCCAACTGTGGTTGTTTCTCAAGCTGATGCCGAGCTTTGGAGAAAGCGATTAAAGATTTTCAAACGGGAATTAATCGGCACAAGTTCCAATGCAGACAGTTGTACAATTGAAAATCCCTTTGTCCTTAGCTTCAAGGAAAAGGACGATACGCTCTTTGCCTATGCCAATCAACCTTTGATTATTAAGAACAAATCGCTCGGGTACGAAATAAAATATTTTCTTGAGTCTTTCAAATATTTCGAGCCTTCGGTGAAGTACAGCGGTCTGCCGGTGTTTAAGGAATTAAAAGCAAAGAATCCGAATCAGAAAGAAATTTGGCAGAATAGAAGACTCGAAACTTATTGTGGCTCGCTGCGGCATTTTTTGACAACGGCGGTGAAAGATTTTGAGTTTATTTTAACAAATCCTCCGGCAGATTCTTCCGGCTTTGACACATTGAATTCACCGTTAAAAAGAGAAGGTTTTAAAGTCCGCCACAGAGTTCTTCAGAAAATCGGACAGAGAATTTGCAAATACGACGTTCCGATAAACACATTGGAATATATTTACAAAGATGGGAAGGATTACGAAAAAATAATTTCCTTTAATGACTTTCTGAAAGTAACTTACCTCAGGAAACCGGAGGACAAACATTATGCTGAATTTGTCGGGAAGTTCGGCTTGTCTGAAAATCCGACTTCGTTAATTTTACTGCACGGTTCCAAAGTTAACATTGATAACCAAGGGCGATTTTTCGACAAGTTCCGAATAGAAACTTTCGGATATTGGGCTTTCGAAAGATTGGCGGACA
>JALWGH010000139.1 GCA_027013735.1 Melioribacteraceae bacterium
AATTGTTATTTATTTCTGATTATTTTTAAAATTAAATTTTTATGAGAAAATGAATGAACGATATTCTTACTGTTATTAAAGCTGTTGAACTATCCGAAGAATATTTAAGAAAAAAGGGAATAGACGAAGCTCGCGCTAATGCGGAATTAATGCTTGCGGAGATTTTACATTGCAAACGGCTGGACTTGTATTTGCAGTTCGACAGACCGTTAAACGAAAAGGAAAAACAAGTTTACCGCGAATGGCTTCAAAGGCGTGCAAACGGAGAACCGTTACAATACATTACCGGTAATGTTGAATTTTACGGATTGAAATTAAAGGTCAATTCTTCGGTGCTTATTCCACGCCCCGAAACGGAATTACTTGTCGAGAAAATAATTAAAGACAATCGGGAATCAAAGGGATTAAAAATACTTGATGTCGGTACCGGCAGCGGCAACATTGCAATTGCGCTTGAAATAAATTTGGATTCCGCCGATGTTACGTCAATCGACATTTCTAAAGAAGCAATTGAAACGGCAACGGAAAACGCTAAGAATAACAGTGCAACGGAAAGGTTAACCTTTGAAAACATTGACATTTTTGACGAAGGAGCGATTTCAAAATTGAACTCTTTTGACATTATTGTTTCCAATCCGCCTTACGTGCCGGAGGAAGAAATGGAGAACTTGCAAAAAGAGATTAAAGATTTCGAACCTGTAGAAGCAGTTACGGACGGCGCTGACGGTCTCCGTTTTTTTACGCGCATTGTTGAAGCATCGGAAAATTTGTTGAGACAAAACGGCAGGATTTATTTCGAAGTAGGGGAAGGCGAAGCGGAAAAAGTTGTAGCAATCTTAAAGGAAAATAATTTTTTAAATATTGAAATAATAAACGACTACAACGGAATTCCGAGAATTGTAAAAGGAGAAAAATCGTGAGAGCTTTAATACAAAGGGTTTCCGAGGGTGGCGTTGAAATAGAAAAGGAAAATTACAAGAAAGAAATAAACAAAGGAATGGTAATATTGTTGGGCGTTAAAGAAGGCGACACTGTTGAAGATGCGCAATACGTAGCGGACAAGTGCGTTAACCTGAGAATTTTTGAGGATGAAAATGAAAAAATGAATCTTTCTGTGAAAGATGTGGATGGAGAAGTTTTAGTAATTTCACAATTTACCCTTTACGGTGATACGCGCAGGGGTAACCGTCCGAGCTTTACTCAAGCTGCCAAGCCTGATACTGCAATTCCTTTGTACGAAAAGTTTGTCGAAAGAATTAAAGAGCATTTGGGAGAAGCAAAAGTTAAAACGGGAATTTTCGGTGCGATGATGAAAGTTAAAATAATTAACGACGGGCCGGTAACCGTAATTGTCGAATCGAAATAAAAGAGGATGCAAAAGGTATTATTAATATTTTTGGACGGCGTCGGAATAGGCGAAAAGAATGAGGACAAAAATCCTTTTTTCAAGTACCCGTTTAAAACGTTCACGGAAATATTCGGAAATACTCCTCACCTTGATAATCAACGTTTGAATAAAAAAGATTTTTTTGTTTTCCCAATAGACGCCCGCCTTGGAATAGAAGGGCTTCCGCAAAGCGGTACGGGGCAAGTGTCTATTTTTACAGGGGAAAACGCCGCACGAATTGCGGGTAAGCATTTTGGTCCCTTTCCACACACGTCAACTCTTCCCGTGCTCAAATCTAAAAATATTTTTGCCGATGTAATTAGGCTTGGCAAGAAAGCCTTCTTTGCAAACGCTTACCCCAAAATTTATTTCGACTATTTGAAAAAAGGCGGAAGACGTTTAAACGTAACGGCGCAAATGGCGTTGGCTTCGGGTGTTAAACTTTTGACACTTAAGGACCTTAGAAATTCCCAAGCATTGAGCAATGAAATAACCAATTTCCGTTGGGTGGAAAATTTGCATTACAAATTGAAAATAATTAGTCCGAAAACGGCAGCCACAAGATTGCTACGATTAGCTTTGCGTAATGATTTTACATTGTTTGAATTTTATTTAACCGATCATTTGGGACACTGGAGATTGAAAGACAAGTTCGGAATAATTTACCGGAACCTTGATGAATTTCTATTCAACATTCTAACAAATCTCCCGGACGAACTTACGTTGTTGGTCTGTTCCGACCACGGAAATTTTGAAGATATTTTAGTAAAGACACACACATTAAATCCTGCTCTTGGAATTGCCTCGGGCAAAGGGGCAGAGGGCTTAAGTAAAAATATTATTTCGCTAAATGATATTAAGGATAATTTGCTTTCACTTTTGAAGTGAGGAAAAATTTATTTTTCATTTTTGTCCTGTCTGTTGTAGCGGGAATGGTAATGCAAAAGTTTTTTGTTTTGCCAATCCACATTTTAATGTTCACAGCTTTGAGCCTTTTGGTCCTTTTTCTAATAATTGTTTTTAAATTTTCACAATTTGCTAAAACCCTGTCATTATTGGCTTTCCTCATTTCAATCTTGATTGGCGCTTTAATATTAGGGCTTTCCGGTTACGGGGAATTAAAATATCCGTTCAAAGATGAAATTATTAAGAACGCGATTATTAAGGGAAAAATTAATTACGTCAGTTTGCCGTTGCAAAACAAGATTGTGTTCGACATTATAGTTTCAAAAGTTGAGAGCAAAGATGTTGTGCTTAGTCCCAGCCTAAAATTCAGAGCTTCGATTTACGATTCGCCCAAGGCTTTGCGATATTTGTTTAATAAAATTGAAATTGGTGATTCGGTTGAATTACTTGGCACAATAGAGCGGGCACAAAGCAAAATGAATCCGGGTGAATTTGATTACGAAAAATATTTGTTGAGTCACAATATTTTGGGAATTGTTAAATGTTACGATGCGTTTAATGTTAATCTTTACCGAAGTTCTGGCTTTTCGTTAATGAATCTGATTTTTCAAGTCAGGAAAGGACTTAATAATATTTTAAAATCCTTGCACAACCACGATGCTTACGTATTATTACGCGGTTTGTTACTTGCCGACAGGGGAGAAATTCCTGTTGAGGTCAAAAGAAACTTTGTTAATTCGGGTGTGATTCACGTCCTTGCTGTTTCGGGGCTTCACGTGGGTTACATTTTGCTAATCTTTTTACTCTTGTTTAACAGGCTGAATATTTACACAAAATACTTTCTAACATTATTAGGACTCTTTGCCTTTCTGCTAATAACTGGAATGCCTACTTCGGTTGTGCGGGCAACGCTAATGGCAACCATTGGCATCGTTGCTTTTTTATTGAACAGGGATTACAATGTTTTTAACTCGATTGCATTAGCGGCATTGCTGATTTTATTTTTTAAACCCGGCGAATTGTTCAATCCGGGTTTTCAGCTTTCTTTCTCGGCGGTTCTTTCGATTGTTTATTTTGCACCGAAGTTGAGTGCTCAACTTAGGAAATTAAAAATTAGTTCAAATCTTGTTAATAAAATCTTGTTGTTGGGAGTTGTAACATTTGCCGCACAAATTGGCACCTTGCCCTTTACTCTTGCTTATTTTAATAAATTGTCCGTTGTTAGTTTGTTTATTAACTTGATTGTCATCCCAATGGTGGGCATAATAATTGGCATTGCCGTTGTTACACTTGCAGTGTTTCCGTTTTCATTGTGGGTGGCAAAAATTTTTGCCTTGGCAAACTCGTTTGTAATTTGGCTGCTTTACAAATTAGTAAACTTCTCTGGCTCGTTGGAAATATCGTATTTAAGAATAACACAATTCTCGGTTTACGATTCAATAATTTACTTTCTGACTTTGTTTCTCTTAATCTTTGTGTTGAAGAATATTAGAAGAAAAGCAATTAAAACAATTGTCGTAGCTCTATTACTTATTTTCTCTTACAAATTACTTACATTAGATAATGTTGTCTATTTCCCCAAAAACGATTTCAGGATGTTTATCCCCGAGACTAACACCGGTCAATATTATTTGATTGGCTTGCCGAATGGGAGTAAATCCTTAATAATTTTATCCGATTCAAAAAAAGGAAATTACGAATATCGTATTGTTCATTTATTGAACTATTTTAATATTCAGAATCTTAATGATTTAATAATTGAAGGAAATCCTGATTTTGTTGTTTTCACCTTAAGGATATTTAAGAAACAAATTGGAATTAAAAATTTGTTTTTAAGTAAGTGTAATCTTGTTTTGTTAAACAAGGGTAAGCTGTGTAAAAAGTTTGACATTGAAAACATTCTCGAAATAAAGAAAAGTTATTTTAATAATATCAATGGATGTAATTTAAATTTAGTGCTAAATAGGAAAGGGGAAATAAAATCCGTTAGACTTAAACACGGAAAGGCAGAGGCAATATTGTCCCCGGCAGAGAATTTTACTTCCCTTAAACAAAAGCTAAATAAAATTAACGCTAAGCAAAAATATTTAATCGGTTTTTCAGTTAAAAGAATCACTCCGAATCTGCTTAAATATTTAAAATCTAAAGCGCCGGATATTTTTGTGTTAAACAAGGAAGGAAATTTTAATAGAAGAGTTTTGAATAAAAGTAAATTAACTGAAAATATTTTGTTTACGGATTTGAACGGCGGAATGATGTTTAGCATTGGAAAGAAAGGCATTGCACGAATTTTTCTAAAATGATTTTGTAAAGAGAATGTAAAATAATTATTTTCGCATTTTGTAAGTTCTGAACAATGCGGAGTTGCAATGGAAGAAAATCAAAATGCTCAAACTGCCGAAAAGAAAACGTTCGGAGAGGTATTAAAGGATTCCTACAAAGAACTCAAAGAAACATTTGTTGCCTTCTTTAAGGCGCCTCAAGCTTTGTGGGGCGTTAATGTGCCCTACATTATTGAAGGGCTGGTTTATTTCGGCATACTAACAATTTTAGGAAAATTCTCCTCGGAGAATGTCGGCTTAACGGACGCACAAGCAGGAGTAGTGTACAGCTTTGTTACCGGCGGCATTACCTTTGCCATGCTTATTTTTGGCGGGTGGGCGGACAAGTTAGGAGTTCGCAAAGCACTTGCTTTGGCGTTTTTACTGATGCTCGTGGGACGTATTTTCGTCTCCCTTTCCGGTACTATTCCTTTGGGGCACGGACTTTGGTCTCCAATGTTTTTCACAATGATTGGCGGACTAACCATTATGGTGCTTGCCTACGGCTTATTTCAACCGGCGGCATACTCGGGAGTTAAGCGCTACACAAACAAAAAAACTGCGGCAATGGGCTACGCCGTAATTTACGGCTTAATGAATCTCGGTGCATTTTTCTCTGGCTTCATTTCCTCGTTTACTCGTCACGCTTCGGTTAATCTTTTCCCGCCAAACGGATTAACAGCTGTGTTCTGGGTTTACGTTGTATTGACAGCCCTTTCGTTAATATTGACGGTGGTTTTAATTACGCGTAAGTCCGACAAGGAAGCGGTTGAAAAAGTAATTAAACAAAACGAAGAGCTTGTTCGCAACGGCGAAGCCGAAGAAGAAAAGAAAGAGGAAGAAGACACGAAACCGAAGGTTAAAATAAATAATGTCCCCATTATTATTTACAGTTTGTTAGCTATTGTGTTTTTCTTGCTTTCGGATTTCGGTTTTAAAAATTCAATTAATCAGGTTGGGGACATTCGTTTGTTTGGGATTGACCTCCATTTAGACGTTGCTTTCATTTTGTTTGTAATTATGCTTGTTGTGGCTTCGTGGGATTATTTGAAACGTCGTCCGTGGCATCCGTTTCGCGACAAACGGTTTACGTTTTTTATTTTCATCTTAGTGCCTGTGCAGACTTTGTTCGCGCACAACTGGTTGACTTTGCCTTATTACCTCGACCGTGCTTTTCAAGGAACTGTGGTTAGCCAGTACTTCGAAGTGTTTACAAACTTGAACCCTATTTTAATTTTTATTTTAACACCGATTATTGCCGGCTTAACGGCAAAAGCAAATGTTTACACAATGATGATTTGGGGCACGTTGGTGATGTCTATTCCCACATTCCTGTTGGCAATAGGTCCTCACGTGGGCAGCTTTTTGATTTACGTTTTATTTATGACAATCGGCGAGGCGATGTGGTCACCACGATTCTTACAATGGATTGCCGAGATTGCACCTAAAGGAAAAGTCGGGTTGTACATGGGCGTCGGGCAATTCCCGTGGTTTTTAGACAAAGTGGTAACCGGTCTTTACTCCGGTTGGTTCCTTGAAAAATACTGCCCTAAAGGCGTTCCGGTTAGCGATTTGCACACTGGCACTCTTTGGTTCATTTACGGCTTGATTGCAATCATTACGCCGATTAGTTTATGGCTCGCTAAAAATTGGATGTTAAAAGGATTTAAGACAAAAGCCGAAGGTTAAGAAAAAGGGAGCGGAAACGCTCCTTTTTTAATTCTCGCCGGATGTTTTGTTTTTGTTTTGGTTTGCCTGATACACAGGTTGAAACCTGTGTTTAATGGAACGTTGTATTTACTAAAAAGCAATAATCTAAGTCAAGGTAATCCAACAATCCATTTATCCACTCATCCAAGGTTTCCTATTTAGCAGATACTGTTCAGTGTTATCTGTTCTCTGAACGTCTGGCGTCTTGCCTCTCGCGTCTAACATTTAACCATTTCTTATTTCTGGTTTCTTATTTCTTCTATTATTTACCACCGATTTTAATCCTGTGCCCGAATAATTTATTCCAAAACTACAGCCGTGCCGTTTGCCGAAACCATTAGCATGCTTCCGCCTTGCCCAACCGTTTCGTAGTCGAGGTCAACTGCAATTACGGCGTTGCCTCCCAAAAGTTTT
Source organism: Melioribacteraceae bacterium (assembly GCA_027013735.1). Classification (GTDB taxonomy): domain Bacteria; phylum Bacteroidota; class Ignavibacteria; order Ignavibacteriales; family Melioribacteraceae; genus WFQV01. Next base: position 6,739 of record JALWGH010000139.1, read on the forward strand.
GCTTGCTCAATCATTTCTTCAACGGCTAAGTCTTTGGCTTTGCGGAGCTCTTTTTCGTAAGCGGCGCTCCTGCCTCCGACGATGTCTCTGATTCCTGCAAAGAAGTCGCGGAAAATATTTGCTCCCATTATTGCTTCTCCCGAAACCAGTCCGAGATAGCGAACGATCTTTTTGCCTTCGATTGTGTTGGTTGTTGTAACTAACATTTTTCCTCCAAAACAAATTTTTTTCAAATTGCATTTTAATCTACTTATTACTTCTGAAAAATGAAATGTTTTATTTAAATTACGATACTTATTTGTAAATAATTCTTTTTGATTATGAGACCGACAGTAGCGGAAATTAGTTTGAGAAACTTGAAGTTCAATTATTTGAACATCAGGAAGAAAGTTAAAAACAGGGCGGTAATGGCTGTGGTTAAAGCCGATGCCTATGGTCACGGAATGCTTAAAGCGGTTGAAGCTCTTGAAAGCCTTGGGGAAGCAAAACCCGCTTATTACGGCGTTGCTCTAACCGAAGAAGCAATTGAATTGCGAAAGAGCAAACTAACCTCAGCTCCGATATTAACTTTTTCACCGGTAAAGGAAGAGGAAATTCCCGAATACTTTAAGTTTAAAATAATTCCAACCTTTGCCTCAAGTTCGCAAATTAAAATATTGAAAAAATACAAAGGCAAAAAACCGTTGCTCATTCACGTGAATGTTGACACCGGAATGGGACGCTTGGGAATTGATTATCGGGAAGCCCTTGATATTATTAAGGAAATCAGCACACTCGGCAATGTCAAGATTGACGGCATTTACACACACTTTGCCACTTCCGACGAAAAAAACAAGAGTTTTGCAAATATTCAATTGGGCAGATTTAAGGAAGTGCTGAACGAGTTGGAAAGTGAAGGAATTGAAACGGGAATCGTTCACGCGGCTAACAGCGGCGCCATCCTCGATTTGCCGGACGCGTATTTCGATATGGTGCGACCGGGGATTTCGCTTTACGGCTATTATCCTTCGCTCGAAACTTCCGAATCGATTAAACTAAAACCTGTGATGAAACTTGTTTCCCAAATTACAACATTAAAAAAAGTTAGGAAAGGTGAATCGGTTAGCTACGGCAGAATTTATTTCGCGCCTAAAAATATTGTTGCGGCTACCGTTCCTGTCGGTTATGCAGACGGATACAACAGATTGCTTTCCAACAAAAGCAAGGGAATTATTAAGGGGAGTCAGGTCAAGCAAATAGGACGCGTAACAATGGACAGAATTCTGTTTGACGTTACGGGGAAAAGCGTGAACATCGGAAACAGGATTGTTTTAATGGGACGGGAAGGCAAGCAAAATTTCGACGCATGGGAATGGTCGAAAATATTAAACACAATTCCTTACGAAATTACGTGTAATATTAGTAAAAGAGTTCCGCGGGTTTACGTTGACTGACACGGATTTCAAAAAGCAATACGTAATTCAGGCTATTACTTTTGCAGCAAATAATTTAAGGTTAAGTTCCGAAAAAATCGAAGTGGTTACTCTGCTTAGGGAACGATTGGCAACGTCGGAGGATTTGCCGGCGGAAATTCAAAAGCTGAAAACAATTACCGAGTTTTCAAAATTTGCAGTTAAATTAGGCGAGGTTTACAACTACATTTCCGGCGGCGTAATTGATTTCCTTAAGGTAACCGAAAGATTTAAGGAACACAGTCATTCGTTGGTCAGGGAGTTAAGCGCTTTGTTGGACGTGGTTACTCCGGCAAATTTTAACAGCTTGCTTTCAAAGAACGAAGAAATTTTTTACACGTTGAAAGAAACCAATGATGAAGAGCTCGACGATATTGCTTTGAGAGAGAAGAAAGAATATGCTCAAGAAGAAAATCCCTTTGCACAACAGGACGAAGAAAAGGAAAAATTTATTCTCGGGGATTTGAAAACAAGCACAGAGTTTGACTTCGAAAATTATTTGAACTCCGTGCTAAAGCCGGTGAAAAGTTTTGATGCTTTTCTCGAAAGGATTTTACAAGGTAAGTACACGGAAGAAGAATTAAATGAATATTACGACGTTTTTCGTCAAAACGCTTCGCTTTCGCTCGAAGCAGGTTTGGAAATAGTTAAAACAATGCACGTAAATTTGTACGAAGCGCTTTGTCTTATTCGCGACGGTCAACTTGAAATCACAAAAGAAAATATTGATTTGATGCGGGCAAGTATGATTGTTATTGTTGCTATTGTGCGCGAAAAGGATGTGGACATCTCAACCTTTTTAGACAAAGCAGAAAAGCTAAATGAAATTTTGAAAATAAGGAAAGGAAAAGTAGGATGAATCTTTACGCGGTTATTATGGCAGGGGGAGTAGGCTCAAGATTTTGGCCTCGCAGCAGGAAAGAAAACCCGAAACAGCTCTTGAAAATATTCGGCGAAAATACAATGATTCAAGATACGGTTGTCAGGTTAAAAGGGCTGGTTGAAACCGAAAATATTTTTATTGTTACCAATAGAATTCAAGCGGCAAGAATAAAAACTCAATTGCCTCAATTACCCGAGGAAAATATTATTGACGAACCTTTCGGCAAGAACACAGCGCCTTGCATCGGGCTTGCTTCTATTATTATTAAACAAAAAGATCCCGATGCTGTTACTATTGTTTTGCCTGCCGACCATTTAATTATGGACGTTCAAAAGTTTAAGGAAAGAATCCGTCAAGCCGCCGAGTATGCTTACGAAAGCGGAGGCTTAATGACTATCGGCATTATTCCCGACCGACCGGAAACAGGATATGGCTACATTCAATTCGATCAGGAAGAGGTAAAGCCCGGCATTCATAAGGTTAATACCTTCGCCGAAAAGCCCAATCTTGCTACTGCAAAAAGATTTTTGGCTTCGGGAGATTTCCTTTGGAACTCGGGAATGTTTGTCTGGAGTGTTAAATCGATTTTGGAAGAGATTAAAAAATACATGCCGGATTTGTTTGAGGCTTTGCTTGAAATTGAAAAATCAATTGGCAAAGAAGATTTCCAAAAAGAATTAACCCGCGTTTACGGGCAACTTGCCAAAATATCAATCGATTACGGAGTAATGGAACATTCCAAAAAAGTTTATCTTATTAAGGGTGATTTTGGTTGGAGCGACGTTGGCAGTTGGGAAACCGTTTACCAACTGAGCAAAAAAGATAAAGACGGCAATGCCAAATTTGGAGATGTTTATTGTGAAAAGACAAAGAATTCGTATATTTATTCTTTAAATAAATTTTCCGCTGTCGTGGGTTTGGAAAATGTAATAGTAATCAATACTCCTGACGCATTGCTCGTTTGCAATCGTGAAAATGCTCAGGATGTCAAACTAGTAGTAGATTATCTTAATATGAAGAAGAAGTACGAATTGACTTAAGATGAAACGGAGTCTTTACACGGAAAGCGAAATACTGAGGCTTTACAATAGGGGCGTCAGGAAAATCGAAATATCCGAGCACGATATTATTACTCCTGCCGCTTCCGATGTTATTAAAAGTCTCGGTGTTGAGGTTGTTAACAAAAGCGTTCGAAATAAAGATGAAGCGGAAAAGTCTTCTGTCCCAAAAGCTTTCAATAATAAAGTTAACACAACGGTGGCAATAGGTTCCGACCACACGGGATTTAAGATGAAAGGAATTATTAGCGAATACCTACGTGGCAAAGGTTTCGAGATAATCGACGTGGGTACTTATTCTGAGGAGTCTTGTGATTACCCCGATTTTGCTTTCAAGGTTGCACAAAGGGTTGAACGCAACGAAGCTTCTTTCGGAGTAATGCTGGACGCTACGGGAATTCCTTCGGCAATCGTTGCAAATAAAATGCCTGGAATTAGAGCTGCAACTTGTTACAACGAGTTTTCGGCAAAAAGCGCACGGCAACACAACAATGCCAATATGATTGTTCTCGGCGCGAAGACTCTTGGCGAGGAAACTGTCAAATCGATTTTGGATGTATTCTTCGACAATGAATTTTTAGGAGGCAGACACCAAAGAAGGCTTGACAAAATAACTTCAATTGAATCTCGGTTCAATAAATCACGTAATACTTAATGTCGTTATTCTTTAGTTCAATTAATCATTTTTCACTATTCCCGGTTTTGCCTTGACGATTGAAACAGGAAAAATTGTTGAGAACACTACAGTTGGTAAAAACGTTTTTCGCTTAACGATTGAGCTTCCCGATATTGCTGCTAATGCGGTCCCCGGACAATTTTGTGAAATTAAAATTAATGACACCGTTTACCCTTTGCTGCGCAGACCATTCAGCGTCAGTGATGTTGAGGGAAGTTTTGTTTCCTTCCTGATTGAAGTAAAGGGCGCGGGAACGGAAATGCTTGCACGGAAAAAAGTAGGAGAAGAATTAAATGTAATCGGACCCTTGGGAAGAGGTTTCAATATTGAGGATGATTTCGAAACCGCTGTGATTGTTGCCGGCGGAATTGGTGTTGCGCCTTTCCCGTTCCTGCTCAAAAGTCTTTCTGCAAGTGTTGAGGTTTTCTCTTACGTTGGTGCAAGAACAAAAGCACAAATAATTAACAGTGAACTCGAAAATATTTCTATTGCTACGGATGACGGCAGTTCGGGTTTTCACGGAAATGTTGTGGAGTTGCTTGCAAACAATATTGAAAGATTTAATTCCTCGAAGATTAAAATTTTCGGCTGCGGACCAATTCCAATGTTAGCGGCTTTGAAAAAGTTTTCTCTGCAAAACGACATTAACTGCGAAGTTTCCGCAGAGTCGAATATGGCTTGCGGTATCGGCTTGTGCCAAGGATGTGCAATTAAATCTGCAGAGTCGGAAGGTTATTTACTTGTGTGCAAAGACGGACCTGTTTTTAACATTAAGGAAGTGGATTTTTAAATGGCAAATATGGAAGTTAAGATTGGCAAACTTAAATTGAAGAATCCGATTTTACTCGCTTCGGGTACGGTCGGGTACGGAGATGAAATTTCCAAGTTTATTGATTTGAGTAAAGTAGGCGCTATCATTACAAAATCCATTTCGCTAAATCCCCGCGTGGGCAACGAGCCGATGCGCGTTACGGAAACACCGGTGGGAATGTTGAATGCAATCGGGCTTGCCAATGTGGGCTTGGAAAAATTTATTAAAGAGAAATTACCTTTCTTAAAAAATTTGGGTTCAACCGTTATTTGCAACATCGCCGCAAGCACAGTCGAGGAATACGTTCAGTGTGTTAAGGAATTAGACAAAGAAGAGACGGTTAAAGCTTTTGAAATAAATGTTTCTTGTCCGAATGTAAAAGACGGCGGTTTGTTGTTCGGAAATAATTTGGAAGCTGTTGCGGAAATTACGAGAAAGACGAGAGAGGTTACCTCAAAGACTTTAATTGTAAAGCTTTCCCCGAATGTCTCGGAGATTCACAAATTTGCTCAAGCTGTTAAGGACAACGGCGGTGATGCCGTCTCCGCAATAAACACGTTGGTTGGAGCTGCATTCGATATTTACACGCGCAAGCCGAAAATCAAGAATATTACCGGAGGGT